>DEQB01000095.1:1119-7606 GCA_002359085.1 Erysipelothrix sp. UBA3377
CATTAAGCAGTTGAAAAACACTTTGATGAAAAATATCAGTACTGAATTTATCGTAGGTGTTAAGAAGTTTGGGTTTGATTACGATGAAACGATTGAATATTTAAAAGAGGCATGGGAGGAGAAACATGACACAAATTATTGAAATAAAACATCTCAATAAGGGCTATGGTAAACACAAAGTGCTCAAGGATTTGGATTTATCTTTGGATAAAGGTAAAATCATTGGCCTTTGTGGACCCAATGGTTCAGGGAAAACAACACTGATTAAAACATTGGTTGGACTTTTAAGAAATCATCAGGGGGATATTAAAATTGGGGGTCATCCCATTGGTTTTCAAACCAAATCGATGATTTCATATTTACCAGATCTAAATTACTTCGAAGATTCAATTACAGGTAAACGCGCAACTGCGCTATACATGGATATGTATCCAGACTTTAATGCAGATATCTTTAAAGAATTGTTGGGGAAAATGAGTATCAGTTACGATCAACAACTTAAGAAAATGTCTAAAGGGATGAAAGAGAAGTTTCAATTGGCTTTATGTCTTTCAAGACAAGCAGAAGTCTACTTGATTGATGAACCCATTGCGGGGGTTGACCCAGCATCTCGTGATTTGATTATTGATACGATCTTGGGAACGTATAATGAAGATGCATTGATGGTAATCTCAACACACTTAATTCAAGATATTGAAACCGTGTTGGATGAAGTGATCTTTCTTAAAGAGGGCGAAATCATCCTTCATGAAAACTGTGATGATTTAAGAGAGAGAACGGGTCATTCAGTCAATGAGGAGTTCAGGGAGGTATTCAAATGGTCGGTAAATTAATAAAAAACGAATTTATAGATTCGAGAAAACACTTTGGACCTGTCGTCTTGATGACACTAACCATTACTTTGATTTTAACGTTTGTGGTTAATTCAACATTTCAAGGTTCAGCCAGTGCCTTTATCATACCCATCTTAATGCTCATCATTATGGGGTTGTCGGTTGCGATTGTGGTGTTGTGGATTGGTGGACTGATTAAATTATTGTACAGATCAATTTATAACCAAAACGCATATCGTTTATTCACAATGCCTGTTAAAACATGGGAAATCATTGTTTCTAAACTGGTGGTATATTTCCTATGGAGCTTTATCATCGGAGTAGTATCCATGATTTCACTGGTATTCTTTGTGGTCGTCACATGGGGAAGTTTTGAAATTATAGAAGTTGCGCAGAATTTGATTGCCTATGTGCTACAAACATTTACAGCACCACAGTTGGGTATATTCTTATTGTCTACTTTGGTGGATGGTTTATTGACAGCCTTTACGCTCTTGTTTGTGGGAAGTATCATACATTCCAGTTTTGTTCAAAACCACAGAGGGATCTTAACGTTTGTGGGTTACTTGGTCATCACTTCAATTATCACACGCATTACGGTGGGGTTCTTTTCAAACATGTCATTTGCGGATATTTCATTTAATGAACTGATCCTTATGAATCCTGATTTGCTTTCTAACCTCAATCCTTTGGTTGATGGTTGGGACCAAATATTTGTCTTGGTCAGCAATCCTTCGGGTTTCAAAATCTTGGCACAAATTACATTGCTTGAAGCATTATTCTGTGGACTGATGTTCATGGGTACTATTTGGTTTTGGGAAAATAAGATGGAAATTATTGAATAGAAGTCAAAAGGCATATCGCGTGATATGCCTTTTTTTAGTTAAAGATAGATTGAATAATATTCTTTCCAGCAATGAAGGTTCCAATGGCACTCAAGAGACTGGTCATGAAGAATATAAGAATGATTCTTAAGACCCTGTTTCTATACCATCCTTTAATGGATTTCATATCATCACTGATATTCTCGAAATCATAATCGAAAGGGGGTCTGAAGTAACTTTCAGTTAATCCCGCAAAGATACCCACGGCCAGTACTGGTGACATGATCCCAACCCAAGCGGTTAAGACGCTGATTAAGATGGTTGCGATATGTGCGCCACTTATCAGTGCACCCACCCCGGCGAGTATGGATGAAGTCACGATCCAAGATAGTAATTCATTGAGTCCTGCTGTGGGGGACTTAAAGGTTAAGATAACCAACAGTGTGACGATGATGGCTGGAATGATGAGTCCTGAGAGGTTGTTTTTCTTTTTTTCAGGCACTTGATTGAGTTCGTTGAGGTTGTATCGATGTTCCAAACTTTCAATCATTCCTGGAGCATGCGCTGCACCAATGACGACGACGATATTATTGTAGGGAAGTCGATTGATTTTTTCTGCCATGTATTGATTTCTTTCGTGTAAGATTACATGACTGATTTCAGGATAATCTTTATCGAGTTCGTCAATGGATGCGAGTAGTAAATCACTGCCTTTTAGATCTTCAATGTCTGCTTCTGATATGGATTCAGATGAGAACAGACTGAAGAAGATACTAACACCCAAGTTCGCTTTTTTAAACAATCCAAATTTGTTCCAAATGCGCTGGAGGGTGATTTGAATGTTGCGGTCAATGTACCGTATGGGAATGTTGTGTTCTTGTGCACTGAGGATGGCTTGTTTCATTTCGCCACCTACTTCTGTATCCAGATCGTCTGCCATTTGTTTTTGGTAGTTGGATAGAATCAGGTTCACCAAAAAGGGTGCGACCTTTTTTTCTTTAATGATTTGTTTGATGTCCATATTTTTCTTTTCGGGAGCCATCAATGATTTTCCACGTCCTTCATCAAGCTCAACGCAAACCACATCGGGCATCACTGTATCGATTGCGTTTTTAACGTCTTCGATACTGGCCTTGGATACATGGGCTGTTTGGACGATGTGTATGGTTTTGTTTTCTAGTTCGATTGTTTTCATTTTATTTCCTCTCGTGTTATGAGATAACAGATTAGTAAATTATGGGGATTTTTGAGATCCATTTGGGTATCTTTTTCAAATTTGTTCATGCGATAGATGAGTGTGTTACGGTGTAAGTAAAGTTCTGCGGCACTTTGTGCAACATTATTGTTGGTTTCAAAGAGTTTCACAATGGCTTCACCCATGTCTTGGTTTGTGTGTATGTAGTGTTTGAGTGTTTCAAACACGGGACTGTCCAATAGGTTGGTGAAGTGTGTGTTCACGTAATCTTGTGTTAATGAGATGAGTGGTTCTATACTTCTTGAGTTTAGAAACAGGGTATGTTCTTTTTGGAGTATGGGTTCGATATTGGAATGAATGCGTTGTGGTAAACCAATACTGAACTGTGCTTTTGTGGAGAAATCAAAGGACATGATCTCGATGACTTCGTCTAGTTTGGAAGCGAAATCTTCTTCCAGTGCACTTTTTAGGAAGATACCACTTTTGTCTGTCATAAAGAAACCGGTATGGGCATCAAAAAAAGATTGAAAGCTTTCAATCCAAATTTCAGCATCTACGGCTTGATCGAATTTAAAATGTATGAATATCATGGTTTGATTCTGATATTGTTCAAGCTTTTGTTTCAAGGATGCTCAGTCTCCGTTTCTAAGTTTGTGCACTTTAACTATATCATAAAAGTGTATTGAATATTATAATTAACGTAGATTATTTAGGAGGAAGTTATGGCTAATATAACATTAAAAAATATACATAAAATGTACCAAGGTAACGATACCTATGCGGTTACCGATTTTAACTTAGAAATTGAAGATGGTGAGTTTGTAGTATTTGTTGGACCCTCAGGGTGTGGTAAGTCCACAACCTTGCGTATGATTGCGGGTTTGGAAGATATTACTGAAGGAATCATTTCAATCAACAATCGTGTTGTAAACGACGTTGAACCTAAAGATAGAGATATCGCGATGGTTTTCCAAAACTATGCTTTGTATCCACATATGACTGTGTACGATAACATGGCATTTGGTTTGAAACTACGTAAATTACCAAAGGACCAAATTGAACGTTCCGTTAAGAACGCTGCAGATATTCTAGGTCTTTCAACGTATCTTGATCGTAAACCTGCTGCTTTATCCGGTGGTGAGCGTCAGCGTGTTGCGCTTGGACGTGCGATTGTGCGTGATGCACAAGTATTCTTGATGGATGAGCCACTCTCAAACCTTGATGCGAAATTGCGTGTTGCGATGCGTACAGAGATTACGAAATTACACCAACGCTTGGGTACCACAACTGTTTATGTTACCCACGACCAAACTGAAGCGATGACCATGGCAGATAGAATTGTTATTATGAAATCTGGATTCATCCAACAAATTGGATCTCCAAAGGAAGTATATGACAGACCTGATAACGTGTTTGTGGCTGGATTTATTGGATCACCTGCAATGAACTTCTTTAATGTTACCTATCAAAATGGTCGCATTACAGATGGTGAAGGTTTGGATCTTCCAGTTCCTGAAGGGAAAGCAAAATTATTAACAGAACATGGATATGAAGGCAAGCAATTGATTTTCGGAATCCGTCCAGAGGACATCCGCAATGAACCCTTAGTATTGGAAGCAAATCCTGAATCAGTGGTTAAAGCTGATGTGGTTGTGTCTGAACTATTGGGTGCTGAAATCATGTTGTATTCATCCGTTGGTAAACAAGAGTTTATCGCTAAAGTTGGCGCACAAGATCTTTATAGAGCAGGCGATGTTGTTGAACTATCATTCAACTTAAGCAAAGGCCACTTCTTCGATAAAGATACTGAAAACGCAATTAGATAATTAGAGTCAATAAAAAAGCCACTGTGAAAGAGAAATATACTCTGGTTCATCACAGTGGTTTTTTAAATTCACAATCAAAATAATTTTGATATTGAAATTGCAAATAAGTGTCATTACCAAATTAAAAACATTTGTATGTATAAAACAGCAATGGTTTTCTTCACATGGAATTAAGAGGATTCAGATTCCATTGGAGTCCTTTTAATTTGTTTTTGTGTCTACTCTAGGGGAGCTTATCCAGATTTAAGATACCTTATTAAAAGTTATGGCAATGTTATTTGATTTGTCTCTAATTACCAGATTAGAACTTGATTTTCTGGTTGACATGCTTTCATTGCATTGTACACACGACTGTAGGGAGCGGTAATTACTTTATGTCTAAATGGATCATAGTAAGTAATTGTATTGTAAGGGGACTGAGTACTAAAATTTCCGTCCTCGGTATTTTTGTATGGAATCGGCGTATCATATCCGAAGCTGTATCCGATAATAACGATATAATGTGCTGAATCGAAATTAATATTACCGCTATTGTAGTAAGATGGATCGAGTTCTGGAAGTCCTACATGGGCAATCACAGGACGATTTGCTACAATATTTCTTCTTACTACAGAAGCAATTCCTCTTCCGGTGGTATTAATGTTGCTCCATCCGTAGCCCAAGTTTTCAATTTTATTAATTCCTGACCCCATGGTTGTCCATGATGTACCGCTACCACCAACACCTTGTCCAACATAGGGTGCTATGTAAGTTTGAGTATAGCTTTTCCCGGTTAGGTACTTTATGACTGCTCGTGCAGCGGCAGGACCGCAATAATGATTGTTGATTTGTTTCTGACCATGTGAAGAAGCAGTAAACGGTAATGATTTCGTTTCAATAGTTGTACTTAGATTATAATCGCTAGTTTCCTCGTCGAATTCATTACCGTTTTTGTCTGTAAAGTTCATTTCTACAATTTGGAGTGGTGTATACTTTGAGGTATTTTTCAAAGATTTAGTTATGTTTAGAGGAAAGTTTTCGTCCTCTGCCTTAACGTACCATTCACTTTGAATTGTATTAAACAAGAAAAATGTAAGCAATAATGTCAAGATATATTTTTTCATCGAAAATTATCCTTAAAACAATGTTATCATTTTCACAATGTTGATTCAACCAAAGTTTGTATTTTGTGAAAAAAATTGCATTCTTATTCCTGATATAGTAATCTAGGTATATAAATGGAGGATATATGGATGAAAAAATACCAAACTATCATATTGGCCGCATTGGTTTTAATAGGGTGTAGCCAAACTGCTATAGAAGAAAAAGATATGGAAATTGAACAATTAACATCTGAGCTAAACTCCACAAAGGAATACTTAAGAAGATCAAGGGAATTGGCGCAAACTAGAGGGGTATTGATCAAAGAGCTTGAGCCGCAAGAAATATACTTGGTTCCAACTGATAAAAATACAATAACTCAGGACTGTGTAATTGTAGATGTAATTGATCCCTTTAGAAACATAGATAATAGTCATGCGAGTAAGTCGTTAATTGTGATGGTATTCCATTTAGGGGGTACTGGTGCGGGACCCTTTGCGCCCCATGAATTGATCTTGGAAAATGACTTCCAAGGAGAGGCGCTTTATGATAAGTATGCTTCACAGATGAAGGTGGGAGCTGAGTTAAAGTTTACCTATTCAAGGGTTCGTAACCTATCTGAGAAACGTGATATTGGTAGGATTCTTGACGTCGAAATTTCAGATTATGTTCATGATTAATGGATTTTTTTCTTTTGTAATTAACGTAATCAGCTTACTTTGTTTTTTT
>DEQB01000014.1 GCA_002359085.1 Erysipelothrix sp. UBA3377
CATAAGCAGCTACATCTAGAATTAGCTACTTACACAGTTCATTTTACACTCCCAGACAATATGTGCTCGCATAGAAAAAGGTTTACTATACCCTTTTTTGATAATCGCGTTACGTTTCACAACGTACATAACACTATTTCTAAACCGTTTCATAAAGGATTGGGAAAGTAAGTTCGGGTAATGTCGTGATGAGTATGTACCCATCCATTTAACGCTTAAGCTTTGGGAAAATTATAAAACAATTCAATACAACCTACTTATAGATAAGTTAAAAAAATCACACTATATTGTGTGATTAAGGGGTATATTTACTGAGATACGTTCTGTTTGGTTTTGATGCTATGATTGAATCGGAAATCCAATACATCACCAACCAAACGATCAATGCCAGTGTTGCAAGTCCAAATATGTATCCGGGATTGCCCAAGATTTTTTCTAAAAATACCAAGGGTGATCCTTCAGAAGGGGTATTGATAAATAAGAAATTGGTGTTCCAAGCTTTATTGATGAAATAAATTGGAATGGCAAATAAACCCAAACCCAATGATACTGCTGGTAGATTTCTTCTGTTTGGAATTAAGTCTTTAGAAGCCAGTAACATAACAGGATACAACACCAATAGTCCGTGAATAATCCAACTGTGTAAATAATAGAAGTTGAATTTTAAAGGCGTATTCCAATCTGGGAATAATAAGGCCGCCAGTGCTCCTGGTAATACGAGCATGAATTGAGCATCATCCACCTTTGAAGAAGCACGATAAGCATGTATTACTACCAAAATGATACTGATTGAACAAAGATGCAAGGGAACATCTAAGTGTTTGAAATCACCTTTTGCGATCAGTGTATACTTTCTCAATAATTCAGTAAATAAAATCAGTAGGCTCAAACGCTTTCTAAATAGTATACGATCAATTTCGGATCGTCCTTTATAGATCGTTGTGATTAAAAATATCACAATCGCAATCGCAATCAACCATATAATATGTACAAAGCCAAAGGTGATAAAGGGGATTTTTCCACCTTGATCATCAATTGACATAAAGAAATTAGTCATAGATTCGCCTCTTCTCATATAGGTATTATTTTACAACATATCGATTTGAATGTCTAAGTAATTGATGTGAAATAAGAGCGAGTATGCACAAACAGAATGAAGTACACGTTTTCTATTTAATGGCTTCAATAACAAGTGTTAAATCATCAATCATCTGTAAAGTTGAAGTGTAGCAACCGGGCATGATATACCAAGCGTTGGGGTCAAGTTCAAATATATAATTGTTTTTATAAGCGTTTCTTTTCGATGGATAACTGCATACTTCTTTCTTGTAATATTTGCATGAATGCATCGGTGTTCTGATTCTCTAAATAGATTTTAATGTTTTTTAATGAAATGTTCATTTCTTTCAGGACTTTGATGATATCAAAAGTAGAAAGCTGTTTGATGGCATAAAAGCGGTATCCTTTATCATCAATCATGGCGGGTTTGAGGACTCCCAAATCGTCATAGTGAAAAAGTGTATGTTTAGTTACGCCGCATACTTTTGCAAACTCACTGGTTGTTAGGAAATCTTCCTTATTCATTGTCATGGATATACCCCCGTTTCATAAATATTACCAACTTAAGTTTTGTTAGTCAATTTCAAAAATGTGTGTATTTGATACTTTTATGACAGAAGTTATATTAAAAAATCCCCTAACTGGATGTTTGGGGATTTCAGTCTTAAATTGTTTGGTTGTAGATGGGTTTGACATGTTCGCGTTGGCGATATATAACAACAAAGGTCAGTGCCAAGGTTACCAGGTTCATTACCATGATGATCAAACGTGGGTCCATAACTTCACCCAGTGCACCCCACAGGACTTGTCCTAAAATTAAACCGGAAGTTGTGATGGTCTGAAAGACGCCATTGAATCGACCCCGCATCGCATTGTCGACAGTCGCTTGAGTTGAGGAGATACGAATGTTGAAACTCGTAACCGCAAACATCCCAATCATGAAGTTGATCATCAACATCATGGTAAAAGGGGTATATAGATAGAATGCGTGAAGTACACTGATAATGATATATACGCACATTGCGATATTAAATTTGTATTTCTCAGGAATGACCAAGCGATAGTGTAGAAAACCACCCAAGAATCGTCCCATCACGTTGGCTGTGGATATAAAAGTAAAGCGTTGGTATCCCAAGGATGGCATGTTTTTGAAATAGGGCATTTCCAAGGTTTGGGATACTGAGGATTGAAACAAAGAATTACAGAAAAAGTATAGGGTGATATACAGGAGTCCTTTGTGTTTAAGTAAGTATTGAAACCCTGCTTTGTATTCTTTCTTAAAGTCTTGGATCTGGTATTTTTGAGTACGCTCACTGATGTGGGCTTCATCTTTATCAATACGTGTCTCAAAGAGCGCTGCAATAAAGAAGGCAAGAGCATTAAAGATAAAGAGCGTGGAAAGACCAATGGTTTCGTGAACATAGGCCGCAACGGGTGTCATCAAGGCAGCGATGGGATAAATCATCGAAGAGATGGAGTAAGCTTTAGAGAAGTTACCTTTTGAAATAAACGTAGGATACAGACTGTCATAGGCGACTGCATAAATACTGTCGATGGATCCGATGAGTAATGCCAGTACCATGAATGTGGTATAGTTCAAAAAGTTTTGGGTTAAACCCACAAAGATAAATAAAAATACAAAAGCTGAGATAAAGTCTAAGGTATAAATGACTTTAACCCGTGAGAAGCGATCTAAAAACGTTCCAGCGATCATGGGAATGATCAGACGTGGTAGGCTGTTGAGTGCCAAGTAAATCGCAAAAGCAAAACTTGAGTTGGTGAGTTCTAAGATGAGTACGGCCAACGCAAAAGAAGAAACTGCATTTCCCAACATGGACATTACAGTTCCCAGTGTGATGATTGTAAAGTTTTTGTTCCAAAGTTTTTCCAAAAGATGTGCCTCCATATATATAAAAATTAGTATACCATCTTTTCTCAAAATAAAAGATAAAAAAACCCCAAATCAAAAAATATTTGGGTTTTGGTGTTATTTCAATTGATTAAGATAGTAATCAAAAATGGCTTGTGTACCATATTCATCAAAGTCATTTTCATTTAATATTTCATATATTTTAACGACACTCTGAACTACATCAAGTTTCAATGATCCTGCTTCTTCTAAGACTAAGTTTAAGTCTTTGACAAAGTGTTTGATAAAAAAGCCGGGTGATTTATCATTGTTGATCATTTTGGGGCCGTTGTTAGCGGCTTGCCATGAGTTTGC
>DEQB01000072.1:0-33895 GCA_002359085.1 Erysipelothrix sp. UBA3377
ATTCAAATTTTCTAATAATTGCCATAAGGTCATACTATCACCACCATCGATTTAATTATACAACATTTTTATACCTTTCGCGATATCAATCACGTCTTTATAAGCATTTTGATTTTCTATTATTTTTTCAGCATCCACTTTCGCTTGGATCAAAATTGGTTGGTCATGTTCAATATCACCCAGGATAAAATGAGGCAGTCCACTTTGCCTGTTCCCAAGTAAATCCCCCATACCCCGCATCTTCATATCCATCATGGATAACTCAAATCCATCATTTGAAGAGGCCATGAGTTTGAGACGTGTTTGACTTTCTTCAGTGCCCTTATTACTTAATAAATATAAAATACCAGCTTTTGTGCCACGACCAATACGGCCCCGTAATTGATGTAAGGTAGACAAACCAAAAAGTTCAGCATTATATATAATCATCGTATTGGCATTGTGTACATCAATCCCAACTTCAATAATTGTAGTACTGATTAAGATATCAATATCACCTTGATTGAACGCACGCATGATCGCCTCTTTTTCATCAGAATCAATGCGACTGTGAATTTTCCCAATCTTGTAGGATGGAAATAGATTCTTAAATTGTGCATAGATCCCTTCAACTGTTTTAACCCCTTTGCGTTCACTCTCGTCGATGGCAGCACAGACAACATAAATTTGATCCCCTGAAACCAAACGACCTTCTAAATCTTCTAAAATTGAACGGATAGAATTCTCCTCAACCAACACCGTTTTGTTTACTTTTCTAAAAGCAGGATATGTGGCAATAGTAGATATATCAAGATTGAAGAAAAGTGCGGAAGCCAATGACCGCGGAATGGGAGTCGCTGATAACATTAAGGTGTCTACATACTCACCTTTATCAATTAAACTCCGTCTTTGGTGTACCCCAAAGCGATGTTGTTCATCAATAATAACCATTCCTAAATTAGAGAAAATGACGTCCTCTTGAAATAGGGCATGCGTCCCCACCACAATATCAACTTCATTATTTTTAATCATATCCAAAACTTCACTGCGATTGCTCATCGAAGAAGACAACATAACAGATCTGAGTTCTGGAAAAAGTTTTTTAACACTGTTGAAGTGTTGTTCCAAAAGAATCTCAGTTGGCACCATAAATGCGACCTGGTATTGATCCAATATTGTAAGATAAGCAGCCAAAAGCGCAACAATGGTCTTCCCACTTCCAACATCCCCTTGTAACAAGCGATGCATCTGTTTCTTACTTGAAAGGTCTTCAATAATTTCATCCAAGACTATCCTTTGATCCTCAGTTAAAGTATACGGTAAAGATTTAATCTTATCCTCTAACATACCCTTATCAATCGCTTTTGAAATGCCTTGTGAAAGTGTACTGGCGTTGAGTCCATTGACCAGATGATACAACAAAAACTCCTCATACTTTAAGGTGCGCAAACTCATTTTTAAAGCGTCTTTACTTTGAGGATGATGTATATTTTTAATCGCCACATCTCTATCCAATAATTTATAAGCATTGATAAATTCATCTGGAACAACATTATCGATCGTTGTATGTTTCAATATCTTATCTATGAGTCGTTTGATTTCATGTTGTTTGATACTGGTTTTGGTCGGATAGACGGGTTGAATTCCAATGATTGTTTTAATATCTTGATTGGTAATGCGTTTTGCGACTATCGATCCATTGTCCTGGACATGTCCAATCACCACAATACCGCGATCATAATTACTGGCCTTTAAAAAAGGAAGATTAAAGAGTGTCACTGAAACCACCTGTTCTTCCACCAATACTTTAAATGTCGTTTTGGATTGATTCTTACCAAACCTAAATGTTGAGAAATTAGAAACCAACCGACCTGAAAACACAACTTGTTCGCCGCTTTCCCAAGTATCAATTTTTTTCTCAAACAAAAAATCATAACGAAAAGGATAATGCGTCAAGAAATCTTGAGGATTATCATAGCCTAAACTTGAAATAATAAGTGATTGCTTCTCTGTAAGTTTCATGGATTTCCCCTAGTAGTAAAAAAGGGCGAATATCGCCCTTTTGATTTTATTCAGCACCAAATATAAATGAATATACTGGTTGATTTCCGCGATAAACTTCACATTCTACATCGAAATTGTCTTCAACATATTGTGTGACTGCATCCATTTCCTCATCAGTGATATCTTCACCTACAAGAATGGTAACAATTTCTTTATCATCGGTAATTAATGATTTAAGTAGCGTTTCAACTACAAATTGTTTGTCTGGATTTGACACAATGATATCTTTTTCAAGAATACCCATGAAGTCGTCTTTTTTAATTTCTAAGTTTTCAAAAACTGTGTCTTTAATTGCATAGGTAACTTGAGCAGTGGTAGTATTTTTAACTGCCTCAAGCATTTCTTCCAAGTTTTCTTCAATTGAAGCCTCAGGATTGAACATCAGACATGCTGATAACCCTTGAGGAATTGATTTTGTTTCTAGGACGTGAATATCACGGTCTTCTAAAATATCTCTGGCTTGGTTTGCGGCCAAGATAATATTTGAGTTGTTTGGAAGAATAATAATATGATCACAATCAATACCATTGATCAAATCAACGAAATCTTCCGTAGATGGATTCATGGTTTGACCCCCACTGATGATGTATTCAGCACGTAGTTCTTTGAATAGATCTACAATACCTTCACCAGCAGCAACGGTAACAATGGCATATTTTTCTGGATCTTTCTTCGCTTTAATAGCATGTTCAACATCTGTTTCCATAATGGTATGGTGTTGTTCACTCATGTTTTCAATTTTAAGCTTTAAGAACTCACCATATTTTTGGCCAATATTTAATGCGTTACCAGGTTTTAGGGTATGAACATGGACTTTAACCAAGTCTTCGTCCGTAACCACTACAATGGAATTACCCAATGCTTCCAGTTCTTTTCTGAAGTGTTCTTCACTATATTTTGTGGTTTTAGGATCAATTTGGATAATAAACTCAGTACAGTAACCAAATTCATCATGTTCCATATTTGCGAGTTTTGAAGCATTTGCTTCAATTTCTGTGGCTTCAAGTGCATCAATGGTTTCACCCTTTAATGCGGCAATAAAGCCCTCAAGAACAGCAACATAACCGGCACCCCCACTGTCAACAACGCCAACTTCTTTTAAAACAGGTAAAAGATTCGGTGTGTTTTTTAAAGAAACATGGGATGCTTCAAGTAAAACATCAAAATATTCATCCACAGTCGCTGTAGTATTCTGTTTCATCCAATCAAATGCATGTTGTGCACCTTCACGTAAAACAGTAAGAATTGTACCTTCAACAGGTCTCATAACTGCTTTATAAGCAGTTTCTTTACTTTGCATAAATGCTGAAGCAAGATCTTGAGCATTCAATTCTTTTTTGGATTCAACAGATTGTGAAAACCCTCTAAAAATTTGAGAAAGAATAACACCGGAGTTTCCTCTTGCTCCCATTAGAAGTCCTCTGGATAAAGATTTTGAAATTTCACCAACATGGGATGAACGAATATTCTTCGCATCTTTAAGTCCACTTGTGAATGTCAAATTCATATTGGTTCCCGTATCACCATCGGGAACAGGAAAAACATTTAATGCATTAATTTCATGGTGCTGGTTTGAAAGATTGTTTGCACCATTTTCAAGCATTTTTATAAACAAATCTCCATTAATCGTATGCGTCATTTTACTTAACCACCTTAATCCCTTGTACAAATACATTAATTTGATGGATTGTTTGTTGTAGAGTCTTCTCCATCATGTATTTAACATTCTTTTGCACTTCAAGTACAACTTCTGAAATCTTAACATTATAACTCACTATAATATATAGATCGAGTGCAATTCCTTCTTCTGTTTGGTTCACAATTACCCCTTTGGTGAAGTTTTCACCTTTTAGTAACTCTGCCCAACCATCCTTAAAAATTTGTTGTGAAGCCATTCCGACAACACCATAGCACTCAGTAACGACACCACCCGCAAGCATTGCAATGGCTTCGTTGGTAATTTTAATGGTCCCAAAATCATTTTGTTTTTCTATTGTCATAAGAATTCCTCCTATTTTTTCCTTTATATTTTCTCATATTTCTTTGTAAAACACCATGCTATTCTTCACAAGGTTTGGAAATTGCACTTTGATTATCAGGCGTATGCCCATAATCTAGAAAATAAATGCAACGATTCTCAGGTTTATTACCTGTTTGAATTCCAGAAACGATTTCCGAATAGTAATTCATCAATAACAAATTATCGACGTTGGTGTATACAAAATAACCATTATTCATAATCAATTTAAAATAAATATCCTCTAAAGGTTCATTCATAATATGAATTTCAGAGATACTGTTAAATGATGCATTGTCCATTCGACTCAATTTATCTGAGAAATCAGGATACTGATGAATCATTTCATCCGTAAATCCGACCAATCGCGGTACCAGGTTGGACGTATATGCACTGTTTGATAACAAAGCATTGTCAGAAAGTAATATTTTAGTGTGCTTCCCAGAAATGTATGCCACCACCGGGAATTCTTCGACTGTCAAAGTAATGTTACCCTTTGTATAATACATGTTTAGTTTACTGTTTGCAACACCAGGTGCTTTATATGAACCAAACACTTGTGCCCACAAACCATTAATTAAACGATCCCCTTCATTGAGTTCGAAGTTTTCCAAAAGATATTCAGTGGGTATATTCTTATTCCCCTTTATCTCAATATTTTTAATTTTAGAATATTCTGATTGATCAAATAAATAAAGTCCAACAATTACAGAAACAACCACAATAAGGGTGAAAATTCGTTTCAATATTCTATGGCGTCGTTTCTTACGTTCTAAACGTCTTTTTTGTTTTACGTTTTCAGTAATTTCCTTAACGGTATCAACGGGTTGGGTTGTATCCCTTCTACGCGTCATGATGAAGTGCCTCAATTACCCCAAGAATATTTTCACTGACATTTGGTGTTTTAAAGTAACTCAAATTGGATTTAATATTGTTCATTTTTTCTGAATTATGAATCAACGACTCTATTTCTATAATTAATTGTCCTGGTGTCACGTTTTTCTCTTCAATTAAAAGGGTCGCATCCTTTTTATTTAAAGCATTCGCGTTATAAAATTGGTGGTTATCCGCGACATAAGGACTGGGTATAAGAATGGACGGAATATCGAAAGCAACAATCTCCGTAATGGTACTTGCACCGGCTCTTGCTAAAATCAAATCCAAATGCGGCAACAATGCACCTTGATCCACAAACTCCTCTACAAATACATTGTTTGGTAAAGTATCAAGACCCACCATAAATGCATCATATTCTAACTTACCAGTAACAAAAACGATTTGGTAATCAATGGTATCAATTTTTTGAATCATTGCTTTAAATACATCGTTCATGGTTTGTGAACCTTGCGATCCCATAACACATAAAACAATGCTCTTTTTGGTAGTTAATCCAATTCTCTTCAGCTCTTTTTTATCGTCTTTGACTTGATCAATCAAATCCGCTCTGGGATTACCAAAATAATAGACGTTATCACGGTCTTGGAATGCTTCCTCATATGAAGTGAACAGTGCTTTTGAGTATCGCGCTGCAATGCGATTGGCTTTTCCAACAAAAGCATTTTGTTCATGAAGAACCACATTAATCTTAAGTTGTTTGGCAGCAAGCACTACCGGTAAACTCACATAACCTCCAAAACTAAAAACAACATCTGGTTTTAATGACTTGAGATGCTTTTTAGCTTGATTAATAGCCTTAAATTGACCCAATAAAGCTTTCACTTTATCCAACTTAGAGCCTTGTAATCCCTGATTGTGAATGGCATAAAAATCATAGCCTGCTTGAGGTATGATTTCTGATTCCATCTTATGATCATTTCCAATAAAGAAAACATCATAATCGGTATGTTTTTTTACATAATCCGCAAAGGATAATGCTGGATAAATATGTCCACCACTACCACCTGTTACCATACATATTTTCATGTGTCACCTCTAAATATCTAATCCAGCTTGAATATCTTTTTGTTTAATATTCAAGTGTTTATATGCTTTTTCAGTTACAATTCGGCCTCTTGGAGTCCGATTAATGAAACCCAACTGTAGTAAGTAGGGTTCATATACATCTTCCAAAGTCATGACTTCTTCAGATATGGATGAAGCAATGGCCTCAATACCAACAGGTCCACCATTAAAGCGTTCAATAATACCTTTTAAGTAACGAACATCCACATCATCCAATCCCAATGCATCGACTTTGAGTCTTTCCAAACTAAAGTTCGCAATGGAAGGATCGACATAATTGTCATTCATCACAAGCGCAAAGTCTCTTACACGTCTGAATAAACGGTTTGCGATACGGGGTGTTCCACGACTTCTTTTAGAAATTTCAACCACTGCATCTTTCGCAATTTGAGTATCCATTACTTTAGAAGTACGTTTAATAATTTGTTGGATTTCTTCAAGCGTATAGTAATCAAGCTTTGAAACAATCCCAAAACGATCTCTAAGCGGGGCTGTTAAATCACCGGCACGCGTTGTGGCACCCACCAGTGTAAAGGGGGGTAAATCCAAACGCATACTGCGAGATGTATCATCTTTACCGACAATCAAATCAATCGCATAGTCCTCCATCGCTGAGTATAAAACCTCTTCAATGACTTTTGGAAGGCGATGTATCTCATCAATAAACAAGACATCTCCAGGTTCTAAAGAAGTTAATAAAGCAGCCAAATCACCCGTTCTTTCAATACTAGGGCCAGAGGTTACTTTAATATTGGTTCCCATCTCTTTAGCAATAATATACGCTAACGTTGTTTTCCCAAGACCAGGAGGACCGTAAAATAACAAGTGGTCCAAAGCCTCATTTCTTGTTTTCGCAGCTTCAATATATATTTTTAAATTTTCCTTTAAATCCTTTTGACCTACATATTCATCCAAAGTACTGGGACGCAAACGCGTCTCAGAATCCATTGTGGTTTCATATGCTTCAGGTGACATGACTCTATCCATAATCATCCCCTTATCTTGCGAGCATTTGTAGTGCTGTTTTAATCAATGTTTGTACATCATTTTCTTCCGTATTATCGATTTTCTTCATGACACCATTAATCTCAGCTTTTTTGAAACCCAGTGCCTCCAGTGTTTCGATAACTTCATCCAATTTTGGATTCAATTGTGTCACAGTTTCTGCTGTCACCAATTTTCCCTTTAAATCCAACACCATTTGAGAGGCCATCTTAGGTCCAATACCTGGTAAGGTCTTTAAAAAAGTGACATCTGCTTGTTCTATTGCGCTAACAATCTTACTATAAGGTACGCGGCCCATGATGTTTAATCCTATTCTGGGTCCAACACCTTTAACACTGATTATCAATTCAAAGAATTTCAAAGCTTCCTTTGTTTCAAAACCGTAAAGGATCATCGCATCTTCACGAACATGGAAATAAGTATAAAAACTAACTTCTTGAGTCTCTTTATATATATAGGATGTGGGGGTAAAAACTTCATAACCAATGCCATGATTTTCTACCACAACTGACTCCTTTGAGACCCATAAAACATTTCCTGATATGTACGCAAACATATGATTCACCTCACCTTTATAATTATTCTACCACACCTTCATCAAAAACAAATTGAATATTGGCTAAAATAATCGTATCGCCATGTTGGGCGCCACTTTCCCTTAACGTTTCATCCACACCCAATTTCTTAAGTGCAATTCCGAAACGAATCATTTCATCTTCAAACGTAAAATCATATTGATCCAATAAGCGTCGTACGGCTTCACCTTTGATTTCCCACATATCGCCATCCAAACGATGCACTGTAAACTTACGTTGTGGTTTTTGATATTTAAACACAACCATGTCTTCTTCATGTGATAAGAGTTCTTTGGGAAGTGTATCCAGAATATCCGCAAGACGGTACAATAGTTTATCCGTACCCTCGCCAACCACTGTAATCATTTCAAAGATTTCAATGTCTGGATATTTTGCTTTAAAACGCTCTAAATTTTCTTGAGCAAGATCTAAATCCATTTTGTTTGCGACAACAACCATCGGTCTTTCCAGAAGGTTTTCATTATACATCGCAAGCTCATTGTTAATAATTTCGTAATCTTCCAAAGGATCACGACCATCTTCTGCTCCCATATCAATGACATGAACCAGAACACGACATCTTTCTACGTGACGTAAAAATACATGTCCCAATCCTTTTCCTTCATGTGCAGCCTCTATGAGACCTGGTAAGTCGGCAACAGCAAAAGAACGACCATCACCACTTTGGGCAATTCCCAAGTTTGGGGCCAGTGTCGTAAAGTGATAATCTGCAATTTCAGGTTTGGCACGTGAGACAACAGATAGTAACGTTGACTTTCCTACTGAAGGATATCCAACAAGACCGACATCCGCTAAAACCTTAAGTTCTAAAATGACTTCAATCTCTTCACCTTCAAATCCCTTTTCCGCAAAACGCGGTGCTGTATTCTTCGAATTCACAAATCGTGTATTACCACGACCACCACGACCACCATGCGCAATAACGATTTCTTGGTCTTCTTCAACTAAGTCAGCGATAACTTGATTGTTTTCACTGTTTTTAACCAAAGTACCCATAGGCACTTCTACCACGATATTACGTCCACCACGACCATGCATTTTCTTAGTTTTACCTGCTTCACCTTTATCAGATTTAATGATTTTATTGTAACGCAAATCTAATAATGTTGATTTACGACTAGTGGCTTTAAATATAATGTCGCCACCCTTTCCACCATCACCGCCATAAGCACCACCCAAAGCAACGTGCGCTTCACGACGAAAAGCGGACATACCATCCCCGCCTTTTCCAGCTTCTAATTTAATTTTTACTCGATCTACAAACATATTGATAGCTCCTTTTAAAAAAGAAAATCCCCAGTTGGGGATTTATAATTAAGCATTTGGATAAACTGATACACAGCGACGTGAGCGACTGATACGTTCGTACTTAACGATACCATCAACTTTAGCAAACAATGTATCGTCCCCTCCACGTCCTACGTTTGTACCAGGATGTAACTTGGTACCACGTTGACGATAGATAATGGATCCCGCTGTTGCGAACTCACCATCTGCACGTTTTGCACCCAATCGTTTCGAATGTGAATCACGGCCGTTCTTACTTGAACCAACCCCTTTTTTAGATGCAAATAATTGAATATTTAATATAAATTTCATCGGATTTCCTCCTTTACTTTGATTTCTATATGTTCTCCATGAACATAAGCTACTGTTTCTAATTGTGCTAATACAAATCGCATTAACAATTGATTTTCTTCATTTACTTTTTTACAAGCAATTTTAATGTAAGGATCATCAAGCATGATCAATTCATACTCACCGTCCAATTGGTCAAAACCATTGAGTGCTCCAGTTGCGATTGAACTCACACCTGCACAAACCAAATCAAATCCAGGATCATTACTAAAAGCATGTCCCGACACTTCTATTTGAAGTATACTCTCGTTTTGTTTGGTGACTGTGACCCGTATCATTAATAACCTTCGATTGTTTCAACAACCAATTTTGTATAAGGTTGACGATGACCTTGTTTTCTACGAGTTGAACTTTTTTTAGCTACGTATTTAAAGATTGTGATTTTATCACCTTTACCGTGCTTTTCAACTTTAGCAGTAACAGTTGCGCCACTCACTAATGGTGTACCAACACGTAGTGTACGATTTTTAATCGCTACTACTTCATTGAATACCACTGTTTCACCCGGTTCAACATCTAATTTTTCTACGTAGATCTCTTGACCTTCTTCGACCATTAGTTGTTTACCACCAGTTTTAATAATTGCGTACATGTAACACACCTCCTTGTTTCTATCACCAGACTCGCCATTTAAGGTGGGAAAACTCCACTTAAACCTTAGGATGTGCGGTTGTATGTCAGAAGACATGCAACACTCTAAGTCTTTAATGCTCCACTATTATATATGAAATCAATCCAATTGTCTACTTAAAATACTCAAATTTACAAGATGTCCAATCTCCGTTATAAAAAAGTAATGTCAGTGCTATTTTTCAATCTGAAACAACCCTTGTCATCACATTCACTCAATCTCTTTTCTACTATCAAAATAGTACCATTTCATTCTAAATATATGATTTTATCAGCATATGTAGCTAATTCATGACTATGCGTTACAACAATAACAATTTTGTTATCATCTGCCATTTTTCTGAGTAAATCCATGATCAAACGCCCATTATCCTCATCTATGGATGCTGTGGGTTCATCCGCTAAGATTATTCTCGCTTGCTTTAACGTGGCTTTTGCGATCGCAACCCTTTGTTGTTCACCACCCGAAAGTGTATACACTTCCTTATCCTCAAACCCACTTAAATTAACCAACTTTAACGCCGACTTAATTTCTTTTTCTCTCTTTGCTTTCTTCAATACCTTAATTCTATGAGACATTGACAAGTTATAGAAAACTGACTCATTTTCTAAAAGACCATAGTTTTGAAAAACAAATGAGATATCAAACTTTAATTTATTTCTAATTGCACTTCTTTTAACAATCCTACACTTACCATACATAATTGACCCCGCATCAAATGGTTCAATAAGACCAATAATGTTAAGAAGTGTAGTCTTTCCACTACCGCTTGCACCCATGACAGCAGTAATCATGCCGGGTTCAAATGTCGCATTAAAGTTGTTCAATATTTTTTTATCACCAAATTTTTTATTGATGTTGATCAATTGAATGTTCATAATTTTATGTCCTTCCCAGTATGTCCACTGATCAATACTTCAATTACTAATAAAATGAAGACAATGACCATACCAATACCCGCCCCTTGTATATTAAAACGGAGATTTTGGAATGTACTTACTTAACCTATAAGTTCATAATCATTTCAATAAAGAGTATTAAACCTTTTCGACCAATATGAAATAATTGTAAAAGTTCTCAAATATGCTTAAATTGTTGGTTAAAAATGATATCATTAGTAAGGACAAAAAGGAGATAGAAAAAATGGCTTATGTTACAAGAAGAAGACCGCGCGTTTTCAGAATATTATTATTAATTATGCTCCTGGCATGCATGAGTGTGGGAACCGTCTTTGCTTTCAAGAAAATATTTCAAAATTACCCAGAATCATTAATGAAAGTTAGTGAAACTGATAAAGACTATGGCAAACACAAATATGTACGAAAAAAGACAGATGAAGCAATTTACGTTTTGCACTATCCTCAAACAAACATTGATGGTTTGAATGACTATATCCAAGGGGTTATGGATGACACATTGGCAACCTTGCCTACCCAAGCATTAGAAACAGCTGTAGAAGTGAAACAAGATTATGCGATACATCACATCAATGATCGCTATGTCTCTGTTAAATTGGAGACATTTGAAAATCAAGATCTCTTTAAAACAGATGTTCGCATCTTTGATGTCGATACACAAAAATTTGTATCAACAGATATCTTTAAAACAGATGCTTTACGTTATATGACCAGCATCTTAAGAAAAGAAAGTGGTTTGGACATTAAGGATGTCGGTTTTAAAAATATAATCGTTGAAGCAAACAATCCCAATCTATACTTAGAAAAAGACACATTATATATTCAACTTGATAATACACTGAGAGTTTTCGACTACAAAAACAATACCGATACACTGAACGAAACATTCAATGAAGTGAACGCAACAAACAATGCGCTACCTTCGGTTTACTTAGATTATCAATATGATGAGACCAATCCCAAAATGGTTGCCTTTACGTTTGATGATGGTCCCCATTATCTTTATGGAAAAGAAATCATGGATATCTTCGATAAATATGAAGGACGTGCGACATTCTTTATTCAAGGATATCGTGTAGCAGACCATGCGGATGAAGTAATCGCTATGTTTGATCGTAACCACCAAGTAGGATCGCATGCCTATAACCACCCTAACTTCAATTCCATCAGCATTGAAGCCATCCAACAACAATTGGATGATACAGAAAAAGCCGTCAAAGACGCTACAGGCTATGATGAGCCACTCTTTGTGAGACCCCCTTATGGTGCTTATGAGAAAGAAAAAATGAAAAACTTTGACGTTCCCTTTATCAACTGGGATGTCGATACGGAAGATTGGTTGGTCAGTGATAGTGAACGCATCTGTAGCATTGCGCTACGCGACATTAGCGATGGCAGTATCGTCCTCCTGCACGAAATCTATGAAAGCTCTTATCAAGCACTCGATTGCATCCTATCGGAGCTTTCCAAGCAAGGATATCAATTTGTGAGTGTTAAAGATTTACTACTCGCAAAAGACGTTGACATTGTGAATGGTGAAGTATATTTTGAAGCCTATTGAACGAGATCTCTC
Organism: Erysipelothrix sp. UBA3377; assembly: GCA_002359085.1. Lineage (GTDB taxonomy): Bacteria > Bacillota_I > Bacilli_A > Erysipelotrichales > Erysipelotrichaceae > Erysipelothrix. Next base: position 12,383 of record DEQB01000072.1, read on the forward strand.
GTTCTTTTTTTATCTTAAACAAAAAAAGCGGAATGGATATTTCCATTCACGCCTTTGAATACTAATTATTATGAGACAACACAACCAATTCTCGAAGTTTAAATTCAGGAGTAACATCACATATAAAAGGCTATTTGACTGTTTTTAATGTGTAGTAAAATCTAGAACCCTGTCCCACTTCACTCTCAACACCATAGTCAGATCCTGTCGCATCACAAATTGCTGCAACAATCGATAATCCCAATCCACTGGAATCCATTTGACGTTGATGATTCTTATTGATCTTAGCATAGCGGTCCCATATGTAAAGTTGATCTTCTTTGGGAATACCTTCCCCATGATCAATCACACTGACTTCAACCGTTTGGTCTTTTAATTTTTTCACTTTTATCATGATTTGATCCTCAACTGCATTATGTTTAATGGCATTGTTGATGAAATTATACAAGACCTGTCCCATTTTGACTTCATCAGCTAAGACCCGTATGTTTTTGTCACAAACAATCTTAAATCGATCTTGTGGTACTTGAAAAAGATGAATGGTTGATTCAATGTGTTCTTTTAAATTAAATTCAGATTCATTAATCTCCAATACCTTGGCTTCATATTGTGATAATGACAACATGTCATTCACAAGTTTTTCCAAGTGATGGGTTTCATCTAAGATCACCCTTAAGTGTTGATTTCTCAATACTTCATCATTTCCGGATATATCCGTAATCATTTCAGCATAAGCCTTAATCATCGTTAAAGGCGTTTTAATATCATGAGAAACGTTTGCGACCAAATCTTTTCTAAGCTCATCAGTCTTACTAAACTCCTCTGTCGCATAGTTCAGTGTTTCAGAAAGTTCTACAGCCTCCTGATAACCTGTCCCCTCAAACTTTACGTTAAAGTCACCTTTGGCTAACTTCTTAGCTGCTTCATTGATTGCGTGAATCGGATAAGATAGTTTTCGAGATAGCAACAAGGCAATAGTCGTACCTACTGAAAAGAGAATAAATGAGACCGTGATAAATTGATTCTTTAAGATTTCAACTGTTGAATCTAAAAGTTGCATGGGTGCATTCACAAAAATATAATAGGTTTGATTGTCAATTTGAAAACGCTTGGCATAAAATGTCATCGATTGTTCAAACTGCTCATCTCTAAACGGTACATCAAAAGTAGCAGTCTCACTGGCATTCACCAAGTCGATATAGTCCATTTTAGTTGCTGAAGTCATTTGCCTCAAATAACAACTTTGTCCTTGGGCATCAATCGCCAAATCCAATGAGTTGATACCATGTTCATTATAAACAATGCCACACATGTTCTCACGTGCAAAAAGGAGGCGAAGATTATTACGTTGCTCCGCTTCAATGGGAGCATGCATCGTACGTTCGACCTCAGAAATCATTTGCTTCATGTTTTTTGATCGGCTTGATCGGTAATAGGGTTCAAGAAATGAGATTTGTAGAAGCCATAGAATAATCAATAGACTTCCAATAAATATCAAAAAATAACTCCAAACCCGAAAAGCCATATCATTGGTTGTGGACTTCAAATTTATATCCCGTTCCTCTCACGGTGGTCACAAATTTACGATAAGGACCCAAGTTTTGTCTCAACATTTTTATATGTGTATCAACCGTTCTATAATCACCAAAGTAATTATAATTCCAAACTTTGTCTAAAAGCACATCACGCGATAGTGCTTGATCTTTATGATGAATTAAAAAGACCAGTAAATCAAATTCTTTGGGTGTCATGTTGACGCGTTGAGAATCAACACTTACAACACGACCCGTCACATCAACTTCTAAACCTGAAAAAACATACTTAGTATTGGGTGTACGTTTACGACGTTCACTCACAACTTTAATTCTCGCCATTAATTCCTTGGGAGAAAAAGGCTTGGTAACATAATCGTCCACTCCCAAATCAAAACCCATTAATTTATCGAATTCATCTGTTCTCGCAGATAACATAATAATCGGTACATCTTTAATGGCTTTTATTTCCTTCACTGCCGAAAAACCATCCAAATTGGGCATCATGATATCCAAAACAATGACATCATAATCATGTTCTTTAATTTTAGTAAGTGCTTCAAGGCCATCGGAGGCTTCATCACACTGATAACCTGATACTTTAGCATACTCTTTTACGACTGCACGAATCTTCGGTTCGTCGTCTACAATTAGTAATTTTACCATAAAATCCTCCTTATTAAGATTTAACCATAACCATGTGAAACTAAAGTGAAAACACATGGATTTGGTCAATTAGAATTGAACCTTCTTCTTTTACTTTTCCTTTAATTAAAATAATATCATCTACATTTAAATCAGAACCATAGCGTTCATAAACATTCGGAAAGATAACGCCCCCAATGTTTCCTGAATCATCGCTTAAATCTACAAAAGACATCATCTTGCCATTTCTAGCGCGATGTTGTTTAATACGATCAACTTTTACAATTGCACGGTAACTCTTATCAGAAGGCACCAACTGCATTACGCCATCCGTACTGTGTTTTCTTTTCAATGAAAGTGTCGGATAATCACTCAAGTAAAATCCTAAGACCTGAAATTCACGAGCCAAGACTTCTTTGCGATCGTTCTTTACTTGTGTAAATACGGGTTCACTCACCAAATCAAAGTCAAATCGAGTTTGACCCAAAGCATCATGAATGGTCACAATGCTCGCATACTGAATGGCTTCATCCAGCGACGCATGTAAACTCAATCGATTGAAACCAAAATAATCAAAAGCCCCCGCATCAATTAAACGTTCAAAATGATGCTTCTTAATATCTTGAGCCTTTAAACGTACAACAGCAGCATAGAAGGATGTATAACGACCATTTACCAAACGCTCATTAACAATCGTTTCACTTATCTGACGAGAAATGCCCTTAATCATTGTAAAAGGTAAACGAATCTTTTGAGCTTCTAAGAAATAGTTCGACTTACTCTCATCAAGATTGGGTCCCATTAAGAGGACATTCAAACGACGACACTCATCAATGTAAAGTTTGGTCTTTCGATCATCCCCAATTACCGAAGATAACAACTCCGTATAAAATATTTCAGAATAGTTGGCTTTGAGATACGCCATTTGATAAGAAACCATACCGTAAGCTACAGAGTGTGATTTATTAAAACCATAATTCGCAAACTTATAAATCAGTTCAAATATTTGATTCACAAGATTGACTTCATATCCCTTATTTAAGGCACCCGCTTTAAAATCATTTTCTAAAGACCTTAAAACCTTCTCATCTTTACTGCTCATTGCGCGTCTTAAAATATCCGCTTTTGCTAAAGTGAAACCCGCGAAAACTTGAGCAACTTGCATAATCTGCTCCTGATAAATCAAGACACCATACGTATCCAGTGTGATTGATTTCAAATCATTATGATAATAATCAATTTTATTTGGGTGTTTACGATTTTCTAAATATAAAGGAATGTTCTCCATGGGACCGGGTCTAAAGAGTGCAATAACGTCCACAACATCTGTAAATCGCGAAGGCTTTAATTGTTTAAGCAATTGACGAATACCATCTGATTCCAGTTGAAAGATCCCCGTAGTGTGTGCATCTGATAAAAGTTCAAATGTTTTTGAATCATCAAACGGAATTGATTTAATATTAAATTTAGAATTATCTTCATTAATTTTATGAATAATACGATCAATAATTGACAAGTTTTTGATACCCAAGAAATCAATCTTGATTAAACCCAAATCCTCTATATGCGTCATATCAAATTGAATCACATGGTTATCGTTATCAATCTTATACAAAGGCACAACATCAATTAATGGTTTCGCACTTAAAACAATACCCGCAGCATGTTGTGTAACATGACGTGGTGTACCTTCTAGGTTTAAGGCCAATGTAAAACAGCGTTTCAATTGATTGTCATTATCGATTAAAGTACTGAAGCGTTTGTTTGATTTGTAACTGTGCATCAACCCTTTTGGATCAATTGACTTAGAAACTAGATCAACTTTATGAATGGGCACATTTAAAATACGCGCACTATCTCTAAAACTCTGACGGGCTTTCAAGGTTCCAAATGCAATGATATGGGCGACATGTGCGTGTCCATATTTGTCTTGAACATAACGAACTACTTGATCACGCTTGTCATCTGGGAAATCAATATCTATATCTGGCATAGAAGCACGTTCAGGATTTAAAAATCGTTCAAAAAGTAAATCATAAGCGATGGGATCGACTTCTGTAATCCCTAAGGCATATGCCACCAAACTTCCTGCAGCACTCCCCCTACCTGGACCCACATTGATTCCATTTTGTTTGGCATAACGAATCACATCATAAACAATTAAAAAATAGTTGGTAAAGTCCATATTGATTAAAACATCTAACTCAAAATTCAGACGATCTTGATAGGTGTCGGTGATTAGACCCTCAAGACGCTTATGTAAGCCCGCTTGCGCTAAGGACATTAAAAACGTTTGATTGGATACATCTTTATCATTCTCAAACTCAGGCAACTGAGTTTTTAATGCCATCAAATCAACATTACACAGATTCGCCAACGTATCTGTGAGTATCAGTGATTCTGAACTATAAAGCGCATTGAGTTCATTTTGATCATAGAAATAACGGTCAGGCGCCAAATTAATCGTAGGATCATCCAATAACTTGCCATTATCAATTGCACGCAGTGCTTTAAAGTACTGATGATCCGTCTTATTTTTATAGAATACTTTTGGAAGTGCTACGACTTCTATATCATGTTCTTTCGCAATCTTATGCAAACGCGTATTTCTCTTTTTAAAGAAGTTAGATTCTTGATGAGAAATACCCAAATAAAAGTTCGGTATCTCTCGCTTTATCTCAATAAATTTAAAATGAATATTTTCATCATGGTCTTGACTTAAGTAATCTTCAAAAGGTCCATTCTCAGAATGAACAATAAATATTAAATGATCCATATGATCACTGAAGTCACGTAGTTCAATCACTTCATTTTGACTCATTTTATAACTCAAACGTTGCAACATCTGATACCCTTTAATATCTTTTGCTAACAACAAACTTGTTCCTTGATTCAAATCAATTTCCAAACCAAAAATTGGTTTAATCCCATGTTTTTTTGAAAGTATATAAAACTCCAAATGCGAAAACATAACGCGATAATCAGTCAATGCGATTTGTGTAAAACCTTTTTCTTTCGCAGTTAAAACAATGTCTTCAACAGACATCAATCCGTTCAACAATGAATAATGGCTTCGGGTAAACAAATGTACACTCACTAAACATCACTCCTGACTCTATTATACATCATTTAACGTAAAAACAGATTAACTTTATACGTTAATCTGTTCTTTGTAATTTTTTATTGCTGTCTTTAATGCTTCTTTAAGAGATTGTACTTGTTCAAAGGTAATATCATTGATACCACTGGCCAAACGATGGCCACCGCCGTTAAAACGATTGGCTATCTCATTGACTGTAACATTTTGAGAACGTAAGGATCCAATAAAGCTTCCTTCATCTGTTTCAACAAATACACCATAAACCTCAAATTCAGTAACATTACTCATAATAGAATAATAAGTCTTGGCTTGTCGTTCATTGATATTCATTGCATCACGCATCGCTTTGGTGATGGTAATGGTAGCCAACCCAGCATCATACTCGACGTATTGTGCCAACTTTGATCGCAGTCCAAAGCTCTCTTGTGAACGATTGAAGAAGTGCATGGAGAGTTGCGTAATATTTGCGCCACATCGCATTAACTTTGCAGCAATCTCCAAGGTTTCAGGTTTTGTATTCTCAACCATAAAACGAATTGTATCTGTTAAGATACCACTCAACATGTATGAAGCCGCTTGTTTTGATAGCATACCTTTTTCAAGCAACAATTCCGCAACAATTTCAGATGCGCTGGATCTGGAAGGATCCACCACGAAATCATCACCATAAGGTTCATTGTTGGGATGATGGTCAATATTTAAAACAGTCTTTGCAAGTGTATGGTTCCCATCAATACGTGCTTCAGTCGCACTGTCTAAAACAATGGCATGAGAACTGGCAATTTGTGAATCTGTAACATATTGAGAGGCAGGATGAAATCCTAAAACTTCACTGTCCTTCCCTACAACATATACTGTCTTCTCTGGATAATTGTCTTTAATATATTGTGCAACACCCCATTGGGATCCCAAAGCATCGCCATCTGGGAAATGGTGTCTAAATATACTTAAAGTATCGTATTTTTCAATGTAATCAATGAGTTTATTCATTGTGCAACTCAAATGCGTCACGTGCTAACACAAGTTCTTCATCTGTTGGAACAACCCAAACTTCAACGGCTGAATCATCAGTACTGATACGCACTTCTTCACCACGTGTTTGATGGTTCAATGCTTTATCATATTTAATACCCATGGCTTCTTGTAGTAAGTCAAGGATTGCTTCACGAATGGAGCTATCATTTTCACCCAATCCAGCTGTAAATGCAAGCGCATCTACATGACCCAATTGGAATGCAAATCCACCCAGAACTTGACGTACACGTTCTGCATAAACGTTACGTGTCAATAAGGCACGTTCATTTCCTGCATTAATCGCATTTTCTAAGTCACGCGCATCACTTGATACACCACTGACACCAAGCATTCCTGATTTCTTATTAAAGATTTCAAGCACTTCTTCAGCAGTTTTATCTAATTTTTCCATCAAGTAAGTCACGATTGCAGGGTCAACATCACCCGTTCTCGTTCCCATCATAATTCCAGATAACGGTGTGAATCCCATAGAAGTGTTTACACATTTACCTGCTTCAACAGCAGAAATAGATGCGCCATTACCAAGGTGTAAAGTAATCACATTAACTGCTTCTTTATCTTTACCCATCAACTCAGCGGTTCTATGTGATACAAATTGATGTGATGTTCCGTGCATACCATAACGACGTACTTTTAAATCTGTATAGTATTCGTATGGTAATGGATAAATATATACTTCCGGTGACATGGTTTGATGAAACGCAGTGTCAAATGAGAAGGTATGCGTTGCCATAGGTAATGCTTCTTTAAATGCATAGTAACCGATTAAGTTTGCAGGATTATGCAATGGCGCTAGATCCTTAAGCTCTTCGACTTTTGCGATATTCTCTTCACTTGCAAGTACAGTTTTATCAAAGTACTCACCACCATGAACGGTACGGTGTCCAACCGCAACAATTTCATTCAGTTCAACAACAATTTTTTTGTCGACCAATGCATCCAATACAAGTTGTACAGCAACACTGTGATCTGGAATATCCAAGATTTCTTTATCCTTTTCACCGTTATATTTAATGGTGAAGATACCATCTTCTAAACCAATTCTTTCAATGACTCCTGAAGCTAAAACTGATTCTTCAGGCATATTAAATACCTGGAATTTTAATGAGCTACTGCCCGCATTAACTGCCAATACTTTATTCATAATTTCCTCCTAAATATCTTTCCAATATTTTATTTATATCCGGATTGTTTAAATCCAGTAATTCTCCTAACATTTTACCATACTTTTGAGTAAAACCGAGTTTATTCTCAGTATCTTCCAAAAAAGCAACCGTTCTTTTCAATGTATCATAAACACCAGCACGACTGATGCCCAATAAATCCGCAATTTCTTGATATGATAAATCATCATGATAATAATATCGATACACTTCACGTTGTCTATCAGTTAAAAGTGCTTCATAATTATCAAACAAATTGTTGAGAAAAACAGTTTTATCAAGACTCATGATCAAATACCAAGTTATACAAATACGTATCAATATCAAAGGGTCTCAAATCATCCAAGCCTTCACCCAGACCAATATGACTGACTTTCAGACCCAATTCATCCTTTATACTCAACAGAACCCCACCTTTTGGAGAACCGTCCAGTTTGGTGACAATGATTGAATCAACCGGTGTTACTTCAGTAAATGTTTTTGCTTGTGATAATCCATTTTGTCCCGTATTACCATCAATAACCAAATACGTATGGTCAATTTGTCCGGCTTCTTTAACCAATACACGCTTCATTTTATCAAGTTCATTCATTAAATTCACTTTGTTTTGTAAACGTCCTGCACTGTCACAAATAACCAAATCAAAATGATTCTCTTTTGCATGACGCAGTGCATCCACATAAACACTTGCAGGATCTTGGCCTTCACTGCCACCAATGAATGACACCCCTACTTTCTCAGCCCAAACTTTTAGCTGATTACTACCTGCTGCACGGTACGTATCGCCCCCCACTAAAAGAACTTTCTTATCTTGAAGGTGATAGTGATGTGCCAATTTGGCGCTGGTTGTTGTTTTACCAGTACCATTCACACCGACCATTAGAAATACATTCATACCTTCATGAAGCATTTGAGGTTCAATGTTGTCTCCGTATTGATTTCGTATCACTTCAACCAAAGCATTCAACGCTTCAGACTCACTCATGTTAGACTTCACGTTTTTACGGAAAATCTTAATGATTTTTTTAGCACTTTTAAGCGATACATCCGATTGCAGTAACAACGCCAATAGATTGTCAAACCATGCATCATCATACTGTGTATTCTTAGAGAATAGACCCGCAAGCTTTGCCCCAAATCCCTTACGCGTTTCAGAGAGACCCGTAGTATATACGGGCTCATCTTTTTTATTTGAAAATATTTTTTTGAAAAATGACACTTTATGCCGCCTCCCTTAATTCAATTGCTTCATCCAATCTCACACTTAACAGTGAAGAGACTCCCTTTGCGGGCATCGTGACACCATAGAGTTTGTCACATTTTGCCATCGTTCCAGGACGGTGTGTAATTAAAATAAATTGAGTTTCATCGGAAAGTTCTTTAACATAATTGGCCAAACGCTCAACGTTAACCTGATCTAAAGCTGCTTCAACTTCATCAAAGATACAAAGCGGAACGTGTCTGGCTTTAATAATAGAGAACAAGACCGAAATCGCAATTAATGATTTCTCGCCACCCGAGAATAAACGAATGTTTTGAACTGACTTACCCGGAGGTTGAACATCAATATCAACACCCGTATTCAAGATATCATCTGGATCTTCAAGAATCAGTTTGGCACGACCCCCATTAAAGAGTTTTGAGAAAACTGTTTGAAGTTCCGCATTGATTTTATCAAACATTTCAACAAATTCAACTTCCATGACTTCATCCAGTTCAGAAATTACATTCAGTAATTTTTCTCGACTCTCAGTTAAGTCCGTAAGTTGTGTATTCAAGAAGTTATATCTCGTATTCACTTCCTCATATTCCTGAGGCGCATCCAAATTGACGTTTCCCAAGGCATTGATTTCCTGTCTGAGTTTGAGTACCCAATCTTTTTGATCCGATTGAGATGCATCATAAATATTTTCAAGCGCATACTCAAATGTCATTTGATATTCAGAAGACAGTCTATTCAGCGCATTGTCAATTTGTGTTTCATATTTCATGTTACTCATTTTGATACTGTTTAGTGCTTCTGTTTTTTCATTGAGCTCGCGTCTAAATTCTCGTAAATCTTTTTCCTTACGTTGTGTATCTTGACTGATATGCAAACGTTTCTCACGATCTAAAGATAAATTAGAAGTCATTTCATCACGTTTAATATACGCTTGATTTAATTGTAAGATTACGGTGTCTTGAATATCTTCATGACCGCTCTTATCAGCTTCTAAAGCATCATAATCAGATTGGAGTCGCTCATACTTTGCACGCTTCACATCCAGTAAAGGTTCAATTTGTGCAAGCGCAATTCGTTTTTGCATCAAGGTGTCATTGTTCGTACGTAACGTAGTTTTTAAATGATTGATATCTAGATTCAATGCATCCAATTGAATTTTGAACTTCTCTTTTTGAGTCTCAATGTTACTAAGTTCTTGTTGAAGTGCATAATTATTGGAGTTGTTTTGACGTGATCGTCCCCCACTCATTACACCACCTTGGTGAATGATATCGCCTTCTAAAGTAACGATACGATAATTATAATTCAAACGTTTAGCCAATACATTCGCATGTTCAATCGTATCCACAATTAATATATTACCCAATAAGTTTTCTTTTAAGACATCATATTTTTCAGATGCTTGTACAAATTCATGTCCCAATCCCAAGTAACCCTCTGTTTGACTCGCAATCAGAATTGCATCCTGATGAACGGTTCTAGATTTTAAAACATTAAGTGGGATAAATGTAGCACGTCCTGATTGATTTTTCTTTAAAAACTGAATCGCATTCACAGCACTTTGGTCATCCTCAGTCACAATGTGCATGAGTGCACCGGCCAATGTGGTTGTGATTGCAGTTTCATAACCCGCTATCGGAATTAATACATTGCTTACCACATCATGAATACCATATAGGTTATCGATATTATCCATAATTGTCTGAACCCCTTGATTCATCTCAAAGGGACGTTTGAGTCTGTGTTCAATCACTTCTTGACGATTGTTTAATTTAGATTCTTGAGAAACGATGAAAGCATGTTGTTGGGTGAGTTCATTTAATTTATGATTGTGTGTGTTATTTTCTTCAATCAAAAATTCAGTTTCACCCTTTAATTCTTGGTGTCGATTCAAACGTTCGTCATACTCCAACTTAGCATCTTGAAGTGCAGCATAAATTTCTTTTGCTTTCGCTTCTGAGTCGCCAGTTTCTAAAGTATATTTACGCTTTTCTTCGATTTCAACTTTACGCGTTTCTAAGATTCCAATTTCTCGAACCAAATTCATAATCTCTTCTTGAGACCTTACAATCTTTTGATCCAAGGAGAAACTCTCTTGACGTTTTTCATCCAAGTCATGTTCAAAAACACCGACTTTGGTTTCTAAATTCGCAATCTCTGCTTCAAAATCATACTGATTGTTGTTGCTTTTCTCCATTAAATCTTGGTTGTTTTTAATATCTTGAACCAAAACGGAAACTTCAATCTTTTGAAGTGCATCCCTTTTTTCAATATAAACATTCGCTTTATTTGCTGCACGTTTTAAAGGATTGACCTGACGTTTGATTTCATCCACGATATCCTGCATGCGCTCAATGTTTTCTTGAGTACGTTCTAATTTACGAATGGATTCAAGTTTACGTTTCTTATACTTTGAAACACCGGCAGCTTCTTCAAATATAACACGACGGTCCAAAGGTTTTGCTTCTGCAAAATGACTGATGGTACCTTGAGAGATAATACTTAAAGAATCACGACCCAATCCAGTATCCATCACCAAATCATGGATATCGCGTAAACGACACGATACCTTGTTAATCATATATTCTGATTCACGGGTATCACGATATAAACGCCGTGTTACTTCAACTTCCTCATATTCACTATTTAAAGCTTTATTTTCATTGTTAAAAACCAAAGTAACTTCGGATAAATTTACTTTTCTTCTTGTTTCTGAACCACTAAAAATAACATCGGTCATACTGTTACCACGCATTTGTTTGACAGATTGTTCTCCCAAAACCCAGCGTATCGCATCACTAATGTTACTTTTTCCACATCCATTAGGACCTACGATTCCCGTTACTGAATCCGTGAAATTAATTGTTACTCTATCCGCAAAGGATTTGAACCCTTGCATCGTTATACTTTTAAGGAACATAGATACCTCCATTAACTAATCTATTATACTAGATTATCACACAAAATTAAAGTCAAAAACCGTTTACTTACGCCCATAATTCACAAAGTACAACCATGAAGAGTATGTGAAATTTCCGTTTTTGGATTGATTATCAAGAGATATGTTGTATTATTAGGGGGCGAGGTGAGAAAATGAGTAGAAAACTGGTCACGATTGTTGTGCTAGCAGTACTTGTTGTTACTGTGCCAGTAGCTTTATACTTTCACTTTAGATCAAATTCAGTTGAAGGTATAACAAATACAGCATATGCAAACAGTCTTTATACAGAAACTACTACCTATGAATCATTTCTTGTTGAATGTCTAGAAGATAATGAAGCGGTAGTACTTGAGTATCACAGTGTTAAAGGTTTAGAAGATATCAATGTCGATACCAGCAAAGCCAAACTTGCTTATTTCACAAGTAATGATACGGATTCCGAATATGTAGAGCGTGCCTTATTGGTGCCCTTATCATTGGAGGGAGAAAACCCATTACCTGAAATTATTAAGGTTTCCACAGATGAAACGAAAAATCTAACTGTAACACAACTAAAAAATAATTTTAGTATTGAGACCACCCCAGCTTTAGTATATTATCAAGTTGAAAATGGTAATGTACAGGTTATCAGCACACTGGTATACCGTGCAGATGCACCTTTCACAAAAGACGAATTGAGAACTTGGTTCTTCGATAACGGTCTTTGGAACGGTCTATATAACGAATAAGGAGATTCACTTCAAAATGAATCTCCTTTTTTTATATTGATTTGATAAACTTCTCAGTTAATAAAGCACTGTTTCTACTTGCGGTTGGCAAGAATGCTTCAAAAGTAATGTCATTGCCTTCACGCAATGGAACATCAGATAACGACCTAAGAATCACAAAAGGAATCTTCAAACGCTTAGAAACGCCACCAATTGCACTAGCCTCCATTTCAACACAAATCGCATCAGGAAAAATATTCTGAATGCGTATCAGTGCATCACTCTCAAAACTCACAAACTGATCACCTGAAACAATTTCACCCACATGGCCTTGAATATCCAATGCTTTAGTTAAAGACAATGCAAGGTGTGCATAATCATGGTGCGGCATATAAATGAAACGTTCATCATGAATCGTATTGGGTCCAATGTCTAAATCATGGGCCCTTACTTGGTTTGCAATCACAATATCTCCAATTGACTGATCGGGTTGTAATCCACCAGCGCTCCCAATATTAATGATCAAGGTTGGTTTATAAACGCTGGATAAAAGCGTCGTTGTATAAGCAGCATTGACTTTACCAACACCACTTAAACTTAAAATGACAGGCTTGTCTCCCAGCGTCATTTCAACCACATGAATGTCTTCAACACTTGTCTCATGTATGTTTTCGCCAAGTTTTTTTAAAGCGTCCAATTCTTCCATCATTGCAGCAATAATTAATATCATACAAACTCCCTCTCAAAAATCATAAATACTTTTTCACCTTCATCTGAAATTCCCTCGTGTTCAAAATCAGTATAAACCTTTACATTGTATCCCCTGTTTTTAAACATATCCATTAAAGTTGTGGGTTCAAAAACCCATTGAACGATGGTCTCTACTTGACCATTCAAAAAGTTAATTTGGTGCTGCAAATATTGATCATTCGCTGTAATTAAATAGGCGTAATCAAAGTTTTCAGTACTGCCTTCTTCAAAATAAGGTGTTTCAAATTCAATCAAACGATATGGATGGTGACAATCAACAATAATATAATTTGATAACTTAACTGCATTCTCTACGAATTTTTCCAAATCATTGATATCAAGCATGTAGTTTAAACTATCTCCCACACAAACCAACGTATCATACTGTTTGTCATGATAATCTAAGAAATTACCCTGTTTAACAAAATCTTTTAAGTTTGGATATTTAGAAACAGCTTTATCCAGCATGCTTTGATCCAAATCGATGCCTTTGATTTCATAATCCTTAGAAAAAAGATTTAAAAGATCGCCACTACCACAGGCAAACTCCAAAATGGAATGACCCTTTAAATGTGATGCGATGAATTCATAATATAACTGTGTTCCCTGTAAATCAGAAAACAAGTCATCATAATAATCAATCACGTACATACCCCGTATACAGTTTTTCCATATTGTAGTATGCACGTTCATCACTTTGGAAGATATGAACAATTACATCATGGGCATCAATTACGATCCATTTGGAATCGGATTGACCTTTTTGCGGTAATATATCATAACCTGCATTCAAAATGGCTTTTTCTACGTCATGGTAAATTGCGTTAACTTGACGTGTACTGGGTGCATCACAAATTACAAAATAGTCACAAATTGGGCTGGTGTTTTTAAAATCAACAACCTTTATATCTTGAGCTTTCTTATCTTCTAGCGATTCAACAATTACATCTAATAATGTCATAAATTCTCCTTCAAATATTTTTTTTGATTTTCTTTAACTGCGATAAATCCTTTATTTAAGTCTTGATGTGCGATTCTAACGTATTCAGAAGCATCATAAGGTCTGCCTTTTTCACATTTGTCAGCAATAAACAATACCTTACCCAATGAAAAATCTGTCTCACCAGAAACATGATTTTCAATGGCATCTAAGACTTCAATATCCGTAATATGATACTTTTCTTTTAAAATATAACTGGCACCATATGCGTGATAGTATGCTTTAGGCAAAGACAAAGCTTCTGGCTTATATTCAGAAACAATTTGGGTTAAAGTATCCATATCCCACTCTTTACAATAATCATGCATCATCGCACTCAGCATTGTTTTATCCAAATCAATACTGTGTGTTTTCGCAAGCGATAAGGCCAGCTTTGTCACACTGAGTGTGTGATTGTATCTTTTCTCACTCATATGTGATTGTAACATGGTATGGAGATACAATCCATTTTCCATCATGTACTTTAAAATAAGTGGATCAGTTTCATAGGATTTACCCTGACGAATGGCCGTTGAACTGACATCCATCATATCGCCACTTATTTTCTTAAAGCCATGGTCATTGTTGTAACCCGGTCTTTGATATACATAGAACGTTACCCATGATTTTAAAATATCAATGTCTTTCCATTGATCCAAAGCATCCAGTTGATCCGATCCAATAAGCCAGTCAAACTGGGTATTTGGATGTTTTTCTTTCAATGCTTTGATAGTATCGACGGAATAGGAAGGCACAGGCAAAGTACTTTCAATGTCACAAATTTCTAAGTTTGGATCATCTTTTATCATGAGTTCAATCATATCTTTTCTTGATGCAAAAGAGGACGCATCCTCCTTAAATGGACTGAGACCAGCTAAAAGAAACCACAATGCATCGTGATTTGTTTCAGCCAGTGCTTTTTTAGCGATGTGTAAATGTCCATTATGAATGGGGTCAAAAGAACCCCCAAAAAGTAAGACTTTTCTCAAATAATGATACGTCCTTCCTTATTGTATCGATATACAATCAAAACTCTTCCTACATTACTGATAACATCAACCGAAAATTGATCGACCAATACCTGTGCAACATCATCGGTTGTGACGGGTGCACTTTTCAATAAATTAATCTTTACGAGATTGTGTGCCAAAAGTGCATTTTCAAAACTCTCTAAAACAGTATCCGTAATCCCATTTTTTCCAATTTGCACAATGGCTTTTTCCTCATGTGCAATACTTCTTAATTTCTTTTTATCTGCGTTACTTAACATTATATAATCGCCTTTCTGAGTATAACTTCTGCGTCGATATCGAACACGGTTTTTAAACGGTTGTATTCACCTTGTATAGAAATGAATCCCACATCAAATATTTCTAAATCGATGCGATGTTCCTTACGCGGCCAGTGTCTTTCTTTATAAACTGGATTGAGAATCATAAACTCATGTTCCAATTCAAGGTTTGACGGGGCACGTTCTGGTTTAACACGCTTCACTTCAAAAGGTAAATAACTTACAATCGTAATTTTATCTTTGGGATCAATTTCTATATAACCCAAGTTTCCAAGTATGATTGATTGCTTCTCATAGATCTGAATGATGGTTGGTTTGATTGTCTTTTTTGGGGATAATAAAACCAAACTATCGTCCGTAAACTTTTGTGGAAGCTTGGATTCTTTCAAAAATCCTGGGGTATCGTACAAATCATAATCCCCATCTTCAATATGAATGATGCTTGCAGTCGTGCTTGAAACTGGAGATACAGATAAAGTATCTTTACCTACTAAAGCATTCAGCAATGAGCTTTTACCCGCATTGATACACCCCACAAAAGCAACGGGAGCATCTTCTAAATATGGATACAGTGGCTCTAATGAACGTTCAATCTTTGAGGATACAAAGACCATATCCATGAGCTTCACATTGTATTCTTTTAAAAGTCGCATGATAGATTGTTTGAGTTTGTTGTTTGAAACTGATTTCGGTAGTAAGTCTCGTTTATTAACCACCAGTACAACATTCTTTTTTGAAAGTCCACGGATGAGTCCATCATGTAAACTTTGGTTGAGGTGCATTACATCAACAATCCAAAAGATATGACCCTCAAAACTTTCGATAAACGCTAATGTTTCAGCTGTATCAACATCTGCCTTAACATGTTTATAATCACGATAATGACGTAATCTAAAACATGATTGACATAAATCATGATCCAGTGATCTTGCATATCCGGCACCCCCAACAGTTTCTGTTTGTAGGTAAATGCCACATCCTTGACATTGTTTCTGTGTCACTTCAATTCCTCCTAAATGTCCAGTTTTAAAGGTTCGGGATCATTTTTTGATGCCGCAACTGGAAAACTTACTTTTTGAGTATACTTCACTTTATCGATGATAAAGAAGGGTTCAACCTTTAACACTTGGGAATAGGTTGATGAGAAGTTCATCAAAGGTATTTCTTTCAATTCAAAAATATTCAGCGCATCCGTATAATACGTAATCGCATCATTGATGTTTCCAACACCGATAAATTTAATATGGTGCGGATTACTCTTAACTTTACGAGCTGCTAAAACACCCATTGTGCTTCTGTTATTGACCGGAACATCATCGTTCTTAATACGTTTAAAGTGATAACGATCCGACAGAATAAAGATGTCACTTTCATGATCAATCACATTAACAGCAGTGATATAATCACCAGCTTTTAACTTCATACCGATCACCCCTTTGGCTCTTAACCCTTGAGGATTGATGTCTTTGAGATCCAGACGCATAAATTGGCTTTCATGACTTCCCATCAAAATATGAGAATCATCGAAACTCAGATACGCACCCACCAATGTGTCATCTTTTTCTAAATTAATAATATCATACAGCCGGTTATTACGTACCACTTCTAAATCTTTAACTAAGCTACGTTTAACCATACCATTACGTGTCACCATTGAAAGATACATATGGGTATCAAAATCATCAACCATGAAGGCATTGATTATTTCTTCATTTGGATCCAATTTAACATATTCATTCAAATGAGATCCAATATCTCGCCATCTGGCTTCTTCAATCTCATGAACCAACAGATGTCCATATCGACCTTTAGACGTAATAAAGACGATTTGGTCTAGCGTTTGAACTTGACCCACAAAGATCGGATGATCCCCTTCATTTAAGGCAACCATGTTTTGTTGGGAAGAGTTATAGGAACGCAAACTTACACGTTTGAGATATCCTTCTTGAGTGAGAGTCAACATGACGCTCTCATTTTGAATCAAACTGAGTCGATCAATCTCAAGCTCAGAGATTTCATCTTCAATAACAGAACGTCTGGGTGTATCAAAGATTTCTTTCACTTCATTAAACTCTTGAATCAAGACCATTTTTAACATGTTTTCATCATTCAATATTAAATTTAATTCTTCAAGTTCATTCGCAAGTTTTGCGAATTCTTCACGTAAGCTAACAATATCCGTTGAACTCAAGCGATAAAGTTGTAAGTCAACAATCGCACTGGCCTGTTCAAACGAGAAATCAAAAGCTTCCATTAAATTGTCGCGGGAATCCCCTCTGTTTTTGGATTTACGAATGATCGCGATGATTTCATCCAAAATACTGACTGCTTTAATCAATCCTTCAATAATATGAAGTCTGGCTTCTTTCTTATTGAAACGATACTGAGAGCGATTTAAAACGACTTCTTTTCTAAACGCAATATAGGCGTCAATGATTTCTAAGACACCCGTTAATTTGGGCCTTTGATCAATAATTGAAACCATATTCGCATTGTAATAAACTTGTAATTCAGTTTCTTTTAAGAAAAGGTTTAGAATACTTTCAGCATTTGCACCTTTCTTACAATCAATCACAATTCTCAAACCATTTCGATCGGATTCATCACGAACGTCCATGACATCGCCCAAACCTTCGTCCTGTTTTGCGAAGCGTAATTCATCAATTTTACGAACAACATTACTTTTAATCACTTCATAAGGCAGTTCTGTAATCACAATTTGAATTAAGTTTTTCTTTTCAACAATCTCCGATTTCGCACGCAGTACAATACGACCTTTACCTGTTTCCAGGATATTCATAATCCCTTCTTTACCTTGGATGATGGCACCCGTAGGAAAGTCAGGACCTTTGATGAACTGAGAAATTTCTTCAAAGGTACAATTTTCATTTTGCATGCGATAAATGACAGCATTTAAAACCTCACCCAAATTAAAAGGTGGAATCTTTGTGGCATAACCCGATGCAATACCCGTAGCACCGTTAACCAATAAATTTGGGAAACGTGTCGGTAATATCGAAGGTTCTGTTGTCATATCGTCAAAGTTTAAGACGAAAGGAACGGTATCTTCCTCAATGTTTTCAAGTAAATAATGGGCAATCTTGGATAAACGAGCTTCCGTATAACGCATCGCCGCAGCAGGGTCATCATCAATTGAACCATTGTTTCCCTGCATATCCACAAGGGGCATGTTCATCTTCCAGCTTTGACTCAAGCGCACCATGGCTTCATAAACTGAAATGTCACCATGTGGGTGATAGTTACCGATAACCAGACCCACTGTTTTGGCTGATTTTCGGTACGGTTTATCATATAAGTTTCTCTCGTGGTACATCGCATAGAGAATCCGTCTTTGAACCGGTTTTAAGCCATCTCTTACATCCGGTAAAGCACGCTCTTGAATAATATATTTGGAGTAACGACCAAAACGATCACCCACAAGATCTTCCAAGGGTACTTTAATATAATCAGAACTCATGGTTGTCCTCCTCTAGTGTAAACGCAACGTTTTGTTCAATCCAATCACGGCGCACATCCACTTTATCACCCATCAAGGTTGAAACACGACGATCTGCTTTATAGAAGTCATCGATTTGTACTTGAAGTAAGGTTCTACTTTTTGGATTCATCGTCGTATCCCATAACTGGTCCGCATTCATTTCACCCAATCCCTTATAGCGTTGGATATCAATTTTTCCGTATTTTTCGCGCAGTTCATTCAAGGATTCATCATCATATAGATACTGTTCCTTGCCTTTAACCATCACACGATATAACGGTGGTTGTGCCACATACACATAACCTTCCTCGATTAAAGGACGCATATATCTGAAGAAAAAAGTTAAAAGCAATACTTGAATATGTGCCCCATCCGTATCAGCGTCAGTCATAATGATAATTTTGTTATAGTTTGAATCTTTAACTTCAAAATCATTTCCCATACCCGCACCGACAGTATGAATGATTGTATTCAACTCTTCATTCTTTAAAATTTCGTCTAAATTGGATTTTTGAGTGTTCAAAACTTTACCTCTAAGCGGGAGTATCGCTTGAAAAGATGAATCTCGACCTTGTTTCGCACTACCACCCGCACTGTCTCCCTCAACTAAAAAGAGCTCGTTCTTGGCTTTGTTTTTGGTTTGTGCATTCGCAAGTTTACCACTCAACAGTCTTTCAATCTTATTGTTTTTACCTTTTCGAGCACGATCTCTGGCTTGACGTGCCGCCTGACGTGCTTGTGATGATTTTTGAATTTTACCCAAAATCACCATCGATGTTTCATGGTTTAAATCTAAGTAACGGGGCAAGTATTCCAAAATCACAGTTTCAACAACTTGTCGTGCTTGGGGCGTACCCAGTTTGGATTTTGTTTGTCCCTCAAATTGTAATACGTTCTCAGGAATAGAGATGGATATGATGGATGAAAGTCCTTCACGAATATCACTACCCTCAAAGTTTTTATCTTTTTCTTTTAAAACACCGTGTTTACGTGCGTATTCATTGATAACTTTTGTGAGCCCGGAACGATATCCGACAACATGACTCCCACCATCGGTGGTTCGAACCAAGTTAACATATGAATAAACATTTTCGCTATAACCATCATCATATTGAAGCGCAATTTGAACTGCAATGCCATCTTGGCCCCCTTCAAGGATAATCGTTTCATTTAGAGTTTCTGTATCTTCATGAATGTACTCCATAAAAGCAGATAAACCCGCATCATATTTAAATTCTTTGAGATCTCCCGTTCTTTTGTCTTCAACGTGAAATTCAATACCTTCTAGTAAAAAGGCGGATTCTTGAATTCTTTCGCAAATGGTATCAAAACTGAATCTAACATTCTTAAAAATTGATGCGTCAGCTTTAAAACGAACCAAGGATCCTTGTTTCTCTTTGGTGGAACTCTTAATGAGTTTACCAATTTTCTTACCACCATTCTCAAATTTCATTTCATAAGCAGCACCCTCTTTATAGACTGTCGCTTCTAAAAATTCACTCAATGCATTTACAACAGATGCACCCACACCGTGCAACCCACCACTGGTTTTATATCCAGCTTCTGATGAAAATTTTCCTCCAGCATGCAGTACAGTAAAAATAACCTGTAAAGCAGAAACACCGCTGGTGTGTTTTTCTACAGGCATACCACGACCTTCATCACGGATGGACATTTTCAAATCATCCTCTATAATCAGTGTGATCTTTTTTCCAAATCCGTTCAATGCTTCGTCGATTGCGTTGTCAACGATTTCCCATACTAAATGGTGCAATCCACGTTGATCGGTTGACCCGATATACATACCTGGTCTTTTTCTTACGGCTTCTAACCCTTCAAGTATTTCAATGCTTGATGCTGTATAGTTATTGTTTGTCAATTATATACCCCTCTCAATCGATTACATTATACCAAAAAAATGATTTAAATATGTCATTGATTCACAAATAATGGTAAAATAAAATTTAAGGAGGATGATTATGAGACAGATATTGGCAATTTTAATTGGATACCTTATTGGTTCCGTTCCATTTGCACTCGTAATTGGAAAGGTTTTTTATAAAGTAGATATTCGTGAAATGGGTTCTGGAAACCTTGGTGGCACCAATGCAGGTAGAAACTTAGGGGCTAAGGCAGGTGTGGCTGTTGCGGTACTCGACGTACTAAAAGCAACACTCGCCATGACCATTGTGCGATTTATAGCACCCGATTACATTATCTATGCAGGATTTTTCGCAACGTTGGGACATTGTTTCCCAGTATTCGCTAACTTTAGAGGTGGAAAAGCAGTATCCACTGCCTTTGGATTCTTATTGGGAATTACCATTTTTCTAACCCAAAGACCCTTAATTCACTTATTACTACCCTTGGGTATATTCTTTTTAGTTTTATACCTTTCAAAAATGGTTTCATTTTCCGCAATGATCGCATTAACGATCGCTACGGCTCTTTTATTTATAACTCAAAATAATTTAACGATTTCACTAACATTCTTATTAATAACAATTATTGTGATATACAGACACAAGGAAAACGTTAACAGAATCATAAATAAAGAAGAACGAAAAATTACGTGGATGTAAGGAGATAAGATGCTGAAAATTAATACCATTACAAAAACATATAACAAAACATTTGTTGCAGTAGATG
>DEQB01000072.1:33971-36063 GCA_002359085.1 Erysipelothrix sp. UBA3377
GGTAAAACAACCACTTTGAATATGATTACTGGTGTCTTGAAACAAGATTCCGGCACCATTCAAATCAATGGTTATGATACTCTTGAAAACCCACTTGAATCAAAAAATGAATTTGGTTTTGTGGGTGATAGCCCCGATTCATTTTTGAAACTTAAAGGTATTGAATATTTAAACTTTATTGCCGATGTATACGGAATCGATACTGAAACTCGTAAGCAACGCATCCTTAAATATTCTCAATCTTTAGAAATGGAAGCATCACTCAATGATCGCATCGCATCCTATTCACATGGTATGCGTCAAAAAATCATGGTGATTGCTGTTTTATTACATGATCCAAATATTTTAATTTTAGATGAACCTTTAACTGGCTTAGATCCAAAATCATCTTATACATTAAAAGAAATCATGAGAAAACGTGCAGCCGATGGAAAATCAGTCCTCTTCTCTACCCATGTTTTAGAAGTCGCTGAAAAACTTTGTGATCAGATTGTGATCATTAATAAAGGACACATACTTTACACGGGAACTTTGGAAACCCTAAAAGCACAATACGAAGGATTGTCGCTTGAAGAGATTTTCCTAGAGGTCACAGGTCGATGAAACGCTTTTTAGCTTTAGTACGCATTAATTTAAAAACTGCTGGTGATGACTTCACAAGAAATTTAAACTTAAAAAAACAAGTCTCACCCTTAAAAAAAATAGGCCAAAGAATTTTAATCTTAGTACTCGCGCTTTATATTTTCGCGATTATTTCGATTCCTTCATACTACATCGTGGAACAATTCATTAATATCAATCAACCCACGCTTTTAATCTATTTGGTCTTTACCATTGTACCGGTAGTCACCCTTTATTTTTCAATACTCTCAACACCCAACATTTTCTATTTTAGTAAAGATATTATAAATTACTTATCTTTACCCTTTAAATCCATAGAAATTATTGGTGCTAAATTTATCACTGCCTATGTTTATAGTTTATTAAGTACATTATTTTTTATCGCACCGATATTGGTGATTTATTTTGTTAAAGTTGGGCCATCAATTCTATTTATACTTTATACTTTGTTGGGCGTACTTTTAACACCCATTGTGCCCCTTTCACTTGCTTTGGTGATTGTTGTAATCTTAATGCGTTTCATGCCGTTTTTAAAAAACAAAGATTTGTTTATGTATCTAACATTTGGTTTGGTCTTTATTCCTGTATTTATAATTAGTTTTGCAGGTGGTATGACTTCTACCAACGAAGTTGCCATTCAGGAATTCATTCAATCATTGGCAAACATGGACAACAATGCATTTAGAAATATCTCTCTATTCTTTCCAACCTCAAGAATGTTGGCAAGTGGCATCATTGATCAAAACGCTATTGCATTAGTTTTAAACACCATAATGACGCTTGCCATTGCAGTGGTTGCCTTAGTTTTAATACAATCATTTTACTTTGAAGGGGTTGTCAGTGTATCTGAAGTTTCTTCGAAAAAGAAAAAATTAAACCTCAACCAACAGGACCGTGAAATAAAAAAACAACCCTTGGTCCTTTCATTTTTAAAACAGGATTTAAAAACCGTTATACGGACTCCTGCTTTTGTACTTAACTATTTCTCACCCCTTGTGATATTTCCAATTATCATTTTAATTCCTATGTTTTTAGAAGGTGGACTTGCTACACTGGGTGAATTAACAAGCGAAATTAGTCTGGGATACCACACACTTTATACTTTATTGAGTACGTCAGAAAAGTTATTGTATCCATTGATACTTGGATTTGTGATTGCTTTATTCTTTGGCAATATGGAAGCATCCAGTAATACAGCCATTTCACGAGAAGCCAACAACTTAAAATCATATATTACCTATCCCATTCTTTTATCGGATATTGTGAAATCGAAAGCACTGCTTTCAATGATCATGGGATCTATCATCCCCATCCTGATGTTAATATTTGCGACTATCATATTGAAACCCAACCTTATGACCATATTGTTATTCGTGATGGGTGCAATCTCTGGTTTGATATTAATTGTTTTTGCAGGACTATATGTAGATGTGCGTTCCCCTTCCTTAAATTGGGAGACGGAACAACAAGC
>DEQB01000072.1:36164-42733 GCA_002359085.1 Erysipelothrix sp. UBA3377
CAACGATTTTCTTAATTATTTTTGTGATTGCGATCCCTTTACTTAATTACTTTATGGTAAGATTAACCTTAAAAACTGCAGATACCAAGCTTGTAAAAACCATTCAAAATATGGACCAATAGAAAAGAGCCCAACGGCTCTTTTTTATTGTTCATGATCTTTTAAGCTTCGTCTTTTGGAAGATTCTTCAATGAATCCAGCGGAAATGATACCCGTTGGAATTGCGGTTAGAAAGATCCCTAGAAATGTAATAAAAGTACTTAAGATACGCCCTGCTGTTGTGACTGGATAGATATCTCCATACCCTACGGTTGTAATGGTAGCCATCGCCCACCATAATGAAGAGAGTGCATTGTCAAACACTTCTGGTTGCGCAATGTGTTCAATATCGTACATTAACATGGCAGAAATAAACATTAAAACCATAATGACACTGATTGAGGACAGAAGTTGTGCAACCCGTGATTTTAAAACAGATCCAATCAAGGATAAACTACTGGTATAACGATTAATCTTAAATACACGCAATAGACGCACCAGTCTTAATGCTTCCAAAGAAGTGGTACTGAATCCAAAGAAAGCCAAATAAAACGGTAGGATTGAAAATAAATCAATCAATGCCATGGGTGTCATCATGTATTTAATTCTTGCTTTCATTGGTAATTCATCGGGGCGCATTAATTCAGAAGTCCAAACTCGTAAGATGTATTCAATACTGAATAGAACAACAAATATTAACTCTAAAACGTATATGGTTGTTTGATAGGCGTCTGTAAATTGAAATGTATTAAGAAATGCGACCACAACACTGATGAAGATTAAAAAGATTAAGGCCCCATCTACCAAATCAGCTTGCCATGAATTGATATCGTCATCACGAATTAAGTTATAAATTTTGTTTTCAAGTATATTTTTTTCTCTATGTTTTTTCATCATCTCACCCCGTTTAAATTATCATATCATAAGTTTGTATTAATGATGCCAAAATGAATGAGTCATAACACTTGAATTTATTTCGGTTTCGAAATAAGATGTAAGAGCAATAAAACTTGAGGAGGAAATTACATGGAAAAAGTACCATACACAGCTTATAAAGCAACCTTACCATCAGAAACAAAATTGGGAGTTGTTCACCTTAATGTGAAAGACTTGGCCAACCAAATTATTTTTTATACACAGGGTTTAAAAATGACAGTCTATAAACAAACGGACAAAGAAGCCATTTTGGGAGATACAACCAAACCCATGCTTCATCTACACCAAAGCGATGACTTTAAGCGATACAACAATACTACGGGCATGTATCACTTCGCATTGCTCTACCCTTCAGAAGAAGAACTGGCCAAAGCCATTGCTTGGTTGGGAAACCTTCAATACCCTCAAGCACCTACAGATCATGGTATGTCAAAAACTACATACTTAAGAGATGCTGAAGGCAACGATATTGAACTTTATGTAAGAACTTTAGATCGCGGAGATTATGTTGTAGAAAACGGCATCCTTCAAATGCGTTATAAAGCCGATGGGCGTCTGACAGATGGACGTGACCCATTGGATTTGGATGAACTCTTCGCAACCATCTCTGAGGGTGCAGACATTCAATCTCCTATTGCGGATATGCAAATGGGACACATTCACCTTTATGGATCAGATATTGACCGTATGACCGAGTTTTATACCGATACCATTGGCTTTGCTACAGGAGTTATTGATAAACGATTCCGTATGGGAGATGTAGGTTTAGATGAGGTTCAAAACCATGTGGTCGCTTATAATTCATGGAAAGACACTGATTTCCCTGCTCCAGAAGATGCGCTTGGATTAAGATATTTCACGATTTCTTTACCGGATCAAACAGCACTGGATGCTTTATTAGAACGATTAAAAGAAGCAGATATTGAAGTTGACAATAAAGAAGATGGCTTGTATCTACAAGACCCTTCTCATATTACACTTAAACTAGAAATTGCTTAAAATTAAAGGCTGTATGTGCAGCCTTTTTTTTGTGTATCTATGAAAAAACTGTAGTATCCACAGACACTACAGCTTCTATCTTAAACAGCACCTTGTAATGTAATCGCATCGCGAACCCGTTGGTAAGCAACCAAGTTTGCGCCCACTACATAATTGTAAGGTTGATTTACTTCGATTGATTTTTGATGAATCGTTTCGAATATATTTTGCATAATCATTTGAAGTCTTGCATCAACATCTTTAAACTTGAAAACATCCATTTGAGCATTCTGCATCATTTCTATACCACTTGTAGCAACGCCGCCTGCATTGGCTGCTTTGCCAGGGAGATAGTATAGTTTTTGTTTCATGGCCATTTGAACTGCTTCTGGTGTCAAGGGTTTGTTGGCACCTTCCGCAATAACTTTACATCCATTTTTTATAAGGGTTTCAAGTTGTTCAGCATTCATTTCATTTTGTGTTGCACATGGTAGCGCAATATCACAGGGTACTTCCCAAATATGTGCGCTGTCATAAAGTGTTAATTCATGTAATTCAGCATATGCTTTTAAACTTTGGTTTTCATCAAGCTTAATCCGTTTGATATCATCCAGGTTTAAACCATCCTCATCAACAATGGTTCCTCCCCTGAAATCATTCATCGCAATGACTTTCGCACCTTTTTCTATGGCTTTGATTGCGGCGTATACGCCGACTTTACCTGAACCAGACACAACAACGCGTTTACCCTTGAAATCGTCGTTTAACGTCTTTAAAAGGGCTTCTGTGATGTAAATGAGGCCATAACCCGTGGCTTCAGGTCTCCCTTTAGCGCCACCAATCAATAAATCTTTACCCGTAAAGACCCCTTCATAAGATCTTGTAAGGCGTTTGTATTGACCAAACATATAACCAATCTCTTTATTCCCAACACCCATGTCCCCTGCAGGAATATCTATGGTGCGGCCAATGTGTCGGTAAAGTTCGTTCATAAAGCTTTGACAAAATTTCATAATTTCATGGTCAGTTTTTCCTTTTGGATTAAAATCCGCACCACCTTTAGCACCACCCAAAGGTAAATTTGTGAGTGCATTTTTGAATGTTTGTTCAAAAGCTAAGAATTTGAGCATATCAAGATTGACATCCGCATGAAAACGAATCCCACCTTTATACGGACCCAAAGCACTGCTGTGTTGAACGCGGTACCCATAATTTACTTGTAAAATACCCTCATCATCTACCCACGGCACTCTGAAAGTGATGATTCTTTCCGCATGTAAAATCATTTTTAAAGTCGCTTCGTCTAAGTAATCATAGATTGAATCCACAAATTCAGTTGTCGTATTTCTAAACTGAACTTCGTCCTTATATTTGTTATGAAATTCATTTAATATATTATGCATAAAAGCACCTCTATTCTGGGGTTATATTATGATAAACATCCTGTACATCTTCACAGTCTTCCAACATCGTAGTAAGCTTTTCAAACATTTTTTTATCTTCTACACTACTTAATGTGACCATTTCATGGGGTACATAAGTTAACTCAGTTACTTCAAATTCAATACCTTCAAGGGCAGCATCAAGGGCATCTTTGGCTTTGTATAGATCCGTCGTATCAACAGTTACTGACATAAATCCATCTTCAATTTCTATTTCTTGTAAAGAAACATCATGACCAAAAAGAATTTCCATGGCTTTTTCTTCATCTTCGAAATTAAAACCCAATATACCCACATGGTCATAACCATGAATAACAGAGCCACTCACACCCATTTTACTATTTGACTTGGTGAAGGCATTACGCACTTCACTTACAGAGCGGTTATCATTATCAGTGAGACATTCAACAATGAAGGTTGATCCCGCTGGACCAAAACCCTCATAGCGTACACTGTGGTAATCTTCTTGAGCGCCACCTTTTGCTTTTTCTAAAGCACGATTGATAATATCGTTTGGTACTTGATCTTGTCTTGCCTTTTCAATAATACGTTTGAGGCTTGGATTCATTTCTGGATCCGGAACCCCATTTTTGGCTTCCATGTAAATCTCTTTTCCATATTTTGAATAAACTTTAGTTTTTTGAGCGGATGTTTTCGCCATCGCCGCTTTTCGGACTTCAAAAGCACGTCCCATGCATATCCCTACTTTCTTAACGAATTGTTAATTTATGTTGTTTGATTAGATCTTCATTTACTTTATTCATAACTTCTTGAATCTCTTTTTCTTCCATCGTATGGTCAGATCCAAAAGTTAAGGTAAGCGCAATTGATTTTTGATCTCCCAATTTATCAGATTCAAATACATCAAACACATTCACACTCTGTAATAAGCGTGAAGCACTTTTTTCAATGGTTTTAATCAAATCTTTAGTTAGAACATCTTTATTTACCAACAGTGATAAGTCACGTGTTACATTTGGATAAGGGCTAATCGCATTTGATTTGATACCTGCTTTTTTCTTATTTAAGATATCCGTTAAATCAATTTCCAATACGGCCAAATCCTTTAAATCATTATCTTTTAATACATTGGGATGCATATGTCCCAACACACCGATCCGTTTGCGATCCAAATAAACGGATGCAGTTTTGTACGGATGGAATGTCTCTTTGTCAAAATCATCAGCGATAAAGTCCAAACGGCGTTCAGTGAATCCCAAATGATTCATCAATTCAATGAAGATTCCTTTAAGTGCATAGAAATCAAGAACCACAGATTCTTTCAACCAATTGCTTGAAGGAAGATTGCCTTCTCCAGCAATGATCAATTTCTCAGTTACTTGTGACTGTGCATATATTTTACTAATCTCAAAATACAAACCATCGTTTTGTCTACGCGCCACATTATAACCAATGGTTTCTAATAATGATGGCCATAGTTGGGTTCTGAGATAAGCACGTTTATCACTCATCGGACTTAAAAGTTTAATGGGATTCTCAAGTGCTTCTTTTCCCTTAGTAAATGCTGCTTCAACCAATGTATACGTTAACGTTTGGTAGCCACCAAATCCAAGTAATATGGATTCAATGTGTTCGATAATTGTTTGTCTTGCAGTTAAAGCACCACTGGTAGCGTCCAGTTTGGGTAGTGTTTCTTCTAGTATATCAAATCCAACGATACGAATAACTTCTTCAATTAGATCTACATCAATTCTTAAATCATTTCTATAAGATGGTATATGACACACAATGTTGTCACCATCCATTTCTGGACTCAGGTGAAGTCTTCTAAATACATCCATAACTGTTTCCAATGATAAATTTGTTCCCAGTAAATCATTCACTTTCTTCAAAGTAACAGATGCATGCATCGGTTCATATTGAATTTCACCGTAAGATACAGTTGCTTCAATCTCTTTAGCATCCGCATATTCAATCAGTAATTGAACAGCACGGTCCATCGCTTTAAGTGGCGCTAAAGGATCCATTGCTTTTGAGAATCTTTGAGAACTTTCTGTTATTAATCCCAAGCGGCTGGCAGTTTTTCTCACACTTACCATATCAAAGCTTGCGACTTCAATAATAATTCCTTTTGAATGGTCTTGAATCATTGAATTACCCAGGCCCATGATGCCCGCAATTCCTACAGGTGTATCCCCGTTCATAATCAACAAGTCACCTTTTTCGATATGATATGTTTTTTCATCGAGCGCAACGACATCCAACGTTAAATCATTTCTAACACTGAGTTCTTGTTGCTTTAAGAAATCAAAATCATAGAAGTGCAAAGGTTGTCCCGTTTCTAACATAACGAGGTTTGAAATATCAACGACATTATTAATGGATCTGATACCGGAAGCTTCTAAGGCTTGTTTGATCCACTTTGGGGAATCTTTGATGGTGATTGAATTGATAACCTTACCCCCAAAATATGAACATTTATCGGTAGATGCATTAATTTTTAAATTAGATGGCGTTCCAATTTGACTCGCATTTTCATAATCAGGTAAATTGACATCACGATCCAAAAGGGCTGACACTTCATTCGCTACTGAAAACAAGGCCAAGAAATCGGATCGATTGGGTGTTAAATCGATATCAATGATTTCATCATCCATATCGAGTGCTTCCAATATATTATCACCAGGTTTTCCATTTTCTAAAACAATGATTCCCGTTAAATCATCTTCTGTGAGATATTTTTCATTCACTCCCAGTTCACTGTATGAACAAATCATACCGTTTGATTCAACATTACGAATCTTTGTGGGTTTGATGGTTAAATCTAAAAGTTCTGCACCGACAGTCGCAACCACAACAGTTTGACCCTTCGCTACATTAGATGCACCACAAACAATTTGTTCAACAGCACTTCCAATATCAACCATACAAACGGATAATTTATCACTCTCTGGATGTTTTTCGCATTCTAAGACTTGACCAACCACGAGTCCCGTTCCATGAACTAAAGGAGATACACCTTCTACTTCAAGGCCTGCTTGCGTTAATTTTTGCGTCAATACCAGCGTTTCCACATCTTTAATATTGACATAACTGTTTAATAATTTTCTACTTAATAACATACTTATCTCCTTACTCGAATCGTTTAAATTGATCGATAAATCTACGATCATTGGTATAAAATGAACGGATATCGTCAATTCCATATTTAAG
>DEQB01000040.1:0-3866 GCA_002359085.1 Erysipelothrix sp. UBA3377
GCGGATGCAGTGTTGGATTTGGATGAGATAAACAATCCACAAGAAGATATCTGAAAATGATAATTATACACTGTATGATAAAAGAGACCTGGAATTAAATTTAAAATAATGCGTATCATGAATTCATAAATTTGAAATGAGTTGTGGTAAATTTTGATTTTGATTAATGGATAACTTAATGAGTAATAAAGTTTTTGATTGCCTGTAAAGGTGGTCTTTTTCTATGTTTAGTGATATATTAAAGTTAATGTTTTAAAGTGTGGAGGTTGAGCATGGTCAGTAAATTTAAAAAAATAATGCCGGGAGTATTATTGAGTGTGGGCGTTTCGATGTTGTCAATATTTTTAAGTACATATATTCTCAATGATCTGATCGGATCAACGGTGATGGCACTCTTGGTAGGAATGGTCTTTCATGGTTTATTACAGAGAAGTGACTTATTTAATGAAGGGGTTTTGTTTACAACCAAAGTTGTATTGCGCATGGGGATTATCTTAATGGGTGTGAATCTAAATATCTCTGAAGTCGTCAATGTGGGTAAGTTTTCATTGGTCTTAATGATTTTTACAATGGTGACAGCTTTTGGGATTGGAAATATACTTGGGAAAGTATTTGGGATTCATTGGAAGTTAACCAATTTACTCTCGGTAAGTACAGCTATTTGTGGGGGATCAGCTGTTGCGGCTGTGGGTCCTGTCATCAAGGCTAAAAATGAAGACATAACGTACGCAATTTCTGCGACCTTCATTTTTGATATCATTACTGTCATTATATTTCCATGGATTGGTCTTTTACTGGGGATGTCCAATATGGGTTATGGTTTATGGATTGGGACTTCCGTTAATGATACATCATCAGTAGTGGCAGCTGGGTATGCTTTCTCACATCTTGCGGGCAATACGGCAGTGATTGTGAAGCTTACGCGGACACTTTTTATCATTCCTTACGTTTTAATTTTTTCTATCATCAATGAACGGCTAGAAGCGAAAACAAATGGTCATGAAACCAGAACACCTGTTAACTTAAAGAAAATATTTCCATACTTTATTCTGTTGTTTTTATTGGTGGTCTTACTGAGAAGTACGGGTGTGATACCTGATATAATGGTGTCAGGTATTTCATCAGTCTCTAAGTTCTGTATGATCATGGCATTGTCTGCGATTGGTCTATCCACAAGTTTTAAAGACTTAAAAAACATTGGACCCAAACCGATGATTTTGGGTTTTGTGGTGGATACACTCGTAGTCATTGTTTCAATGGGCGTATTGTTATTGATGGGTAAATTTTAAACGAAAGTTTGCAAAGGGGAACGTATGAAATATCTCACAAAAAAGTGGGCTGAGCTTTCAGGCTTAACTGATTTATATTTTGATAAAGCAGTATTGGAAGGTACAGATGTTTTTAATGAAGCACTGTATCATCAACTTTATAAGATCAGAGAAACTGAATTTATTGTACAAGCACAAGAACAGTATGATTTAGACCCAAGGTTCTTATTGGAAGATGATGGTATGGAAATGTTACCGTTACATCAATTCATAGAAGGTCTTCATATCTCTGAAGCAGATGTTTTTGTATATAAGATGTCGGATGCAGAAAGGGAAAACATTCAAAGCTTAATTGAAGCCTATGATCATCGTTTGCCTTTTGATATAGAAGCATCTAAAGACATGTTCAAAAAAATACATCTTTCTGATGTTGAATCCATTCGAGGATTGATGCCTCAAGTTGTATTGGATGAAATTGCGGATATTCGTGTCTTTGTTTTGGGATATACAACGGAACGTATTCTTAAGAAATTGAAAAAGATTGCGAAAAAAGCTCACAAAGAAATTGAAGCGACACTTAAGACGTATCATAAAGCCATGGATAAGGAAAATGTTCCAAAATCATTAAAGGACAATTTCGGATTTCATGATTACCAAGTAAAAAAGGTAATTCAAGAAGATCATAATTTCATCCTTTATTTGGAGTGTGATGCACACAATCCAAGGTACATTGTTACCTTCGTGAATGCTGAGGTTATCAAACAAGAAACGCACCTTGTAGGGACTTTCTGGGTCCATCATGAGTTGTACAAAAATGACAGGGCTTATGAGGTCCATCTTTTAATGGGTGATGCATCGTATTTTGACTTTGTAGTACGTGTTGATGATATTGTGATTCAAGAATTTGAGGTTTAAAAAAATCTACCGTTATGGGTCTTCGTAACCGTCGTAAGTTGTTTCAGACCATTGAGCAAATTGACGCTGCTAAATACGTGCGTCCAACTGTTGTTGCGGTGATGGATTTGGATGACTTTAAATTGTTTAATGATAAATATGGTCACGTTTCAGGAGATGAAATTTTAAAGGCGTTTGCTGATGTGCTTCAAAGTTATGAAGTGAACCATAATCTAAAGTTTTATCGCTATGGTGGTGAAGAGTTTGTGGCTTTGGCGTGGGAATATAATATAAGTGAGGTCAAGGAGATCTTTGAATCCATCAAGTCAGATGTTAATGCAATTGGCGGCAGTGCCATCACTGTTGGTGTCAGTACGGGCTTGGTACCATCCGATATACATCCTATGAAGTCCTTTGATTTATATCTTAACTTAGCTGATAGTGCACTTTATCAAGCCAAGGATTTGGGTAAAAATAGAGTGATTGTCTATGGAGGGGTTACGAGGCCTTGATGAGAAAACATTTTAAAAAAATTGGAATAGGAATAGGAATTGTTGTAGCAATGTTTGCTTCAACATTCTTTATTTATGTTTCCATATACTATAAGGCAACACCAGAAGCTTTGAGTGTCTTAAATCAACCGAATGTGAGTGTAGAAGCAGATGATTTAATTTATATTGCATCATCGGTTCGTTCCGATACGGCTTTGATCTTTTATCCCGGTGCTAAAGTTGAATATACAGCTTATCTACCCATTCTAGAACAGATTGTAGATGAGGTGGGCATTGATGTTGTGTTGGTTAAGATGCCTTTTAACATGGCCATCTTTGATCAAAATAGGGCTTTAGAAGTGATGCGTTCATATCCAGACATTGACACTTGGTATATGGGGGGTCATTCAATGGGTGGCGCCATGGCAAGTAGTTTTAGCTCCAATCATCCCGATGATGTGGAAGGGCTCATCTTAATGGGGTCCTATATTTATGGTGATGTTGATCCAAAGGATGCACTCACAATTTATGGATCATTCAATGAGAGTGTCGCTGAAAAGATAGACTACACTGAAAATGTTGTTGTGATTGAAGGGGGTAATCACGCACAGTTTGGTAATTATGGTGAACAAAAAGGGGATGTGCCCGCAACAATTTCTACTTTGAAACAACAAACTGTAACGGTAGAAGCGATTAAAGCGTTCATAGATTCGCGATAAATTGTGTCTATTAGGGTTTAAGTTAACTGATAATATAAAAGGTATCTATATTTAAAGCGTGATATAATAGAGCCAAGGAGTGATATTATGAGTGAAATGAATTTGTTTGAAGCGATTGAACGTCGTGGTTCGATACGTTCTTTCAAAGATGAACCCATTGATAAGGATGTCTTGTTGAAAATCGCTAAAGCGGGTACCTACAGTGCAACTGCGAGAAACAATCAGACAAGGAGGTTCACAATTGTCACCAATCCAGATCTGATTAGAGAACTTGGCCATGTGATTGGTGTGGGTATTGATCGTGCTGATTACGACTTGTATCATCCTGCCGCTGTCATTTTGGTGAGTACCACCAAGTATAATAAGAATGCAGGGGTAGAAATTGGTCTGGCTTCACAAAATATGTGGCTTGCAGCAACGGCTTTGGGTATTGGTATGGCTTGGACCAATCAAATGCGTGATGTAACAAATTATAAAAATGTTCGTCAAGTTTT
>DEQB01000040.1:3913-4140 GCA_002359085.1 Erysipelothrix sp. UBA3377
GGTATTCCCAATACAATGGCAGAACCCAAAGCACGTGAAGAAGTAATTAAATTTGTTGAATAGATTATAGGCACGTTAATCGTGTCTTTTTTTTGTTAAGTACTTAAAATGAACTAGTTTATAAGTCTTTAATATTTAATCAAAAAAAGAGTGGTTGAGAAGGAATATGAGGCAGAGTGTTTGATTCTATTTTTCATATAAAGTCTCGGCTACTTATGATATAATTG
>DEQB01000079.1:0-1684 GCA_002359085.1 Erysipelothrix sp. UBA3377
ACTGGAGTGTAAATAGAGTCGATCGGGATAACGCCGATAGGAAGATCCTCGCGTTTGTTTTGATCAGCTGGAGTGTATCCACGTCCACGTTGTGCATACATACGCATGCGAAGATGACCATTATTAGCAACAGTTGCAATGTATAGATCTGGGTTTAAAATTTCTACGTCACTGTCGTGAGTAATATCAGCGGCAGTAATCACTCCTGAGCCTTTGAAATCAATTTCAATGACTTTTTCTTCATCAGAGTAAATTTTTAAAGCTAGCTTTTTAAGATTCAAAATAATTGAAGCAACATCTTCTACGACACCCTCAATAGTAGAGAATTCGTGTAGTACGCCGTCAATTTGAATTGATGTAACAGCAGCTCCTGGTAAAGAAGACAGAAGGATACGACGTAGTGAATTTCCCAAAGTAGTTCCATAACCACGTTCAAGTGGCTCCACAACAAACTTGCCGTATTTTAAATCATCACTGATCTCAACGGTTTCAATCTTTGGTTTTTCAATTTCGATCATTCAATTTACCCTCCTTAATAAAACATCGAATGTATGGTATCAATCCATCATTTGTTTGTTAAAATCGAATGTCAATCAAATAAGATTGTCCTAATACAAAGTTAGTGCATATGATAGTTTAACTTAATTCTAGATTAAGTTGCAACTATTAATTATACACGACGACGTTTTGGTGGGCGGCAACCGTTATGAGGTACTGGAGTTACGTCTCTGATAGCTGTAACTTCTAAACCAGCTGATTGAAGTGCACGGATTGCAGCTTCACGGCCAGCACCAGGACCTTTAACAGTTACTTCAAGAGTTTTTAAACCATGTTCCATTGCAGTTTTAGCAGCAGCTTCTGAAGCCATTTGAGAAGCGAATGGAGTAGATTTACGTGAACCACGGAAACCTAGAGCACCAGCTGATGACCATGAAATTGCGTTACCTTGTACATCTGTAATAGTAACAATTGTGTTGTTGAAAGTAGAACGGATGTGAGCAATACCAGCTTCGATATTCTTTTTCACACGACGTTTACGAGATTGTTGTTTACGTGCCATTGTTATGCGTGACCTCCTTTACTTAATTATTTTTTCTTGTTCGCTACAGTTTTACGAGGACCTTTACGAGTACGAGCATTGTTCTTCGTATGTTGACCACGAACAGGTAAACCGCGACGGTGGCGGATACCACGTAATGAACCGATTTCCATTAGACGTTTGATATTAAGAGAGATTTCGCGACGTAAGTCACCCTCTACTTTATATGTGTCTAATTGTTCACGGATTTTGTTTAATTGATCTTCAGTTAGATCTTTAACACGGATGTTTTCGTCAACGCCAGCACCAGCTAATACTTGTTTAGCTGTAGCGTTACCGATACCGTAGATGTAAGTTAATGAAATTACAACGCGTTTTTCGCGTGGAATATCAACACCAGCAATACGTGCCATGTACGATGTGCACCTCCTTTATTATTATCCTTGTTTTTGTTTGTGTTTAGGATTTTCACAGATTACCATTACTTTACCACGTCGGCGAATAACTTTACATTTTTCGCAGATTGGTTTCACAGATGGTCTTACTTTCATCTTACCTAACCTCCTTAGTGGTCCGGAGTGCAAAAGATTATTTAAAACGGTATGTGATACGACCGCGAGTTAAGTCATATGGAGATAATTCAAT
>DEQB01000079.1:1770-2952 GCA_002359085.1 Erysipelothrix sp. UBA3377
ACGTGAGCAAGAACTGTATGTCCATTTTCTAATTCTACCTTAAACATCGCGTTTGGCAAAGTTTCAAGAACTGTGCCTTCGATTTCAATTACATCGTCTTTCGCCATCGAGCCTGTCTCCCTTCTATATGCAATGCAGGTTCTCATCGTTAAATTCAAACGAATTCAGCCAAGTGTTCTTGTGAAATACTCGTCTAACATATGTTTGGATTATATGAGAGATGTTCGAAAGACGTCTGGGTTCGATCTCACATCCCTGGAAAAAATCCCAGAATCAGTATCCATAATGTCAACGCGATCACTTGGAATGTATATCCTTGGATGAGATCTGTGCATACCTGTAATCTACAGATACTTTACACGAAACCCATTATACCCCTTCAGAATTAATATTGCATCAAGGACAAAGGGAATCCTTCGAACGATACAATAATTCATCAGTGCATAGACCGGGCACAATATGCTTTTGCAGCTCTCGAAATTTAAATTCCGTTTTGCTACCGCAGCACGTTTCCTTGCCGAGGCAGAGTTTCCTGCGCCCGAGACTCGGGTATTAGTTGCGGCTGTTCTCTAAAAGAGCGTCAACATCAGCAAAGACATCATTAATATCTTTCTGACCGTCAATATCTGTTAAAACTTGTTTATTGTTGTAAAAATCAAGCAATGGTTGAGATTGTTTGATATTTACTTCTAGACGATTAGAAACCGTTTCTAGATTATCGTCTGCGCGTTGATAAAGTTCTCCTCCATCTTTGTCACATACACCTTCAACTTTTGATGGGTTGAATACTAAGTGATAAGAAGAGCCACATACTTTACAAATGCGACGACCTGTTAAGCGTTTAACCAATTCATCTTCTTCTACTTTGATGTTAATCACGTGTTCAACTTTACGTCCAAGATCTGCTAAGATTTGATCTAAAGCTTCAGCTTGTTCAATTGTACGCGGGAAACCATCAAGTAGGAATCCTTGATTGCAATCAGGTTCAGCTAAGCGTTCACGAACGATACCGATCGTAACTTCATCGGGTACTAAAGCACCTTTATCGATGTAAGATTTCGCTTCTAAGCCAAGTTCTGTGCCATTTTTCATAGCAGCACGGAACATGTCGCCTGTAGAAATATGAGGAATGTCGTACTTTTCAATAATTTTGTCTGCTTGAGTACCTTTACCGGCACCAGG
>DEQB01000052.1 GCA_002359085.1 Erysipelothrix sp. UBA3377
CATTACCAATACGTATGTGATACCCAAGACAGATATTACAGTTTATAAATCATGGGTCAATGGACCGATTTTGAAACCAAGTATCGAGATTCAATTGTATCGCGATGGTGAGCCAATGGGCGATCCGGTTGTTTTAGATGATGGTGTCTTTGAATATACTTGGACAGACATGGATGCGACTGATATTGATGGCAATGTTTATGTTTATACAGTGGATGAGATTAATGTTCCTGAAAACTATGAAAAGGACATTACTGATTTTGTGATTGTGAATACATACTTGTCTCCAAAAACGACAGTACGTGCAGACAAAATTTGGGACGGGGGACCCAAACCACAGATAGAGATTCAGTTGTTTAGAAATGGTGAAGCTTATGGCGATCCAGTTGTTCTAAATGAAGGTGTCACCAGTTATCTTTGGGAAGATCTTGAACTGACTGATATTTACGGTGAACTGTATGTTTATACTGTAGATGAATTGAATGTTCCAGAAGATTATGTCAAACATATTTCTGAAGATGGATTGACGATTACCAATACCTTTGTGGAGCCGGAGTTACCAAGTACCGGAAGTAGTCAAGCACACGTTTATATAAGCATGAGTTTGATTGCGATGGGTATGTTGTTTATGGTTATACCCCGACGTAGAAAAGAATAAGCGTAAAGAAAACCCGTAGTCGATTGACTGCGGGTTTTATGTATTCCTTATATATATAAAAGTATTGTTTTCTTTGTGTGAGAACGTATAATCCTCAATCTCTACTTGATCAAGTTTAAATTGTTGAGAAATAAGAAGTTCCCTTGTGAAAGCACCCCGAGCCTTTTTTGCTTGAGCACTCACAACCTTATGGTTCTCATTTAGAAACAGAACATGGTAAATAGGGACTTTGATTGCGTCTGTATCGATGATGTTGAAGAATTCCTGTGACGCTAAATTGACAATGGGTTGGTTCAAATTGTTTAAGTATTCAGTTACGATGGGACGCCATAGATCATAGAGATTGAAATCTAATCTCGTTAACATATCCAATCTATATTCAGAGATGAGATGGGTCGGTTCTAATAAACCATAGAGTGCAGAGAAGATTCGTAAGTGTTTTTGTGCACTTTCAATGGGAATTGTTTTTGCGTCTAATGACTTAAAAGCCTCTCCTGTATAGGTGTATAATGCGATACTGTTTTCTTGATAGTGATGTAGGTCAGTGAAAGTCTTTTGTGTCAGTCCATCAGATATTTTATATCTTGATTTAATATCTGTTTCATTAAAAGACTTTAGATGTTCTAAAATTTGTTCTTTTGTATCGTTGAAAAGTAAGGCAGATCCATCATTATGGGGATGCCTTACTTGTTTTTTTGTGGGGGATAATAGAATAATCATACCAGTGTTTCATACATCTCTTCATGAAAGCCCACAAAGACACCGTGATCTCCCAATAATACCGGTCTTCTAATCAAACGTCCCGTTGAAGCTAGCAGTTTGATTTGTTCAGCATCACTCATGTTGGGTAATTTTTCCTTAAGATTCATATCCCGATACACAAAGCCGGATGTGTTAAAGAAACGTTTAATGGGTATTCCGGATTCTTTGATCCATTGTGTCAGTTCTGCTTCTGTTGGATTATTCGTCATAATATCTCTTTTTGAGTAGGGTATTTGGTGGTCCTTTAAAAACTTTTCAGCTTTTTTGCAGGTGCTGCATTTGTCCCATCCAATAAAAATAAGTTCATTCATCGTATCATGCTCCTTTAATTTATATCGTATACTTTACCAATGCTGGGTACAATCCCATTGCCTTCATCCAAACGGTTGATAAAGTCATACGGGTTTTGTCTGATCAATGGAAAGGTATTGTAGTGAATGGGAATGGCCCAATCACATTGTAAAAAGTCAACAGCCTTAATGGCATCCTCAATACCCATCGTATAATTGTCACCAATAGGTAAAAAGGCGAGGTTAACAGGACCGATCAGTTTCATATCTGAAAACAAAGCCGTATCGCCTGCGTGGTAAACTTTATGAACCCCATCATCAATGACCAAACCACATGGATTTCCCATGTTGATGGATTGATCGTTGTAGTTGTAGTTCGAGCTATGAAGTGCGGGTACAAGTTTTAGAGTTCCAAATGGAAATCTATAACTGCCACCGGTATTCATGCCATGGGTTTTAAGTCCCTTTTGTTCAAAAAAGTCAGCCAACTCTACCATTGCTATGACAGTAGCGTCATTTTGTAGTGCGATATCTAAGGTGTCGCCCACATGGTCATTATGGCCATGAGTAAGTAATATATAATCGACATTAATATCCTCTACTTTTAGGTCAGTTGAGGGATTGTTATTGATGAACGGGTCGATAATTATACGGTGCCCACTGATTGTTTCAAGTTGAACAACTGAGTGTCCGTGCCATGAATATTTCATAAAAGTTCCTCCTAATTTTATTATACAATATATATTATGTGTTACAATGGATTAAGGTGATGTTATGGAAATGGCAATATTAGATTTTATTCAAAAGTTCGCTAACCCTTTCTTTGATTGGTTTTTCAAGGTCTATACGACTTTGGGAAATCATGGAGAAATATGGATTGTGATCTTGGTGTTACTGTTGATTAAAAAAGAGACGCGAAAAATTGCGTTGTTTGCAGTTGCGGCTTTATTGATCGAATACGTTTCAGTGGAGTATATAATTAAACCACTGATTGAAAGACCCCGTCCATTTATAGTGAATGATACGATTCAACTTATCATCCCAAAACCTTCGGGATATTCGTTTCCTTCAGGACATTCGGCGAGCTCTTTTGCAGTTGGATATTTCTTGTATTTGAATAATTTGAAATATAAAAAGACATACTTGGTTTTGGCGAGCTTAATGGCTTTTTCTAGGCTCTATGTGTATGTACATTATCCAACGGATGTAATAGTTGGTGTC
Organism: Erysipelothrix sp. UBA3377; assembly: GCA_002359085.1. Taxonomy (GTDB): domain Bacteria; phylum Bacillota_I; class Bacilli_A; order Erysipelotrichales; family Erysipelotrichaceae; genus Erysipelothrix. Next base: position 2,932 of record DEQB01000052.1, read on the forward strand.
TTGCTGGGGATTGCGATTGCGTATGGTATGTATTTCATTTATAAAAAAAGTAATAAATCAGGAGAAAAGATATGAAGATATTAGTAACAGGTGGTGCCGGTTATATTGGTAGCCACACAACAATTGAACTCTTAAATAAAGGACATGAAGTGGTGATTGTGGATAACTTGGTGAATGCATCCGTTGAATCTATCAGACGTGTTGAAAA
>DEQB01000048.1:0-167 GCA_002359085.1 Erysipelothrix sp. UBA3377
GCATTCAAAAATTTTGTGACATGATTATCATGACCTGTCACTTCAATATAAACGCGACCATCTGGAAGGTTTCTAACCACACCACCGAGGTTTCCGATTTCATGTGCGAGGTTATAGGTCGTAAATCTAAACCCGACACCCTGTACACGGCCTGATACATATATTCT
>DEQB01000048.1:228-3592 GCA_002359085.1 Erysipelothrix sp. UBA3377
TTGAATACTTAAATATAATAAGGCCTGTTCACTTGAATTCACATATTTAGTCTATGAAAATGCCCACTTATTAGGTTATAATGATAAAGCATTAAAGGAGTGAATAGAATGAACATCGGTATCGATAAAATTAGCTTTTATTCTCCCAATCAATATATTGATATGAGAGAACTTGCTGATTGGCGTGGTGTTGATCCAGACAAATTTACGTATGGATTAGGACAAGATGAAATGGCCATTGCGCCCCCTTCACAAGACGCAATCACATTGGCAGCCAATGCGGCCTATAAAATTTTAGACGAAGAAGACAAAAAATCAATCGATTTGGTTCTTTTTGCGACTGAATCTGGTTTGGATTTCTCTAAAGCAAGTGCAATATACGTACACAAATTACTAGACATCCAACCGCATGTTAGAAGTTTAGAACTCAAAGAAGCGTGTTATTCTGGAACGGGTGCAATTCAACTCGCAAAAGCACACATCGCTTTAAACCCAGACAAAAAAGTGCTGGTACTTAATTCAGATATCTCAAGATATGGCCTCAACTCTTCTGGAGAACCCACACAGGGTGCCGGAGCTGTCGCTATTTTAATGAGTAAGGACCCAAAATTAATGGTGTTAGAAAATGAATCCAGTTACTATACGGATCACGTTATGGATTTCTGGAGACCCAGTTACAGTGACGTTGCACTGGTTGATGGTAAATATTCAAATGAGCAATATCAAAGATTCTTTGATCTAACTTATGGGGATTACCTCAATCGCTTCAACCGTACACTGGATGATTTTGCGGCTCTGTGTTTCCATATCCCTTATACAAAGATTGGACTCAAAGCGCTGAGACGTATCGCAGATGAAACGGAACACAAACATTTGTATGACAATTTCCAACATTCAATTACTTACAACAGAAGAGTGGGAAATGTCTATACAGCATCTTTATTCTTAAGTTTAATTTCTCTAATTGATTCAAAAACTTTAAAAGCCAATGATCGTATCGGGTTTTACAGTTACGGATCTGGATCTGTGGGTGAATTCTTCAGTGTTACAATGGTTGAAGGATATGAAAAACACTTGTATCCACATCATACTCAAGAGCTTGATAACAGAGTTCAAATTGGACAAGTAGACTATGAAACACAATTTGAATACAAACTTCCAGTAGACGGAAGTGCACATATTATTGAATCAGATAATGATAGTGGACCTTTTGTACTAGAAAAAGTTGAAAACCATATCCGTTATTACAAAAAACTATAAGCATATGACTTAAAAATAACTCCCAAGCCTCCTATAATTGAATTAGGAGGTTTTATTTATGACAACAACACATATTACAATGAAAGGCGAAACCATTACCGTTCTTGGTAAACGCCCTGAAGTCGGACAAAAAGCACCAGATTTCACACTCAATGACTTGGACAATAATCCCGTTTCTCTTTCTGATTATAAAGGAAAACGTGTATTAATCAGTGTATTCCCGGATATTAACACTCGTATTTGTGACTTACAAACCGTTCGTTTTTTCCAGGAATCAAAGGATTTAGAAAATACAGTGATTCTCAATGTTTCCAACAACTCAAAAACAGACTTAGAAAATTGGTGTGCCACAAAAGGCGTTGATGCTGTTATGTTACATGATGATGAGAAAGTATTCGCCAACACTTATGGACTTTGGATTGAAGAGCTCAATAAGCTTGCACGTTCCATCTTTGTGATTGATGTTGATGGTACACTACTTTATAGTGAACTCGTCTCAGAAACTGCACAAGAGCCTGATTACGACAAAGCTTTATCATATTTAAAATAAATTGTATTGGTAGCACTGCTACCAATATTTTTATAGAATAAGTGGTATAATCTTAACAGGAGGAATTTTATGAAAAAACAAAAAATAGGAACATCCAACATTGAAGCATCCCGTATCGCTTTGGGTTGTATGAGAATGGCAGATAAAACAGTTGAAGAAGCCAAAGTCATCATTCAAACAGCACTAGAGGGCGGTATTAACTTCTTTGATCATGCTGATATGTATGGCGCTGGTAAATCAGAGTCCATCTTTAGTGAAGCACTCAAATCGATGGATGTTAAAAGAGAAGATATCATTCTTCAATCAAAAGTAGGGGTTCGACCTGAGTTACAACTCTACGATTTCAGTTATGACCACATTAAATCATCAGTCAAAGGTATCTTAGAAAGACTCGATACAGACTATATCGATATTCTTTTACTACACAGACCCGATACCATGATGGAGCCTGAAGAAATCGCAAAAGCATTCATTGAACTTTATGAAGCAAAAAAAGTACGCGCATTTGGGGTCAGTAACTTCAACCCAATGCAAATTGAACTGGTTCAAAAGTATTTACCTTTCCCTTTGATCACCAATCAAGTACAACTCAGTGTTATGCACACACCCTTAATTGATGAAGGTATCAATGTGAATCATCCATTCAATAAACCCGTTGCGCAAACGGGAGGATTGCTTGAATATTCACGACTTAAAGATATTACACTTCAAGCATGGTCACCCTACCAATATGGTTTCTTCGAAGGAACATTTATTGATAATCCAAAGTTTCCAGAACTCAATGAAACAATGGAAATCTACGCTCAAAAATATGGTGTCACAAAGACCACCATCGCAACCGCTTGGATCTTAAGCCATCCAGCACAAATACAAGTTATTGCGGGTTCTATGACACCCTCTAGAATTAACGAAATAACCAAAGCCACAGATTTCACCCTTACTAAGGTTGAGTGGTATGACATTTATAAAAAAGCAGGAAATCTAATTCCTTAAAGATGAAACCAGTCTCTCAGACTGGTTTTTATATTAAAAAGACTTCCTTTTGGAAGTCTTAAGCGTTTAAGTATTGAGACCAAATCTCTAGTTCTCTTGATGCACTTTCATGAGAATCAGAAGCATGAATCACATTATGAACCAATCTATTTTCACTGTCCGCAATGACGTAATTATCCTGACTCAATAAATTTCTGAGTGTCCCATCATCTGCTTTTTCAGGATTTGTAGCACCCACAAGTGTTCTGGTAAGTTCAATGATATCGTCACTGCCCTCATAGGATACCTTCATGGGAATCAGTTCATGATTACCAAAGTAAAAGGCATTGAATAGTTTACCTACGAAGTTGAATGCTTTTCCCATATTATCAATGACATCTTCATAGTGAATTAATAAAGTGGCCATCACCTTCATATCAACGTTCAATCTTACTTTAGATTCAATCTTTAATCCATGATCATTTAAAATTTTAAGGATCTCTATTTCATGATGGATCCCATCTGGCTTAATCATTAGAAATGTAGTTTGTGTCATCTGTTTCCTCCTAAAATAAAAGGGCC
>DEQB01000048.1:3634-4825 GCA_002359085.1 Erysipelothrix sp. UBA3377
ACAGTTGCGCCACCTACTTGAACTTCAATAGGGAATGATGCATATCGACCGATATCATAAGATGCACTTGAGGGAACAACCTCAGTTCTCTTTTGACACTCTCTATCAATAATATCAATACACGTTGAAACGCGATCCGCTTCCGTACCGATAATAATGGTTGTGTTTCCAGAACGCAAAAATCCACCTGAGGTTGCCTGTCTTGTTACTGAAAAGTTTTCTTTTGTTAAAGCCGATGTCACGCTTGATACGTCGTCATTGGATACAATTGCAAAAATTAGTTTCATAAAATTGCCTCCTTATAGATTAATTATATCACACGTTAAATCTAAAATGCATTATATCTCCATCTTTTACAACATATTCCTTACCTTCCAAACGCATTTTTCCGGCTTCTTTGATGTTGGACTCCGTGTTATATTCCATTAAGTCCTCAAAGTTATATGTTTCTGCACGAATGAACCCAACTTGGAAATCAGTATGAATGACCCCCGCACATTCAGGTGCCTTCATGCCTTTCTTGTAAGTCCATGCACGAATCTCTTTAGGACCCACTGTAAAGAAGGTTTGTAAGTTTAGCAGTTCATAACTTTTTTCAATCAATAAGTCCAAACCACTCTCTTCAATTCCCATGTCCTGTAAAAATTCCTTTTTCTCATCATCTTCTAAAGAAGAAAGGTCTTCTTCAACTTTCGCACTTAACCACACAACAGACTGATTGTTGGCTTTTGCGTACGCTTTTACACGCTTAAAGTGTTCATTACTGTCAATATCTACCAATGATTCTTCATCCACATTTGCGGCATAGATCATCGGTTTGATCGTTAAGAAATTAAAGGTTTTCGCCAATTTAAGTTCTTCATCCGTAAATTCTACCGTGATTAAGGGTTTGTTGTTATCCAAAGATGCCTTGCATTTTGACAACATGTCAAACTCTGCTTTTGCAGTTTTATCGATTGTTGCTTTTTTTTCAACACGTTTGATACGGTTCTCAACACTCTGTAAATCCGCCAACATCAATTCAATTTCAATAATCTCAATATCATCAATCGGATCTACGCGACCACTTACGTGTGTCACATTACTGTCATCAAAACATCTGACTACGTGAATAATCGCATCAACTTCACGAATATTTGATAAGAACTGATTTCCCAATCCTTCTCCTTTTGATGCACCTTTCACAAGACC
>DEQB01000048.1:4932-8491 GCA_002359085.1 Erysipelothrix sp. UBA3377
ACACCGACATTGGGTGAGATGGTCGCAAAGGGATAGTTTGCGGCCTCTACTTGTGATTTTGTAATTGCATTAAATAACGTAGACTTACCAACATTGGGCAAACCTACAATTCCAGCTGTTAAAGCCATCTAAATCTCTCCTATTCATCTATAACTTTTTTTAATTTTCGTTCAAATTCTGAGCGGGGCATCATGATGATTGCACCACATCCCTGACATTCAATTTTAATGTCAGCACCCACACGTATGACCTTGAAATAGGGGGATTTTTTACATGGGTGTTCCTTCTTCATTTGAACAATCGTTTCTAAATCATAAACATGGTTCATGCGATTCCCTCCTGTATCTTATATGCAATCAATGTATTCTCAAACAGTGACACAAGGGTCATCGGTCCAACGCCACCTGGTACAGGTGTTATGTATCGAACCTTATCATAGGCTCTTTTTTCTACATCGCCCACAAGCCCTTTATCGTCTCTATGTATGCCAACATCAATTACAATTTGGTTTTCTTTTAAGTCTTCTGCTTTAATCATTTCTTTACGACCAATCGCAACGACTATTATATCACTATTTTCAATGAATTTGTTAAGGTTTTGCGTTTTAGAGTGTGCTTGGGTCACGGTAGCATTTCTAGCCATCAATAAGTTTGCGATGGGTTTTCCGACCAATTGACTTCTACCAATCACCAAAACGTTTTTCCCCGACAATTCTATCTCATATTTATCCAACAAAGTCATGATACCTTTTGGCGTACATGGAACAATCTTTGCGCGATCATTTCTCAAATAACCCACATTTAAGGGCGTTAAGCCATCCACATCTTTTTTCACATCAATCGCATCAACAATTATATTTGTATCAATGTGTTTCGGCAAAGGCAGTTGCACTAAAATTCCATGTACATTGGGATCATCATTTAATGTATGCACCACTTCAAGTAATGCCTCTGTAGTAGTTGATGCTTCCAGTTTAATAACCGTTGATATCATCCCCAATGCTTCACTTTGTTTCTTCTTTGAATTCACGTACGTCAATGATGCGGGATCATTTCCCACAAGCACAACTGCTAAGTGTGGTTTTTTTTCTAGAAGATCAATCTCATTTTTTAGATTTTCCTTAATCTCTTTCGCAATTTTCTTTCCATCCAACAACATATATTCACATCCTTCTATAATACTTTACCATCTTTTACTTCCATCACAATTGAAACAGGACCATCATTATCCAAAATCACATTCATTTGTGTTTGAAAAACCCCTGTTTGTACATCTATGCCTTCTTTTCTTAAAGCTTCATTAAACAATTCATAATATTCTTGCGCTTTATCCTGCGCCATTGCACCAATAAAACTGGGACGATTCCCTTTTCTAATATCAGCAGCCAACGTAAATTGAGATATGGATAAGATACTTCCCTTCACATCTTGAATGCTCAAGTTAATTTTACCATCTTCATCATCAAATAACCGTATTTTAGAGATTTTATCTGCTGCTTTTTCTATATCTTGAAGGGTATCAGTTGTTTCAATTCCCACAAGCAACACAAAACCATGGTCAATGGATCCCACGATTTTATCTTCTACCACGACTTTGGCTTCTTTCACTTTTTGTATTACGACTTTCATATGTCACCTCTTTCATTATATGATACAATATTATTAACGAAAACAGGAGATAATATGAACAAACCCCTCGCATTTAAAGTAAGACCCCAGACGATCAATGACGTTATTGGTCAAGAACATCTATTGGGTCAAAATCAAGTACTGAGAAACATGGTCGAAAATCAATCGATCGCATCCATGATTTTTTATGGTCCACCGGGTACGGGTAAAACCACGGTAGCCATTGCGATTGCGAATTCATTAAACAGGCCATATCGTATTTTCAATGCGGTCAGCGATAATAAGAAGAAACTGGATCAACTCTTTGTGGAGGCTGAAATCAGTAACGGACTTGTGGTTATCATCGATGAAGTCCATCGTATGAATAAAAATATCCAAGATGCACTTCTACCCCATGTAGAGAGTGGTCTTATTACCATGATTGGTGCCACAACAGGCAATCCTTTATTCTCAATCAACCCGGCGATCCGTTCCAGGGTCCATTTATTTGAATTTATGCCCTTAAGTATCGAGCACATGAAAACCATTCTTATCAATGCCACAAATCAAATTGGGAATTACGATATCGATTCCGAAGTCTACGATATCATTGCCAATCAAAGTAACGGGGATGCAAGGTATGCACTCAACGCACTTGAGCTCTTACTATCCTCCTCAAAAGGAAATCACATCACCAAAGTCAACTTAGAGAGAATTGCGACTTCTTTAAACATCTCCATGGATAAAGACGGCGACGATTATTATGATACACTCAGTGGCTTTCAAAAATCCATTCGCGGCAGCGATGTGGATGCATCACTCTATTACCTTGCGAAACTCATTAAAGTAGGAGATTTAGAATCCATTGAGAGAAGACTCTTGGTCATTGCCTATGAAGATATCGGACTTGCCAATCCCGCCTTATGTGGACGTGTGATCAATGCTTTGGAATCATCCAAGCGGGTGGGTCTACCCGAAGCACGCATTATCTTGTCACATGCAGTTATTGAATGTGCCTTGAGCCCAAAGTCAAAAAGTGCTGAGCATGCCATCGATCGGGCTTTAGCAGTGATCGAAGAAAAACCGTATGCTACCCCAAAATATTTACGACTCAGTCCCATGGGAATGGATGAAGAAGCAATGTATGATTACGCCGCACCTGAAACGTGGTATCAAATTCAATACCTACCTGACGCACTCAAAGATGAGCAGTTCTATTTCCCGGGAAATATTAATTCTGCAGAGAAATCTTATGCAGAAAACTATGAAAAACTCAAAAAGATTAAACGAACTTCTGACTTAAAGTCATTCAAAAAGAAATAAGGAGCCTTTCATGTCTAACAATTTAATCCAAACAAAATACAACATCATTCAAGGCGCAATGGCAACCATTACATTGGGCGCTTTTGCAGGTGAAGTTTCAAAACATGGTGCATTGGGGACCATTGCTTCAGGTGGACTGAATCCACAACAATTAAGATCAGAAATAGAGATTGCACAATCCATCACCGATAACCCAATAGCGGTGAATCTCATGTTGATGAGTAAACATATGGAAGCATTCATCGATGTTATTATCGAAATGAAGGTTCCCATCATTACTTATAGCGGTGGCGATATCACCCCATTCATTGAAATCCTTGATGAACACAAGATTACTAAAATTGCTCTGGTAAATACAGTTGAAAAAGCCATTATTGAAGCACAAAATGGTGCTGATATGTTAATTGCAGAAGGCACAGAAGCTGGAGGACATGTGGGTAATGTTTCAACCATGACCTTAATTCCCGAGGTTGTGGACGCCGTTGATATACCTGTGTATGCAGCAGGAGGCATTGCTGATAAGCGCGGCGTCAATGCAGCACTGGCACTGGGTGCTGTGGGTGTACAAGTTGGAACGCTCTTTATTGCAAGTGAGGAAGCGAAGCTACCGCAAGCTTATAAAGAAGCCG
>DEQB01000088.1 GCA_002359085.1 Erysipelothrix sp. UBA3377
TTGCGCCACTTTCACTGAGGATTTTTGCGTTAGAGTGTGCAACGCGGCTGTGTTTTAAATCTCCGACAATCGCAATTTTAAGATTTGATAAATCTTCAAACTCTTCAACGATGGTCATGACATCAAGTAAACTTTGTGAGGGGTGTTCACCACTGCCACTGCCACCATTCACAATAGAAATGCCCATATCGAGTAAATCTTTGTAGTAGTCGTTGTTTTGGTGTCTGATGACCGCAATATTCATGCCAATGGCTTTCATGGTGAGTACCGAGTCATAAAGGCTTTCCCCTTTATTGACAGAGCTTGTGCTGACATCAAAGTTGTAGGTATAGAAATCCATTTTTTGTTCGGCAACTTCAAAGCTCATCTTAGTGCGGGTACTGTTTTCAAAAAACATATTCACGACTGACATCCCGTTTCGATTCACTTCTGCGCCATTTTTAATTTCGATGCCGCGTTTCGCAAGACCAATAAATTCCTCTGCTGTAAATTGTGATACTTCTAAGAAATGTTTCATTTTTATTTTCTCCTTATAAAAAAGCTGTAGACAAAGAGACTACAGCTAAATTAAAAGAATAATCTAACTTTCATGTCTCTCTGAACATAATTAAAGTAAAATTAAGTTATTTCAATATAATATGGTTAACCCCATCAAGTTCTTCTACCAAAACCTTAATGGATTCATTTTTTGAAGTTGGAATGTTTTTCCCAATAAAATCAGGACGAATTGGAAGTTCACGGTGTCCACGATCTACTAAAACAGCCAACGATACTGACTTGGGTCTTCCGTAATCCATAATCGCATCCAAACTTGCACGGATGGTTCTTCCTGTAAATAAGACATCGTCCACTAAGACAACACGCTTATCTTCCAATACTTTCTCTTCACGAATGATTTGTGTAAATTCACCCTTATAATCATCGCGATAGGTACTGACATCAAGTTCGAGTACTTCAACATCCCCCTCAAGCTTTTTGATGATGGCTTGAAGTTTTTGCGCCAAAAAAATACCGCGCGTTTTAATGCCGACTAAGACAATATCTTCAATACCATCAAAGCGTTCAAGAATTTCATATGAGATTCTTGTGAGTGCACGGTTAATTTCAGTTTCATTTAAAATGATCTTGCTCATGATAACCTCCTAAATAAAAAACCACTTCCTAAAAGAAAGAGGTCGCGAAAATTATCTTCATGCTCTTTCCTTTCATGTCTCTCTGGACATAGTTAAAGGCGAGTTTTTCTATAACCATAATAACAGTTTAAAACACATTGTCAATTGATTTCATAATCGAGTAGCTAAGAAGTAACGTAATTTGCGTTACTTCTTTTGCTCTCACAGAACCGTACGTACGTTTTCCGTATACGGCTCATGAATTTAATATCTAACTTTGCCGTTAGACAAAAGTCCAACTTCATAATGCGCTAAGTTTATAAGTTTTAGTTCATCAAGCCATGCATTTGGTAAAATTCTATGAATTATGTGGACCGCGGAATTCTTCCACAGTGTCACATTCATCTTTTCACCATTATGGATGATGCCTTTTCTTCTCATTTCTTTATGCATTGCTTTGTATGTTTTCCACTGCTTCATTTTAATCATTCTGAGTCTTCGTCTAATCCATGCCATGTTGTCTTTGCAGAATGTTTTGATGTTGGCGATTCTATAATAGTTTATCCAACCTCTAAGATAACGATTTAGTCTTGCTATTGTGATTTCAATAGGGACACCTGAGTTTCTCTTTGTGAGTTCTCGTATTTTATCCTTAAATCGTTTAATTCTCTTTCTATCTATGACAATGTAATTCGGTAAGATTGTAAAGCCTAGAAAGGATACCCCTTCTTTGAGTGATGTGATACTTGTTTTGTCTTGATTGACACTTAGCTTTAACTCTTCTTCAAGTATTTGTGTAGCCCACGCTTTTGCGTTTTGGGCATCTCGTTTACTCTTAGTGAAGATAAGTATGTCGTCCGCATAGCGGACGATTCTATAGTTCGTGTTTGTTTTCATCTTTTGGTCAAATATGTTCAAGTAGATGTTACTAAGAAGTGGTGAAATAACCCCACCTTGGGGTGAACCGATTTCACTTGCTTCATATGCGCCATCCACCATGATACCTGACTTAAGAAAACTTTCAATCAGTGATAATACTTTACCATCACTTATAGTTTTACTGACTTCATTCATCATGATTTCATGATCAAGTGTGTCAAAGCACTTACTTAAGTCCATGTCTACAACGTGTTCAAGTTTACCTCTCTTTAAAAAGAGGTCAGCCTTTGCGACTGCTTGATGTTGTGATTTATTGGGTCTATATCCATAGCTTGATGGATGAAACTGTGAATCAAATAGTGGTTCTATGATGTTAACCACTGCTTGTTGGACAACGCGGTCTTTGACTGTTGGAATTCCTAAAAGTCGTATACCGCCGTCTGGCTTCTCAATTTCTACCCTTTTTACTGGACTTGGTAAATATGAATTTGTTTTCAGTGAGTGATGTAGAAACTCTATATTCTCTGTGAGATTTTCTGCGAAAAGTTCAACCGTCTCTCCATCTATTCCAGGAGCTCCATGGTTTCTCTTTACCGACTTGAATGCCTCTTTGAGATTATTTTCATTGTATATTTTATCAATAAGGCTATACCATTTCTGCATCTTCTCACCTTCTTTCTTTTGTATCTTATTATCCTTCTTATGAATAGTTTCTATCTATACGTTCTTTCTTATATTTTGTTTAGCGTTTCTAGTCTCTTGGACAATCTACTAGACTTCCATATAAGTACTTCATATTCGTGTCGAAGTTATAAATAACTACGCAATCCCCATTTCATGAGATTGTTAACACCTTCAATAGTTGTACTCACAATTCTTAATTAAGATTTATAAATTCTTCAACCCTTCGCATCACTTACTACCTTTTGAGTAATAAGCGTCACTATTACGATGAACAGTGTCATCTTGATTTTATCCTCCGAGCAGTTACCTGTCTTCATAGGTCAAGATTTAATCACTACTACGGTGTCATCTGCAGTCTGCACCCTTCCATAATTCTTGGGTTACCTTGAATTACTTTATATAGCCATGGATACAGACACTCATGGGTTAAGTTAACTAAGCTTGTATCAGATAACGACCATCATAACGTTTGAGACTACACCAATTTGGACTTCTTTCACTTTCTGCAGAATCATCCTTCTCACTCGCCAACACTGGTTCGCTTGCGCTTCGCTCCAGATACCGCCAACAGCTTCCTTCAGACATAGTCGTCACCGACTATGCCCTTGCTTACAGCTTACCTTCTTGTATACGTTATTAATGTATACGGTGTACCGGTAGGAATTTCGTGTTCCCCTAGCTTGATAACATGCCCATCAAACAGAAAAGGGTTCTCTTATCGAGAAACCCTTTCATTAAGCCTAATCTTCTTTACGTTTTTTACTCAACGCGAAGAATAATCCTGATGCTAACAGTGTACCTGTCGCAATACTTGCAAGACTGACTGCTCCAGTAAGTGGAAGTTTGTCTTTTGGTTTTTCTTCTGGTTTTGGTAACAATGCATCCAATAACCCTTGATCAAACGTATTAATAATTGTAAATCCATGGACCTCTTTATGGTATCCAAGGGGTACTTCTACTTCATCAACAGTATAGACGTATTCATTACCAGATAAATCTGTAAGATCTAAGTCTTTCCATGTGTATGTATTGGTACCTTTTTCTAATCGGACAACATCACCGAATGCTTCACCATTTCTATAGAGTTGAACACCAATTGTTTGTGTTTCTCTTTTTTCATGGATCCAGATCTTTTCAACTGTAATGTCAGTCACTGGAATTACATAAGTGTTTGTGACATCCATGCCATCATATGTAGCGACGTAGTTTTCAGGAACATCAACTTCTTCTACGGTATAAACATAGGGTTCACCTGTATTATCCAGTACATCCAGATCTAACCAAATATACTC
>DEQB01000053.1:0-1204 GCA_002359085.1 Erysipelothrix sp. UBA3377
GCCGCTTCTTCCAATGCACGGGTTTGAATCGAGGTTGTATGTGTTCTCAATAACGTATGCGTATCGATATAGAATGTATCCTGCATTTCTCTAGCAGGGTGATCTTGAGGAATATTGGCACGTTCAAAGTTATAGAGATCCAGTTCTACCTCATCCCCTTCAACAATTGAATAACCCATTTCTCTAAACACTTTTTCAATCCCGCGTTGAATCATAATCAATGGATTTTGAACACCATGTGTATATTGATTCCCTGGTAATGTAACATCAATGGCTTCTTTTTCCATCGATTTTTGAAGTATCACTTCACCAATTTCTGATTGCTTTTCTTTCAAACGTGCATCAATACTTGATTTGATATCGTTTATTGTTTTACCAAACTCAGCCTTTTCCTCGTTGGGTAAATTACGCATTTGAGACATTGCTTCTCCAATTAATCCTTTTTTACTCATATACTTGATACGTGCTTCCTCTAGCATTTTGAGGTTTTTTACTTCAGACACCTCAGCCAAAGCCGTTTTCAATAAATCTTTTAAATCCATGTTTTCTGACTCCTTTGTATAAAAAAACCACCCTTGCCAGGAACGACAAGCGCGGTACCATCCTGTTTCATTTTGTGAATTCACAAAAATACTCTTTAGTGTCGATAACGCAACAACGCGGAAGGGATTAGCTTCTCTCAAAGGTGAATTCATTAACACCAATATGCAGGGCTTTCACCAATTCCCCTTCGCTTTAACATATCTTGTATTAATTACTAGTCCTTATCAACGATTTATACTTTCTAATTATACATGATTCCCACCCAAAATCAAAACGTTTTATCACTTACAACCCCACAATTAAATACATTTAAGTGCTATTTTTAAAAAACATGTGTGCTATAATTGATTGAGGACGTGATACTATGAAAAAACTATGGCTTGAATTAAACACAAAAGACAAAATCGCATACGCTTTGATCTCATTATTAATGTTAATGAGCCTTATTCTAACAACCTCTATTACATTGAATGCCCTCGGCATTGATTTCAGTAAGGAAGATAAAATAAAGGAAGTTGATGAGGAAAAGGAGATTGTGGATGATCTGGATGAAGAAGAGGAAATCATTGAGGATGATGTTTCAGAGCCTGAACCCGGTCCTGAACCACAACCTGAGCCAGAGCCACAACCTGAACCAAAGCCCGAACCTGAACCAGAACCA
>DEQB01000053.1:1252-1787 GCA_002359085.1 Erysipelothrix sp. UBA3377
AACCAGAACCAGAGCCCGAACCTTAACCAAATCTTGAACCAGAACCAGATGAAGGTACATCATAAAAGTTAAAACCCAGTTTTTTTAAAAAACCGGGTTTTTTTCATCGAAAATAATCGCCACCAGACACACCAAGGTATGCTTCAAGTGTTAGACCTGATTGATAGACGCTTTCTGCAATATCCCCCACATAACGTAGATGCCAGGGTTCATACTTATAACCTGTAATATCAGTTTCGCCTTCTAAGTAGCGAACAATAAAACCATACTCATGCGCATGTTCTTTTATCCAAGTGATTTCTGGTTCAACTTCAATCAATAGACCGCTACTGCCTTGAAGAATATCAAAAGCCAAACCCGTTTGATGCTCAGAATATCCAGGACGTGCTGAATATGTTTCTGCTTTTTCGATGCCATCACGATTGGAATAGTTTGTGAAAAGTGTGTTTTGAAGTTCATAAGACCTAAATCCACTATAGGCATCGTGTACATCATATCCCAAACTTTGCATTTCACGTATGAGTTTTCTAACTTG
>DEQB01000053.1:1925-2893 GCA_002359085.1 Erysipelothrix sp. UBA3377
TCTGTAAGATTACCAAAATCATCAGTCGCTTTGAGTGTATGTGATTGAACCCCTACGGTATAGATATCTATTTCAGAATTTAAAGATAATGAAACGCCGTTATGATCTTCAAACACAAAATATTTCGAAAAATCAATGTCTGTTGTATCGCCATATTTAATAAAAACTAAATCGGTCTTAGACAAAAGTGTGGGTGGCATTGAATCTTGAACCATCACCTGAATTTCTTTACTTCTGGATATCCCGAAGTATTTATACTTAATGATAGTTGAATAGGTTCCCTGTTCAGTATAAAATTCCTGACTCACTTGAACATCCGAGAATTTATTAAAAATGTCTTCTGGAAGTTCGATAGTACTCCCTTGTTCAACGTAAACTATATTGGGTAAATGTTTGGCTTCACTCCAAAAGAAATAAAGACCAAATATCAGTACTAGAGATATCGCAATCAAAAAAAACGATACCGTTCTATTTTTACGTACGCGCATAAACTCACCTCTTTAAAAGGGCCCTTCTTCCCTACCAAAATATTCAACCTTAAACTCATGATTCTCATAAACGATTTTACTGACGGATGAATTGGTAATTGAGTTCTCAGGAGCATGTACTCCAAAAGCCTCTAAGATGGCGTGAATCGCAAGGCCATGTCCCACTACTAAGATATCTTGGTGGTTATCAATAGTTGCTGCTTCAACAATTTCTTGAAATGCTTCTTTTAAACGGTTGATGAAATCATCTAACTTTTCACCCGTTGGATTATCGGTAGGATGATACAAGTATGCGTATCTCTCCATAAAAGACATGTCATTTAGATTGAAACCATATTTTTGGGACATATCTCTCCAAAAATAAGTACCAATATCCCCTTCATACAAACCAAAATTAAGTTCTCTGAGTAATTTTGAATAGGTAGGTTCTAAGGTATGTTTTTCTAAAATAATATCCAATGTTTCCATCGCTCTTCTTAA
>DEQB01000053.1:2978-3246 GCA_002359085.1 Erysipelothrix sp. UBA3377
AAGCCCTTTTGAGTTAATGGCGCATCACATTGACCTTGGATGTAGTCTTTCAAATTAAAATAAGTCTGACCATGTCTGACATAATAGATTGATATTTTTTGACTCATGATGACACCGCCACTTTATACATGGTTACCGTAGCTTTCGCAAAGATTGTATCTGCATCATCTTTAACCACAGATTCCATAACCGCAACTTTAGATCCAATGTTTATAACACTACTTACTGCATAAAGCGGACCTTCTTTGGCCGCTTTAAGGTAATTGAT
>DEQB01000050.1:0-2834 GCA_002359085.1 Erysipelothrix sp. UBA3377
TCCAAATCCAACACTGCATCCGCAATCTCAACCAAGTCTTGATCATGGGTTACCACAACCACACTCTTCCCTTGTGCTTTGAGTTTTCTAAGTAAATCAAAGATAATGTGTTTATTATCAATATCCAAAGAACCTGTTGGTTCATCACACAGTACTAAGTCACAGGGTTTTAGTAAGAGTCTTGCGATTGCAATTCTTTGTTGTTCCCCACCAGAACACTGATAGACTTTCTTTTTCTCAAAGCCTTCAAGTCCTACTTCTTCCAGTACGTCTTTTATCATTTCACGCTTATTACCCTTAACGTGTTCTAAAGCAATCTTGAGGTTATATTCAACAGACTTATTATCAACCAACGCAAAGTTTTGAAAGAGATATCCAATCTTGTCTCTAAGTAGTTGTGTAGCCTTACCACTAAAGGGTTTGGGCGCTACTTCATCAAATAATAATACTCTCCCTGATGTGGGTTTATCAAGTAATCCTACAAGATTCAATATTGTACTTTTACCACTTCCTGATGGTCCAATGATAACCGTAATAATACCTTCCTGTATCTCCATGTTTAAATCATTCAAGACATGTTGTACTCCAAATGACTTATTGATGTTTTCTAATCTAACAATACTCATGTTAATCTCCTTTAAGAATCGATGGAATCGATTTCTTCTCAAACTGATGTGTTAATCCAATCACCAATATACAATCAATCAATAAAATTATACCCAATATCCAAAACAGTGTCGATACATTGATAACGCCACCCAAAAGTGGATTTTTCAGTCTATTTTGTAAGTTGGATACAATATACGTGAGTAATAACGATCCCAGTACAACATAGATGAGCCCCTCAAATCTCTTGAAGCGACTATATCCCTGAGTATAATAAACTGAGATTATCTTTTGAAAGTTCTCTAAATAAGTAACGATAATCATATAGGAAAACATTGATACAATCAAAATTGTGCTCACCACAGATAAAGTCAATGATATCATCGTATCCCGGTAATCAACAACGACTCTTGTATAGAGGTCATTGAAACGATTAAATTCTGGTGGGGCGACTCTGTTTGATACAACCTCGATAAAGGCATCTACCTTTTCTTTATCATTTGGGATAATGATTGCAGCAAAATTGATTGAATTTGAATAATGCTCAGGATCGCCCACAACTACCAAAATATTTGGTGATTCAATCGAAACACCGGGAACCATATAACTACTAAGTAATGGCGTATCCTTTGTATATATAACATTAGTGATTTCCCTCTGAAATGCTTCAAACGCTTCACGTCGTTTTTCTGGTACAAGAATGGTCGTAGCTTCTAATGCTTTCGTATCAATTATTTGATTGTTCGTGTCATAGATATCATAGTTGCCAAGAAATTTCCTGTTTACACTTACATAATTCAGTATTTCTCCATTTTGATCCAAGAATGTATATTGATTTAATTCATCGTGGTTAAAATACTGTAAATCAAGTGTTTCAACAATCTCAAACAACCATTGATTGTTTTCTGTTTGTTCTTCCCATCCCGCTTCATAACCATAATTTACATGATTCACAATTAAGTGATCTTTTAAAAATGAATGTTCGTTAAAGTAATCTATATAGGCCTTTTCATCGATTGCTTTTTCATACTGTTGTGCAATCGGAATAGTAAACAGTATAATGGCGATGATCTTTATACAAACACTAAACACCATAATTCCTTGAGCGCTAAAGGTACGTTTCAGTGCACCTTTTCTCAGTGCATATTTTAAGAGTCCATAGAAAATAAACGAAAGCACCATCATCAACAAAATGATAATGAATATCACTGACACTAAGTTACGCAAATACTGATAGGTTATGGGGATTTTAAGGTTTAAAACAAACAATGATAGTACAATCAGTGTTCCAATAAAAGTAACGATAGACATGACTATAGATTGTACAAACAACCGCCTAAATATTACCATTTCTTGATTCCCCGATAGATAACGAATAGATATTTCCTTAGACTGCGTTAAGCTAATATTCAGTAAAATTAGTACTAACGAAAATAAAGTAAGATATATTGTAGATTTTGGGTAACTCAATGGATTCTCTAGAATATTAAAGTTCATTTTACTTCTAATAAAGTCTTCTCCACTAGACGTATAACCAAAGAACATATTACACATTTCATTAGGAACTTCAGTAACTCGTTCACTACAGTTGAAATTTGGTGTAATAAACTCCCTTTTTAACTGTTCAGTAAACGACTGAACTTCAGTTTTAGGAACAATAAAGTACATTAAAATATGATTATTGGAGTCAATGAACCTATTATTCTTAAGACTAAGCATAGGTCTATAGACAACTTTTGTATTCATGAAACTAGAGCTGGGATCTGTCGCAAAACGATTAAATTGTTCAATGTAAGTTGTCGCATTTTCATCCTTAAAATCATTGGTAATATAGTACGAATCAGATAGATTTTCTTCATTACTCAAACTGAGGTGTGGAAAATCATAGTTATCTGCAGAAATATACGCATCTGCGTATTTTTCTTGGTCATCAGAATAATCATCATATATATATCCATCATAATCTATTTCTTCATAAAGCTCACGTATGATTTTGGCAAGGTTTCTATTCTCTTTAAGCATTTCAGATGAAACCTGAATTTCAAACTGGACCATTTCTTTTTCAAAAGTTTGCGATAATAATGGATACATATGAGTAAATATATACCCTTCATTGAAACTTATAAACGAAAGAAAAAATATTAGCCCAGCTACAAGCATCGAGAATATTATATTTAGTTTCTTCATAGCTTTCTCCCCAATTATATTTAACAAACTATTTCAAACAT
>DEQB01000050.1:2906-6589 GCA_002359085.1 Erysipelothrix sp. UBA3377
CCTAAATATTTGTGATATTGGACACTATATCCAAAAGCTGTTACGGACGTTGGATTTCCACCTGGTTGTAGTGCACCACCGGATTTAGATTTCCAATGTGTCCACCCGTTCATTTGAATATAAACAGTTCCACCACCACCGCTATACCATGTGGCTTTGGTTTCACCCATATTTGATGCGTATTTCGCTTCATATACACCATAATACCCGCTTTTAGTCTGACCTGTATTAAGATAGCCTTGATCAACAGTAATCGCTCCTACACGAGAATAACTATTAACCAATAATACTAAAGCAAACGTAACTAAACTTAAAAAAACAACTTTAATTTTCTTCATAACTTACTCATTTCTATTGAATATTCCACGACAAATTATTAACAATGCTGGTGGAATTAGAATTATTTGTATGTATAAAACCATTATTGGCAGGCTATTTCCTTAAATGCTTATGAAATAGCCTGTAAAGTATCTCCGTTCTTGTACCTACCAATCATATTGAGTACCCCCTGTAATCAGATGCTATTCAGTAATATATATATTAATCTATTGTTAATATTACTATAGCGCTTTCAATTTTTATACTCAAGGCTATTCTAAAAATTATGATGGATAATCATAATTTTTAGCAGTAATATTCGAAATAGCATACATTTCGCACGCTGAGTGTGAGCGTGTAGGGATTTATATCAAGTCGATTCTTTTGTTTTGAAGGCTTAGAATGAAACAAGTCAAAGGATCATGTAGTTGGGTCTTACCATATAAATGGGATCAATTTATACTTAAAACGTTTTTTTGTATGCTACGTATCCTTCCAAATTGTTTCCAATATTGCTTATTCATTTTTGATTCTTTTAATTATGAGTAATGGATAGATAAAGAAAATTATAAATGAGATCACAGACCCCAACACCAAAGGCATCGATACCAAAAGCAAAATTGTGGATGTATACAAGGGTGCCTTACCAGTTTATAAAGCCCCGTATCTAAAACTGTTGATTGATAATGAGGACACTCTAAATAAGCAATGGAGGGCGATACCTGATAATCAAAAAAGATCCCAAGCACTTAGGATCTTTGGTTGACTGTATTGAATAACACATTTTTTATACATACTTCTCTTTAAGAAATGAAATGGTTTCCTGCATCAGTGTTTCAAGAACATCCATATTGATATCTGAGAGTTTATTAACGTAGATACAGGCTTTGCCCATTTTAAATTTACCCAAACCACTCAATAAGTGTGCATGTTCTGGAAATCCAGTATAAACATAAAGCGAGATTGCTGATTTACGTGGCGAAAAAGCCAAAAGTGGCCAATCGCCTTCTTGCTTACTGCGATCAGAACGATAGTGATACTGCCCGAAACCTATCATGGAGGGACCCCACATCTTCGGTTCACTCCCTGTTATATTCTGCATGATTTTAATCAACGCAAGGCTGTCTTGTTTTTTTTGTTCTGTATTCACATACGATTGAATGAACTCATAAACATCTCCATCATGAACTTTTGTTTTTAATGCCGTCATATTAACACTCCTTTTAATTCTTAATCTGATTGGGTTTATACATTGAGTTGAAGATTGATGATCTGTGAAAGACTTCTTAAACATCTTCATGAATATGCCTTTCACCTTACTTAGATATTAATTCAAAGTTACTGCCATAGCAATCATTTTGCGCAGGATTTTAAGTAACCAATTTTTACAGTTTGGAATTATTTACCAATCATTCATATTGATATAATAAAAACCCACAACACTAGGACAGTATCGTGGGTTCTTGATGTATCAATTATAGGTCTTTGACTTGTGATTTTAGGACTTCATAACCGAGTTTATCAATTGCTTTTTCAATATCAGTCATTGAAACTTTCTCATCATCAAATTCAACACGAACCTTACTTGAATTAAACAGCACGTTTAAACTTTCTTTATTTACCCCATCAAGGGATTTTACGCCATTTTCTATTTTTTGCAAGCAAGAGGGACAGGTTAAAGTCTCCAATTGAATCGTTGCTTTCTTCATATTACATTTCTCCTTTCATATCTTAATTTTGAAACGAATCAGTCTCATCGCATTGAGTATTACGATTAAGATGCTCGCTTCATGGACCAACATACCAATCGACATATTCATCCATTCACTAAAGAATACACTGGCCAGTAAAACAAATACTACCCCTACTGCAATCAGTATGTTTTGAATCATGTTATGGGAAATGGCTTTGGTTAAAGCAAGTGCATGGGGTAAACGACTGAAATCAGAATTCATTAAGACAACATCTGAAGTTTCAATGGCCACATCAGTACCACTTCCCATCGCAATGCCGATGTGTGCCAGAGCCAGTGAAGGACTATCATTGACACCATCACCAATAAACGCCACAATTTCTCCACGCTCTTGAAGTGTTTTTATGTAAGCTGACTTATCTTCTGGCAACATATGCCCGTGGGCTTCAGTAAGACCCAATTCATTTGCGACCAAATCAACAGTTCCTTGGTTATCCCCTGAAAGAACGATCAAATTTTTAACACCCAATTTTTTTAACTTTGCCAAATCTTCTTTTACACCCTCACGGATTTGATCCCGAATACCCATCAAGACTTTTAACTCACCATTAACAGATGTTAGAACCAGTGAATTACCATCTTTCTCAAATTTATGAATATCTTCACGTATTTTTTCACTCAGAAGCACGTTTTCCTGCTCCATCAACGCAACATTCCCAACGGCTACCCGATGACCTTCAACATAGGCTATGATTCCGCCACCTTTTATAACCTCAGTACTTTCAACCGGATAAGATTCTATATCCCCAAGATGTGATACAATCGCTTTCGCCAAGGGATGATCCGATTCCTTTTCAACACTCAATAGAAAAGAAAATACCGAGTCTATATTATCTGAATATACTTCTATATCTGCTACTTTAGGATTACCGATGGTTAGGGTTCCGGTTTTATCAAATACCATCGTATCCAATCTACTGAAGTCACTGATAACCTCACTACCTTTTAGAAGCACACCATGACGTGCACCATTACCAATTCCAGCAACATTTGAAACGGGAACTCCAATCACCAATGCACCTGGACATCCCAATACTAAAATCGTAATCGCAAGTTCAACATCTTTTGAAATCAACCATACAATGAAAGAGATAATCAAAACAGCGGGTGTATAGTATTTAGAAAATCTATCAATGAAGCGTTCAGCCTCTGATTTTGAATCCTGTGCTTCTTCCACCAATTCAATAATTTTCCCAAAAGTAGTATCCTCACCCACACGTTCAGCCATAATTTGAAGGGTACCATTTTCTAAAATCGTTCCCGCATAAACGCCTGAATCCTTACTTTTTCTGACAGGAACAGCTTCACCAGTGATACTGGCTTCATTGATATGGCCTTCACCCATGAATACCTTACCATCCACTGGAATTTTGGCACCTGTTTTAACCAGTAAAATATCACCCACATCCACTGCTTCAATTTCAACCATTTCAAATTCCCCATTACTTAATTGCTTAAGTGCAACTTCTGGAGCCATATCCGTTAACTCTTTAATGGCCAAACGGGTTCTATTCAAAGTTCTTTGCTCCAAATACGCACCAAATAGAAATAGAAATGTAACGATGGCTGACTCCTCAAAGTTTTTAATTACAAATGCTCCAATAACTGCAAC
>DEQB01000070.1 GCA_002359085.1 Erysipelothrix sp. UBA3377
TTGATCCACTATAAGAAAAGAACAAGCGCATCATTGCTTGTAATTTTTACTGTGGTTTTCCTCTCCGTTTTTGTGAACACAATAACGCTCTCTCTGGAGCATGAATCTGAGGATAGAATAAAAAGAGAATTTGGATATTGGCAGTATGTCTCTAAGACATCTCTGGGTCCCAATGTAACCCTTGTAGGTGAATCAAAACAAATGGGTGAAGTAAATACCATTTTTGGTGATTATGGATTCTCTATTTTTGATGCTGAAATGTTTGAATTGGCTTCATTAAGACTCATCGAAGGTCGGCTTCCCGAAAATGAACAAGAGTTTATTGTTGATTTCAATACAATTACGAGTTTAGGGTATGATTATTCCATAAATCAAGAATTTGGTTTCGAGATAGAGAACCAACGTTATGAAGGTGTTTTGGTGGGTATTTATGCTTCGATTAATGGAAGATGGGAACCCAATGACATCTCAACGACATACCCAAACATTATTTCCACAGGAAACTTTGAAGCAGGAGATGTGCTTTACTACAGTATTTCCGACACAACACCTCATGAAAGTGTACATGTGGGTATAAACTTGACTTCTTATCCACTTCTGAACCCTAATCTAACGGAAGCTGATCATCAGTATCATCAAGCAGAAGTATTAAGAATATCGCATCAAAATAAGACCCTGAACACCGCATTAATTATATTGGGTTTATTTATTATTTTAAATCTGTTCATTCTTAACGCTCATAAAATTACGTTACATGTTTCAAAAATGAAATTAATGGGTATTACAAATTTTAATGTAGTACTTTACTTACTGACGACAGCATTGGTCTATGCTTTATTTGCCTATATCTTTGTTAACATCTCAAAAATACTAAGCCATTTATTACTGTTACCATTTATTAAAAGTGATCTCATTGCACTAAATCCTATGTTGTTTAGAGATGTTATGAAATATAATTGTGTGGGGATACCACTAATATACCTGGGAGTGAATATGCGTTCTTTGTTTACTAGATTTATTGCGAGCACAATAATACATTCAAGAAGACAAGTATTTAGCAATAAGATTTTCAAACAAGCAGGATATATTGTATTGATATCTTTGGTCATGTTCTTTAGTTTTGAGGGTGTATTAAAAATAGCCACAAAGAGCTTCCCCGAGTACCAATCTAGGTATAGAAACATGATAGAGCATAATCATTACTCTTTAAATATTTTCCCAAATAATGTTACACAAGGTGAGCCGATTCGGGGTATTTTAGAATTAGATTTATCGGTCCCCTGTTCTCAGACAAAAATCTTTGAATGTGGCTTAACTGATTCAGACTTGGATGCAGTCTCAAATATTGATGACATCCTAGATGTCAAGGCGCTTTCCTATCTTTACGTGCGTCCAATGATTGATGAAAACGGACGCGATCTTGTAATTTATGAAATACCCGAGGATATTGAAGAAAGTAATTTTTTTATAAAAACCCTAGGTACTGCAGGAATTCGTATGTATATCTTTAATGATCGTAACGCAGAATATATCGCTAAATATTATGATACAACACTGACAACTGATTTTTTCAAAGGAAATCAAGGGCTTTTATATATACCAAATGACAAAACGTATCAAGATGAAATGGTTGCGCGTACACATGACAATTTGAGTCAACTCCAGACTGGATCAAAAGTTAAACTTGGATCAAATGGCATTATTTTAAGCATACACATGATTTCTCAATTAGATTTCGACCTTAGGCAAATAGATTACTACCCTCCAATTATGACCAACACCACGAATCAAATCTCACTTTTCGTACACGAATCGTTTGCCAAAAAATTAGGAATTGAACATTACAAATATCAAGAAGTAATTGTTAAACCAATTCCTAACGCGAATTATAAGGAAACCGATCGTATTATAAGTCGTTTTGCCTCCTATGATCATCTTCATATTCTCAATCATAGGATGTCCTTAGAAATTGCATTAATACCGTATAGAACTGCATTAATTTCTGATTTAGTACAATTTGTTTTGTTTTTTATTTTAGGAATCAATCTTCTATCTAGCTTTATTGTTTCAGATATCGCAAGTATGCGAAAATCTATTGGGCTCAGAAGACTCATGGGGGAAGAAAAAACAAAAATCCTATCCCGATTTATGAGTCAACGATTGATCAATGTATTTATTGCATTCCACTTCACATTATGGTTTGCGATACACTATTCAATCTCTAATCATAAACATTATTACTCAATTGATAATGGAAAGCTTTATAATAACCATCCATTAGGTTTGGAATTTATGCCTTTAAAAGAATATATTACAAATTATATGCGCTTTAATACCGCGCTAAAATATATCCTAATAATTGTAGGTTTATATGTGTTGGTAATGGGACTTGTATCTTTAGTTACATTTAAGTTCATATTCAAAGAAAATCCACTGAGAAATCTAGAAGAAAGGGAGCCCTGATATGGTTTTAGAATTCAAAGACATTGATATGGTTTATGGCAAGGGTGAGCGCTCTGTTTCTGCAGTACGCAATGTTTCTTTGACTGTAAATAAAGGTGATTTTATTGCCTTAAGGGGGAAAAGCGGCTGTGGGAAATCAACATTACTGCATATTGCGGCTGGGTATTTAAAACCTACAAAGGGTCAGGTTCTTTTAAATGAGACCGTATTTTCCGAATTAAAAGATTCGAAAAAAGCAAAAGTCAGACGTCGTACCATTTCATTTATTTTTCAATTCTTTAACCTGTTTCCAGAAATTACCATCTATGAAAATATTATTTTTCCATTGAAAATCGATAAAAGAAAGATAGATAAGTCAGAAGTAATCGAACTTGCTAAATGGCTTGGAATTGAAGATAAACTGGATCGTTATCCAGGCGAGTTATCCGGCGGCCAACAACAACGTGTCGCGATTGCTAGAGCCTTAATTATGAAACCAATGTTGATTATTGCGGATGAACCCACAGGGAATTTAGATGAAGATACTTCAAAAGAGGTTTTAGATCTTTTAAGAAAAATGCAAAACGAATTGGGACAAACCATCCTCATGGCAACTCATGATTTAGATGTTGCCAAGTATGCCAACCGCATTGTTCAGATGCGCGATGGGAAGATCATGAAATAAATTGAGAATATGTTGATTAGAAATATGTTAGAAGCGATTCATTTATTCACAATAAAATTTTAAGGTATTAGCGCACTAGCTTTCTTTTTTAAGTACACAATTGTGCTATAATTTAAATTAGGAGGTACAATCATGAAAATTAAATTAAACAACGGTTATGAAATCCCTGCTATAGGGTTTGGGACTTGGAGAACACCTGCTGGAGATGTCGCAAAAGCATCTATTAAAGTTGCACTTGAAGCAGGATATCGTCACATTGACACTGCCGCAATGTATGGTAATGAAGCCAGCATTGGTGAGGCATTAAAGGAAACTGATGTGCCACGTGAAGAGATCTTCATTACTTCTAAATTATGGAATGACAAACACAGTTATGAAGGTGCTAAAGAAGCCTTGGCGGATTCTTTGAAGAATTTGGATATCGACTATATCGATTTATACTTAATTCACTGGCCCGTACCCAAAGTACTCAAAGACAATGATGCTTGGAAACACGCCAATCAAGAAACATGGCGTTATTTAGAGGAAGCGGTTGAACAAGGTTTGGTGCGTTCAATTGGAGTTTCAAACTTCATGCCTCACCATCTAGATTCATTGTTAGAAACAGCGAAGATAATTCCCGCAACCAATCAAATTTATTTGAGTCCATCGGACCAACAGGATGACGTTGTGCGTCATAATACAAAGCACAATATTTTATCCCAAGCATACAGTCCTTTGGGTTCTGGTACCATTTTAGAAAATGAAGACTTACAGGCAATTGCGGATAAATATAATAAGTCCATTGCGCAAGTAGCGATTCGTTGGTCACTTCAAAAGGGATTCAACCCCCTACCAAAGTCAGTGACCCCAGAACGCATTGTGTCCAACCTGGATGTCTTTGATTTTGAACTCACAGATGAAGACATGAACGTTATTGATTCCCTTAAAGGAATTGGTAAAGAAGCATCCAATCCGGATGAAAAAGACTTTTAATAAAGGGGCCTTCCCCTTTATTTTTATATAACAGGAGGAATTATGAAATATATAGATAAAGCCATCTTAAAACTTGAGGCACTCAAAGCACAAGATACACAATTTGAGATAGTAGCTGAACACATGTTACAGTGTCTTTTAAATCACAACACCATTTATTTCTTTGGGACGGGACACTCCCACATGATCGCCGAGGAAGTATACGTCAGGGCTGGTGCTTTTGCGCCCTTTCAAGCGATTTTAATCCCCGAATTGATGTTACATGAGTCCCCCAACAAAAGTACCGACATTGAACGCTTGGAAGGCTATGGTCAAATCATATTTGATCAAGTCGGATTCAAACCCGGTGACATGTTAATTATCATTTCCAATTCAGGTAGAAACGCGGTCCCGCTACAACTTTGTTCCCTAGCGAAAGAAATAGGCGTTAAAACTGTCGCAATCACCTCATTCAAGCACTCAAAAAATGTATCACCACGCTACTTAGACAAACGTTTGATGGATCTGTGTGATATCGCTTTGGATAACTTAACTGAAATTGGGGATGCTGAAATTAAAATACACGACACACTCAGTATCGCACCCTTATCCACAGTAACTGGCAGTGCCATTGTGAATACATTACAAGTGAAACTCACACATAAACTGATTGAGAAAGGGTTTGAACCGGAAATATTCTTATCCTCAAATGTCGAAGATACCCAAAGAAACAAACACCTCTTTGAAAAGCACCATGGAGTAAAATCATGAAAGTCGGATATTCAAAAAGAGTTTTGGACGTAGAAACACCCACATTACTTGCGGGCACCCACTTAGATCGTAAAGTTCACAATGATACCCAAAACCTAGAACTTCATAGTATGAGCTTTGAGACCGACACCACACGCATTCACTTTGTGACGGTTGATATTTTAGGCATTGACGCCAACATCGTTAAAGATGTCCAATACATGTTCCCCAATGATCATCTGATCATCCACGCCACCCATACTCTCCATGGTCCCGGTGGTTTATGGATGCCAAACCACCCCAAGTTAAAAGACCATGAATCCTTACTCAAACCCTTCAATGCCTACCAAACCTATCTATTGAAAGATAACTTGGTTCAAGTCATTCAAGCTTCTATTTCTGATTTAAGTGAGTGTCAATCAATTTCTCAATCAACCCTACCACAAACACCCAATCCACTAATCGCATTTGAATTTAAAACCAAGGATAAGACACAGCTCTTTATCCACCAACGGTATCACCCCCAAATGATCCCAGAAACAGATACCCACTTACATCCCGGTTATATGGAAACACTACGCAACCAAACAACGATGTACGATGGTGTTGTCGCATGTTGTGGAGACATTAAACAAGATATCAATCCACAACTACCCACTTTAACCTTTGAACCCATACAAGACTTTGAGATTACAGTGGATGACAATATTATTAGATTGGGAAACATTGACTTTATTACCCTACCCCATCAAGCCAAAGATGAAGCACATAACTACATTGGATGGGTTAATGATTACTGGATTTAAAGGCTAAGCATGTTCAAATTTGAGCATCCCTAGCCTTTTTTTTATTTTTTTATATGAAAATCAAGAGATCCCTCAGACTTTCACATAATTAATTGTAAGCGATAAATAATTAACGACTATAACGATGAAAGTATTTTCATTGCGCATTTCTTACCATATTTCCTTGAAGAATGCACCGGTTCTTCTAATATTAGGAGTGCATCTAGATAGATATAAAGTGGTTTGATCAACCACAATTAGAACATTAAGCATTTATTTTAGAAATATGAAAACAACCCTATTTGTTATCAACCCATAGGTCCATATTTCTATATTTACGAAAGGAGAACACATGAAAAAATATTTAAAATTTATGATTCCCATTACCCTATTAAGTGTCATGGTTGGAATCTATATCGCCTTTGAGAACAGTTCCAAAGCGACAGACGTTAATAAAGTGACGTTTATTGCTGAAGTTGTGGATAAAGGTGAAACAACACAACTGGGTACCGTTGAATTTCTGGTAGAAAACGAAATAACAGTTGGGGATGTGATCGATGCGATCAACGGAGATGTGCTCACCTTCGACTTACAAGGCGAGAAAGACAGTGAATATGGAAGATTCATTCATGGCATTAACGATATCTTTGTTGAAGATAGTGTTAACGGCCCATGGTGGTTCTACGATTCCAACACAAACAGTGAATGTGTCGCCGTTGGATTTTGTAGCGGCATTGACCAACAAGTAATCGCACAAGACGATGTCTACATCTTCACCATTACCTATGAATAAAACTTTTAGAATCGCGATTATCAGTCTCTTTTCTGCAATATTGGTCGTCTTACAAATAGCACTGGCGCCCATTCCAAATGTAGAAACTGTAACCATCCTATTCTTAATCTATGGTCTGGTTTTACCCTTATCCGATAACCTACTCATTGTGTTTGTATTCTCAACCTTACAAGCACTGGTATGGGGATTTGGGGAGTGGACCATCGGATATTATTGGATCTGGGGTCTGTGGACGATTCTGATTGCTGTACTCAAACCATACTTCAAAGATAACTTATTCTCATGGGCAGCCACAACCTGTGTCTTCGGATTATCTTTTGGGGCATTGTTTGCGATCAATTATGGTATATTTTATGGCATTAATTTTACATTCGCTTATTGGATAAGGGGCATTGGATTTCATATCGTCCATGGCATATCAAATTACTTAATTACTTTGATACTCTTCAATCCCCTGTTGAAAACATTTAAGAAATTAGGAGGCAACACATGATAAACAATACGATAGAATTTCTTCAAGTAGATTGGGTTAAAGCACAAATAGAAAAGAATCCCAAACCACTCAGTGAACTGGGAGAGTTTGTGTACACAAGAACTTATTCACGCTGAATCGATAACTTTGGACGCCGCGAAAGATGGCATGAAACCGTCAAAAGAGCCATTGAATATAATATGAGTTTAGAATATAAATTCATGTTAGACAACAACTTAGAACCTGACTTAACAAGAATGAAACAAGAAGCACAGGAACTCTTCTTAAATATTTATGAAGCAAAACAAATGCCTTCAGGAAGAACACTGTGGCTTGGGAACGGAAATGAAAAGATCAACAAAGACTTTGTCTTAGGGAATTACAATTGTGCCTTTTTAAACATTGAAAAATGGGAAGACTTGAGTGAATTGTTTTACTTACTCATGGTCGGTACAGGTGTCGGTTTTAAATCCACCAAGAAGATGGCAGATGGCTTACCACCCATTAGAATCAATACCACGTTGAACCATTCAGATTATAAGCCCGTCCCAACAGAGCACCGCTTAGAAGACAGTACCATGAAACTCATGGACAATGGTTATGCGAAAATCTATGTGGGAGACTCAAAAGAGGGTTGGATAAAAGCCTTAAAACATTATATTGATTTTTTAACACTGGATATATATGAAAACATTCACACCATTAAAATCAGTTACAACAGTATCCGACCCAAAGGAGAACGCTTAAAAACCTTTGGTGGTACAGCCAGTGGACATGAGCCCCTTCGCGAAATGTTTGAAGGCATTGATAAAGTATTGAAAAATCAAATCGATCCCCACCTGGATCCCATTGTGGCGGATGAAAAGGGATATGGAAAAGTCAGACCCATCCATATCTTAGATATTGGAAACCTTATCGGAGCCAATGTGGTTGTGGGTGGTGTCAGAAGAACCGCAGAGATATTCTTATTTGATGCGGATGACAATGAGTCACTGTTTGCGAAATACGGTATCAACGGTATCTGGACTCAAGATCAACTCGATCAGCACCATAAAGTCGGTAAAATACTTGAGAACCTGGGTATCAAACCCGTATGGTTCGACGATCTAGATATTGGAAAACAAAGAGAAGGCATCAATCACCGTCGTATGAGTAACAATTCAATCGCATTTACTCAAAAACCAAACAATGATTTTATGGACTTGGTATTTGAAATGATGCAACTGGAAGGTGAACCTGGATTTGTGAACCTTGAAGTGGCAGCCAAAAGAATTGTGGCAAGCTTGGGTATCGAAAACCCAACCCAACAATACCTTGACAATAATATGCATCAAATCGGTTTAAACCCCTGTGTAGAGGTCATCCTATTTAGTAAAAACGTCTGTAACTTAACCACCGTTAATATTTCTGCCTTTGTGGATGATAACGGCGTATTGGATAGAGAAGGTTTATTAAGAGCCCAAAGATTTTCTGCAAGAATTGGGATGAGAATGACGTTGGCTACTTTAGAACTTCCTGAGTGGCACAAAACCCAACAAAGAGACAGACTGTTGGGAACTTCTTTAACGGGATGGAAGGATGCGATGGATAAAGCAAACTTTACCCAAGAACAGGAAGATGAATTGAAAAAACAATTACATTTCGCAAGTCGTGATGAAGCAGACTCCTACGCGAAAAAGCTCAGAGTCAATGCGCCCATGTTTGTGACAGCCGTTAAACCAGAGGGTACGTTATCTCAAGTTATGGGTGGTGTATCCAGTGGATTACACTGGTCACACAGTCCCTACTACAAACGACGCATCCGAATCAGTGCGAATGATCCACTCGCAAAAGTGGCCAGAGATTTGGGTTGGGAAATTCACGCTGAAGTGGGTACCAACGGATTCTTAACTGAAGCAGATCTCGAGAAGGAAGCACAAATTACCCAAAGTAATACATTGGTGATTACCTTCCCTGTTAAGTCTGGTGCCAAAGTCACCAAGGACGATGTTTCGGTTGATGATCAATTCGATAACTACTTCTCTTTCCAAGCATTGTATACGGAAATGAACACTTCAAACACAATCAGTGTTAAGGAAGATGAATGGAAACAAGCTCAAAAGAGAGTGGAAGCGGGTTGGGATGATTTTGTGGGGGTATCCTTCTTAGCCCATGATGGTGGAACGTATACATTAGCGCCCTATGAAGCGTGTACAGAAGCGGTTTACCATGAATTAAAAAATAGTATGAAACCCTTTAATCCTGATTTCTTAAGTCTTTATGAACAATCAGAGAATTCAGAAGATTTGAATGGGATGGATGACCCTGAATGTGTCAGTGGTGTCTGCCCAATACGTTAATACCTATACAAATAAAGGACATAGTCAAAAACTGTACACAAACCCCCATGTTTTCAAACAAAACATTGGGGGTTTTTTAAAGGATTTATGATGTAAACGAAGGAAGGTTAGCCACATCGTCCTCGTTTTTTGTTGATTCCTCATATTTTGTTGTTTTAAGTGCGACATTTTTCATGTTTTGGGCAACACAAATTAACCAATTATTATGCTCGTTTCGTTTTAACCCTCTGACCATCGCATATCGATAGTCGTGGTTTTGTTTGCTGTCTGCGAAACTTCGGTCTACAGTTTCATTTCTTCTCGCGTAAATTTTATTACCCTCCCATCTGATAAACTGTTCATTCCAACCCACTTTTAAATGGCTTCTAAGTACGATATCTACTTCGTTGGTCTATTTTTTATCGATTTCGATCAATTAATCCACAGTATGAGATAAATTATCCTGTTCTCTTGTGAGTAAATTGATCTTTTTCAGTGATATATACAAATTGTATCTTAAAAGATTTTGACTCATTTGTACCTGTTTATATCAAGTGAAAATTAACTCACCGTTACCATGCGCTCTTTCGGTTTTCCCTTAGACCACGTATTTCTGAGGCTTCGGACACAATATGAAACTGACCATCAAGTATACTATGTTTTCTAAGAAATATGAAAATAAGTTCAAACTACAGAAATACAATATTAAGAATATGACCATAAAAAATGATCGAATAATTAGTGAAGACGGTCATGTCTATGTATATTCGCACGATTATGAAAATCGTAAAGGTGTATACACTAGAATCATTCAAGTCTATACACATAGTGACTGGAAAGAAGCGTATAAAGATCTCAAAATTCCGAACACAATAAGTCGTGATATTTCCTTACTAGAGATGCAGAGTGCTGTTAAAGAATATCTTAAAAGCGACGAAGGAATTAAGCTGAGAGTGCGTCGTTCTATCGAGGTCGAAGGTGCATTTGGAGATATAAAATCTAACTCAGGATACACTAGAATACAACGAAGCGGAAAACTTGAGCTACAAACAGAAATCGCACTGGTATTAATCGGATATAATTTAAGAAAATATAATGCGAAGAACCATCGTGTTTTAGATTTAGTAAAGATACATCAATTATTAAATTTAATAAGTTGTTTATATTATGCTTAAA
Organism: Erysipelothrix sp. UBA3377; assembly: GCA_002359085.1. Lineage (GTDB taxonomy): Bacteria > Bacillota_I > Bacilli_A > Erysipelotrichales > Erysipelotrichaceae > Erysipelothrix. Next base: position 10,376 of record DEQB01000070.1, read on the forward strand.
TCGCCCCTAAACAGGATGTTTTAAGAATTTTTAGTATTCCTATACACTAAAAAGTAGTAACTTCAAAGAAAAAGAGCCGTAGCTCCATAGAATATTGAATCAATACTCTATTTCCTTACAGCCCTTTTTTAAATACGATTTGTTTTCTCAATCCATGTTTCAAAGCGTTTTAGACCCGCTTTGATGTCTTCTAAATGCTTTAGTTTCCATTCCCAGTTGGGGCTACCAACGGTTCCTGGACGGTTCATTTGTGTATCATCGCCCAAACGCATGATGTCTTGGGCAGGCAGTATCACCAGATTCGCATTAACACTCAATGCGTAATGATTGATGAGATCAACCATGTTTTTCTCTTTAATACCGGTTGCTTTTTTGATATCACGTCTGACTTGAAACTTCTTCTTGAAGCCATTGTCTTTGACCCAACCACCAAGGGGTTGGTTATCGTGGGTACCTGTGTACGCCAAGATATTTTTGTCCATGTTTTTATCGCGTTCAATTTCATCTGTCTTCAGTTGGAATTGAATGATTTGCATACCCATAAGACCAAAGTCATCACGAAGTTCTAATACTTCAGGTCTTAAGTCACCCAAATCTTCCACGACCAATTCTAAATTCTCAATGCGTGCATACATTGCATCAAAGAAGTCATTTCTGGGACCAATTCGCCATTCACCATCACGGGCCGTAGTGGCACTACCAGGTATCACCCAGTATGTGTCAAAGGCTCGGAAGTGATCAATACGAATGGTATCAAATAACTTTTGATTCCACTCTAAGCGTTCAACCCAAAAATCATATTTAGTATCTTTATGCACTTCCCAATTATAAATTGGATTACCCCAAAGTTGACCTTCATCACTGAAGTAATCGGGGGGTACACCCGCCACAAGTGTGGGGCGACCATCCTTATCTAAATGGAAGAGTTCACGTTTAAAGTAAACTTCTGCAGAGTCATGTCCCAAGTAAATTGGGATATCACCCATAATTTTAAGACCCAAGTTATTCGCATATGATTTTAATTCAAACCATTGTTTCGCAAATACATATTGGAGAAAGTATTGGTATTCTACTTCCTTTTTGTCTGCTTTATGGATGGTCCAATCGGTCCACGCTGTATTATTATTGGCTTTTCTAAGCGCCATGAATTCCGCATATTCTTTAAGCCAGTGTGCGGCTTCTTTTAGAAATGCTTTATAATCTTCATCTTTTTCAAAGCTATCGTAAGCACGTCGTAAGTACTTGTCTTTCGCGTGTCTTGCGCTATCATAGGTCGCTGAATTATTAACCACCTTTTGAGGGGTTAGGGGTAAACCCAACGCCTCATAAAGTTTCTCAATGGAAATATAGATTTCATCACCTGCAAAAGAGGAAAATGTTTGATACGGTGAGTTACCATATCCCACTGGGTTTAAAGGTAATATTTGCCAATACTTAGCATTTGTTTTAGACAATAACTCCACAAAATTAAAAGCATCTTGACCGAAGTCACCCACGCCAAATGAACCGGGTAGGCTCGAAACTGCCAACAGCAATCCTGCCTTTCTTTCTGTGTTAATCGACATCCTTATTTCACCTTCCAAATTTCACGGTTGTAGTCAGCGATGGTACGATCTGAACTGAAGAATCCTGCATTTGCAATATTAATCAAGCTCTTCTTAACCCATCCTTTGCGATCTTCGTAGTCTTCGAACATTTGGTTCTTAACGGTTACATAATCGTCAAAGTCAATCAGTGTCATAAACCAGTCTTTACTGATAAATTCATGATGTAAACGATTCAAGTTTTCTGCTGTACCTTCACTTAACATTTCAGTTGAAATCAAGTAATCTACAGCACGTTTAATGTCATCATTGTTGTCATAGTAATCTCTAGAAACATAATCTGCTTTTTCGTAGTGTTCAATGATATCATCACTGTGTTTTCCGAAGATATAAATATTATCTTCACCCACGTGATCTTTAATCTCAACATTGGCACCATCAAGGGTACCCAATGTGAGTGCACCATTCAACATCAACTTCATATTACCCGTTCCAGAAGCTTCTTTGGATGCCAATGAGATTTGTTCACTCACATCTGCTGCAGGAATTAAGTATTCAGCTTTTGAAACATTATAGTTTTCCACAAAGACAATATCCATGTGTTTGTTTAATGTCTCATCCTTCTCAATGATTGTTGATAAAGTCAACAATGCATGGATGATGTCTTTCGCAATGGTATAAGCAGGTGCAGCTTTTGAACCAAAGAAGAACGTTACAGGACGTGCAGGCACCAATCCATTACGGATTTCATGCATCATATGAATAATGTATAACATATTCAATTGCTGGCGCTTATATTCGTGAAGTCGTTTAATTTGAATATCAAAGATTGAATCCACATTGATTGTATGATTTTCAGTCTTCTCAATATAACCTTGAAGTCTTACTTTTTGGTTATACTTAATGGCTTCTAAATGCGTTAATACCGCATCATCATTCACAAATGCTTCCAAGCCTTTTAACACTGTCGCATCCTGTTTGAAATCTGATCCAATTTTAGATTCAATAAATGTTGTCAATTCAGGGTTAGAGAATTCCAACCATCTTCTGAATGTAATACCATTGGTTTTGTTGTTAAATTTATTTGGATACAAAGCCGCATAATCTTTCAATTCAGATTTAACAAGAATCTCAGTATGCAATGCCGCAACTCCGTTCACACTATAACTAAAATGAATGGAAAGTGACGCCATGTGTACACGGTTATCTCTATCAATTAATTGTACATTTTCATGGGTAGAACGTGCTTTAACAATCTCATTTAATTTATGTAAGATATCAACCATATCGTTATCAACCGCTTCAAAGTATGAAAGTGGCCATTTTTCCAATGCTTCCGCAAGGATTGTATGGTTCGTATACGCAAATACACCTGAGATAATTTCTACACTTCTCTCAAAGGAAATGCCTTCTTTCAACAATGCTTTAATAAGCATTAAAATAGCCATGGCTGGATGGGTGTCGTTGATTTGAATTACAACATGCTTATCCAGTTCATGTAAAACATCTTTATGCTGTGCCACTACGTAGTTGATACCACTCACGACCATGAAGTACTGTTGCGCAAAACGCAGTCTCAATCCTTCTTCTGTTGAATCATCTGGGTACAAGAACAGGGTTAAGTTCTTATCCAGTGCCGTTTGATCAAAGGTAATACCCTCTTCAATGACTGAAGCATCCACAGATTCCAAATCAAACAATCTTAAGGTTGTTTTCTCTTGATTGTATCCCACAACGTCAATCTCATACATGCGAGATTGAAGATCCTGGTTCCCAATGGTCATATCATAAACTGTATCCGTTTTTCTTAACCATGAGGGTTTGTCCAACCAAACATCGGGTGTCTCACTTTGTAAATGATTTTTAAATACTTGTTTAAATAATCCATAGTGATAGTTTAGTCCCAATCCTTCACCGTTAATACCTAGTGTCGCGATTGAATCCAAGAAGCAAGCTGCCAAACGACCCAAACCACCATTCCCTAAAGAAGGTTCTGGATCGAAGTCCTCAACATCCTTGATATCGTGACCATATTTAGCCAACACATCTTTCACTTCATCATAGATACCCAAGTTCATTAAGTTGTTACTTAAAAGTTTACCAATTAAGAATTCAGCAGACATGTAGTATAACTTACGGTCTCCACTGACATGCTTTGTATCCGCGATTTTCTCTTGTGTGACTTTGAGTACCGCGTTATAAACCGTTTCAATATCAGCATTTTTTAAATCCTGATTTGCGTAATTTAGTAATTGTTTCTCCATCTTATCCTCCATAGAAATCGTTTTCCTTCATTAAGTTTTAACTGTGATTGACTCACAGTTAAATAATAACATCATCATAGCCAATTCTGGTGATTTCATAATCCATTAGAATGCCTTGACTGCTTTGTGTTTCAATCAAGTGACTGTACTCTTGTACCGCCCTTTTTGCGATTGAAAAGAAATCCTGTTTTACCGTCTGAATGTGGTATTTAACATAACCCAAAAGTTTGATGCCATCATAACCACATACGGGTCTAAATATATCCATTTCTTTAAGCGCATTGATACTACCAATGGCCATTAAGTCGGATGCACAGATAATGATATCCGCATCCATTCCATACGCTTTTGTAAGTTCAATGGCTTTTCGCTCACTGAAGTCTGCGTATTGAGCATTAAGGTTAATGTCTCTTTCAAGACAGGCATCAACCACACCTTGAAGTCGTAAATCAGTCACATAACCATCGCGTCTACCCGCTAAATACAGTACATTTCTCACTGCATGCGGTTGCGATTCGATCATATATTTGGCAAGTTTATACTGAGCCGTTTGGTGATCAACCATCACATAGGATGTTTTTTCATTTTGAATGGGTACATCCACTAAAACCGAATAGAAATGTTGTTCATGAATCATTTCTGTAAAATCTGTTTGTTCCTTATGCAGTCCATATACAATCAAACCCTGAACACTGAGTGATTTAAAATATTGAATCATTTCAATCTTACTCATGTTTTCAAATACGCTTGAAAATACTGTCACAATCTCTAATTTAAGACTGTTGGCTTCTTCAAAGGTACCAAATAGATACTGCATGTTGATTTCGTCAATTGCCTGACGTTTGTTGTTAATAAAAACAACGACACCGATACGCTTATTCTTCTTAGAAGAAAGCGCAGATGCAACCGCATTGGGAACATAATTTAATTCTTCAACAGCCTTCATAACTTTGTCTTTGGTCTCTTGTGATACATTTTCATAGTTATTTAAGACTTTAGAAACTGTTGAAACGCCAACCCCCGCGCGCTTGGCAACATCTAGCATACTTGACAAACCGAACACCTACTTTTCTATAACGATTGACGAGTTTCCTTTTATATTTACTGTGTTACCTTTGGAACTCGCTCCACCATAGACAACTACGATTGATTTATGTTCTAAATCAAATTCTATTGTTTCTTCCCCCAAGTTGTGAACAACCAACACTTCACCTGCATGTTCCAATGCATAGAGTGCACTATCACCCAAGTCGACTGTTTCAATCGTTCCCCTCGAAATACTTGGATATTGGTGTCTGATTTGAATCACTTTTTGATAATGGTTCAATAAAGAATCGTTATCATTTAGTGCTTTGTCCACATACGTATATTCTGATTGCGTATAGTCGGCATTTTCAGGACCCTTAGGCATATTGTCACCTTTATCGTTCCAAGGTATGGGCAATCGCTTGTTTTCATCGATGCCACTTCCTTTTAATGCGACTTCTTCACCGTAGTAAATAAACACATTACCCGGCATCAATAGATACATGTTTGCGGCCATTTTTTGATCCTCTAAGGTAACCAAATATCCTGCACTACGATTATTATCGTGGTTGGATAAGAATACCGCATCAATACCATTGGGGTTGTTTGCCTTTAACTTCGTGTTATAGGTTTCAACCTGTTCTGCAAGACGTTCACCATTTTGAGAACGCAATGCTTTCACAATATAGCCTGAGTTTTGTGAGCCACTGAAATTAAAGAAACTATCAATCCCACTTCTGTACATGTCATGGACGATTAAATCACCGGTCCATGCTTCCCCCACAACATAAGCATTCGGATTGATTGTCTTTACTTCATCGTAAAACCAACGTAAGAACTCAATATTTTTTTCACCGGAGTCATCGTAGAAATGAGTGGTCGCATCTAACCGGAAGCCATCTACCCCTTTATCCAACCAAAATTGAGCAATATCAACGATTTCTTCTCTGAGTGATTCATTGTCGAGGTTTAAGTCTGGCATTTGATCCCAGAATCCACCCTCATACCATACATTACTATAAAGCATGTGATAACCAATCACTGGTTCATAAGAAAAGTTATAGTAGTCACACGTCTCAGTAACGTCACAATTGTCATTAAGCAGGGCTTCTTTTGCATCTTTGAACCATGGGTGTTGGGTTGAGGAGTGATTTAAGACCAAGTCCAAAATCAAATCCATGCCCCTTTCATCCATTTCTTGCACAAGTGCATCAAAATCTTCTAAAGTACCATACTGTGGATCAATGTCTTTGTAGTCCAAGACATCATACTTATGATAAGTTGGGGATGGATTGATTGGCATGAGCCAAACTCCTGTTGCGCCAAGATCATATTGAATATAATCTAACTTCTGGCGTACCCCCTTCAGGTCCCCCATACCATCCCCATCTGAATCATAAAATGATCCCACATATATCTCGTAGAATACGGAGTTAACTTC
>DEQB01000085.1:0-2759 GCA_002359085.1 Erysipelothrix sp. UBA3377
CATTAATTTGCAATAAATTTGAAATATAAAGCAGCTACAAAATATACTGACTTTATATTATTAACGATGTAGTGCGACGCCAACAAAAAAGACTGCAGTCTAAACTACAGTCTCGATGATCGATAGGTAAGTGTATTTGTTTTATTGTTCTTCTCTTTTGCGTCTCGATAAGGCGGTTGTTAATGCGCCAAGTCCGATTAAAATCATCGCTTTATTCGTATTACTCTCATAACCAGTTGCTGGCAATTCACTTTCACCAGTTCCTGTATCAGAATCATTATCATCTTCTACATCATCAACATCTTCAGTATCTTCTAACAATTCAAGTGCTTCGATTGCTTCAGTTAAAGCATCAATATGTGTTTGATATACTGCTTCAGTTATGTCTTCTAGTTCTGTATCCGCAAGATACGCTACTGCTGCATCATAGGCTGCAATTACTGCGTCGTAGGATGCTTTTGTGTAGAGACCTTCATCAAGTTCTGTGACATCATCAAGTAAGTTGTCAAGCGTGTCTATTGTACTGGCTTCAACATGAATTTGAAGGATACGTGTTCTCGGTGTTTGATCTTCATAAGCTGACCAATCAAGGGTTGTTGAATGATCACGCAAGAAATCAGCGACAACACTATCCAATGAGTTTCCCTCAATTCGAGGTCCGCCTAACATTGTGAATCCATCACCACCAGCGGCTAAGAAATCGTTGGTCGCAAGAATATAGGTCTTACTTAAATCTATAGGAACCCAACCATCATCAGTATCAAAGAGAATATCAAGTACTCTTTCACCAGCAGGTAATGCACTGTTAAATATTACTTTGGCCCCAGATACATGTAAGAAGCCACCTTTAGCATTTAAAACATAATTGCCATTATCATCTTGTGCTGGCGTATCATCGTATGAGTATTCAAACATTTCTAATATTTGTTGTCCCGTGACCTCAATACTTGAATACATATTACCAAATGGAAGCACTGTAATGACATCTTTCAATGTTATTTCCGGTCCTTCGATAGCAGCTCTAATACCACCACCATTAATAATAGCAAGATCAGGTTGTTGGCTAAATCCTTTTCCATAAGCCATCATGGCATCTGTAATAAGGTTTCCAAGTGCAGCCTCACGTCTTCTGACAAGTGGATTTCCAGCTTCCAATGTGAACTGTAAATCATCATAAAGTACTTCTTCACCAAAACCATCAAATGCGGCACTTGCAGCTTCTTCAGCTTCAAGTTGTAATGGGTGTGGTGACGCTGGGACAACACTTGCGGTTGGAATAAGTGTAGCGGTTGAATTTTCAAAGTTATCTAAATCAATATCAACACGACCAATGTTGTTGAGATATTGACCCGTTTGAGCATACAAGACATTGGTTCCATACTTTGTTCCTTCAGGAAATTCAGTATGGGAATGGCCATCAATAACCAATACAGGGGTTTCCAATTCTAATTCTGCTATAACACCTGCTAAGTAATTTCCACGCCACTCAAGCGGTGTTTCGGTATCAATTCCCAAATGAGCCAACACAACGATGAGATCCACCGTTCCATCCAATTCATTCAAATCAGCAGTTACTTGTGTTACAGGCGAAAGGAATTCAACACCCACAATATTATTTGGGTGTGTTTTTGTTGCAGTTTCAGGTGTGGTAACACCAATAACACCGACTTTATTTGTCCCTTTCTCAATAACCATATTTCTATCAAACAACAATGTACCCTCTTTGGATACGTTGTTTGAAACGATAGGAACCAAACCAAGATCTGTTAATCCCTCGATGTTATCAAGCCCGAAATCAAACTCATGGTTACCCAAAGTCATCGCGTCATAGCCAATAGCTTTCATGGCATTGAGCATTTCCAATCCTTTATTAAGGTTTGAAATAGGCATCCCTTGAATCGCATCTCCTGCATCAAACAAGAAATCTACATCATTGTTATCAACATAGTAATCAAGTCTCGATAATAAGGTATAAGCTGGATCAGCACCACTGGGTACTGTCGATAGGCGACCATGCATATCATTGGTATGCACGATTGTAATTATATTAGCGTCATCGGCATGAACTAAATCCGCCAACGGAATAGACGTAAATGTTAAAGTTAAAGTCAAAATAAAAATCGAAAGTACTCTTCTGATATTCTTTCTCATATTTCCTCCTAATAGTGACTTACCTATCATCTAATTTAAGTCTACCATTGATGACTGCTATATGGAAAGCAAACACTTGTAAAGTTTTGTTTTTATTATGATAAAGAAATCACAATATATTAACACTCCCTTATAAGTCAAAAAAAACTTCAAATAAATGCATAAACTCAAAATCCACTTCAGTCATATCAACCGCCATCATTTGACCATCAACAGTATCAAAACGACCCACCAAGATCTCTGATTTGAATTGATCTATTTCTTCCTCATGAGAGGTATAGTAATACACATGATCCCCCGCTTCAATAAAGTCAAGCATATAAAACCCCACCTCTGAAACCAATCTATTAAGGGGCATGTATCGAGAGACCTCACGCTCCCTCACCCACAATACACCTTCACTTGGCGTCAACAGCCAACGCGTTAGACTATACTTTTCCATATATTCCTCCTAAGTCTAACCATATAAAAAAATCCCATCGAAATGGGATTAGAATACTTATCATATCTATGTCCCATCTTTCAAGCATTAGCACCTTACTTTAATAAGCAGGTTGCTGAAGGGTCATCGAGCTTGTCTCTCGCCTTCTCTATATGGTAGATCTATT
>DEQB01000085.1:2862-2994 GCA_002359085.1 Erysipelothrix sp. UBA3377
AACATCACGAACCGTACTTATGTACGACCAGTTTGAACTCTCTATTATGAGCGTTTTTTTATATACCCAGATAACATTTCGTAATCCATTCCCAAATCCTGACATTGAGAAAATAAAAAACTCACCTTTCGA
>DEQB01000089.1 GCA_002359085.1 Erysipelothrix sp. UBA3377
TTTTGATGTGTCAAACTCCCGCGTTAAAATGAGTTTGCGAAATCTAATAAAGCATGTTATAATTTATGAGCTTAATTGGAGGATTAGCTCAGTTGGGAGAGCGCTTGCTTGACGTGCAAGAGGTCGTGGGTTCGAGCCCCGCATCGTCCACCATTTGTAAAAACAACCCGCTATTCAGTGGGTTTTTCTTTTGTCAGATGTGATTTAAAAATGCTTCTATTAATATGCATATACAATGTTGATTCAAAAGTAACTATGAATCAATCTACCTTTGGGTTGGCTAAATTCGAGTGAAGCAGAATAAAGATGGATGAAGTTAAGTGAATTGTATACGAGTTTTATACAGGACATCGCAATTGGTTGATTTGTACACCTTCAACAATGAATTGTAGAAACTTTATTGGCGTGATACTATAATAATATCAATGAATTAGGAGGTATAATCGATGGGAGTTGAATTGAGTGGTACATCTGGGTTAGTGGTAATCTTGGGTATTCCCATTATAATTATTTTGTTGTTGCTGATTCTAATTTCAATGCATAGAAATAAATGAATAATTGATAGTTTTCTATATTAACGATAAAAACACCCAGTATTTTGTAGCGTTGTCTTATAACTACGCTATTGTACAAGGTGTTTTTTAAAGAGATTGATTTGTATTGGGTTACTTTTAAACAGTTAATACATATGATACTTAGTCATGACGCGTAAAGCCTTATATTCCTAAGGAATCCAGTGTTTTCAGTCCCATGATTTGGTAGAAGTCAATTGTTTCTTTACTGTCTTCAGTAACTAATACAAGTTGCCTTACTGACACAAAAGTTTCCAGCGCTAAATCAAGGAGGGCTGACACAATCTTTTTGCGTTGGTAATCTGGATGGATGAGGATATCTTGCACATAAATAATAGTTTGTCCATCTCCAATACAACGGATAAATCCTACCAATTGATTGGAGTCATAATAAGCTGCCCACCAGTATGAACTTTCAACCATTTTAGAAAGGTCTTGTTGGTTGTTTGTGTATGCGTACCATCCGACCGAATTATAAAGATAAAGCAATTGGTTATTACTAATGGGTTGGTTAATTTCTAATTTCATGTTTTATCACCAGAATTATTAGACTCATTTTACTTGCTTAAGGTCAATAAAATATACTTTGAGTGATTTGAATTAACATTTTAAAATAGTGGCTTCATTTCTAATCAGTATGGTGTTAGTCTATATCGTTAACTGATTTTTTCTATTTGAATTTGATTGTGTACATTAAATAATATGCTTCACTTAAACTCTTTGATCCGTTGTAATGGTAGATTTATGTTATAATTTAAGAAAATAGGAGGATGACTTATGGAATTAGTAATGGGTAAAAATGGTGTTGAATTAACACATCCTGATGGAAATTGGGATTTGAAGCGTGGTACAGGGTATTCACCGGCTCAGGCAATGGTGGCGGCGGCTGGTGCGTGTGGTGTTTATGTCTTTACTGGAATGTTGGATGCATCAGGAGTTGCGCATACTTTTATAAGGGCTGCGGTTGATTATGAGAATGATGAAACGATACGTATTAAACCAGTTAAAAAGATCATGATTGATTATTATATGGACATTGATGTGGATGCTAGAGATCGTGCAGAGCGTATCTTGAAGTTGGTTCATAAGAACTGTCCTGTGATTCAATCTTTGAATCCTAATATTGAAGTGGTTGAACAAATTCACTATGAATGAAACACAATTAATTTTGTGTTTTTTTATTTATTTCCCTGAAAGCACTCGTAAGAATATTTTGATGTGATATATTATAGGTAGTTCTTGGTATATACCAACAAAAAGGAAGGAGGAACTATATTTTAGGTATCCAAGATCAATATACATATATAAATAAAATATAGGAGATAAATATGAAGAAATTTACAGATTGGATGGAGATTAAGTTTGTTCCAATCGCAGCTAAAATTGGTTCTCAAAAACATTTGGTTGCGATTCGTGATTCATTTATTGCTACCATGCCAATTACAATGGCGGGTTCCATTGCGGTATTGTTAAATGCATTGTTTAGAGATATTCCTGGTTCATACAATATGCCATGGATTAGTGAAACATTTAGTTGGTTAATTGGTATTAATGGTTATGTGTGGTGGGGAACACTTGCGGTATTGAGTGTTGCATTATCATTCTCCATTGGATATCATTTCTCCAGAGCTTATGATGTGAATCCTGTTGCAGGGGGCTTGGTTGCCTTCTCTGCATTCGTGATTACACTGCCTCAAGTTGCTAGTTTTTCAACTGAAATTGAAGGTGTAGTGCATGAAGTAGCGGGATGGGGGTATTTGGGTGTTGATTACTTAAACACCGGGGGATTGTTTACGGCCTTGATCATTGGGATGATCTCATCCATTATTTATTCTAAATTAATGAACAAGAATATTATTATTAAATTACCTGAAGAAGTACCACCAGCGGTATCCCGTGCATTTGCGGCGATTATTCCTGAATTGGCTGCACTTTATGTAGTGGGTGCTGCAGCTTGGGCAGTTGCGACATACTTCCCAGAATTTGGTAGTATTCCTGACTTAATCAGTCATTACCTGCAACAACCATTCTTGGCACTATCACAAAATATCTTTGCGGTAGTTATTATTACAATATTTGTTTCGTTGTTTTGGTTCTTTGGTCTTCACGGTCCAAACGTCTTGGCACCAGCATTGGATGGAATCTATGGTCCTGCATTGAATGCCAATATTGACTGGTATCAAATTCATCAAACAACGGAAGGTTTACCACATAAGTGGACACGTGGATCATTTGATGCATTCTCATGGATGGGTGGTTCAGGAAGTACATTCGCACTGATTATCGCAATTCTATTGCTTTCAAAACGAGCAGATTCTAGAGCGGTTGCGAAATACTCCTTACCAATGGGACTCTTCAATATTAATGAGCCTGTAATCTTTGGATTACCCATTGTGTTGAACCCCATTTACTTTATTCCGTTTATTTTAATTCCGACGATTCAAGTCATCGTTGCTTACTATGTGACGCAATTTGGATGGGTACCTCCAGTACATATTTCCGTACCATGGGTATTACCCCCAGTACTATATGCGTTCTTCGCAACGGGATTCTCGTTCTCAGCGGCATTATTGGCATTGTTCAATATGGCACTGGGTATCGTAATCTGGGGAGTCTTTGTCATTATTGCAGACAAGGTTCCTGAAGAAGTTGAAGAGTGGGAATCCGCTTAATTCAATAAGGATAATTTATGATATAATTGAGAGAGGCGTGTCCTCTCTCTTATGTGTTAGGGTGATTGATATGAAGAAAAAAGATACAAAGTGGTTATACTTTCTAATGTCTATAGGGACCATATTCATTATGCTGTCGCAATCTGACCAAGGTGCGGTAGAACATATTTACTTGGGCTTGCTTTTAATAGGGATCGCACTTATAATGTTGATGAAAAATTCAAAACGAAATAGATAAGATGGTGTATTCATGAGTTTACCGATATATTTAAAAATTAAAAATCAAATGATAAAGGAAATAGAGGATCTCAATGCAAATGATCCCGTTCCCAGTGAACGTGTTTTAGCAGAAACCTATGGCGCAAGCCGTATGACTGTGAGACGCGCAATTGACGAATTGGTGGATGAAGGTTTATTGTATCGCGATGCGAAACGGGGGACCTTTGTAGCCGATAAGAAAAGCGCAAGAAGAAACACGCTTTTTGACATGCTTGAAAATGAAACGCTTGATTATAAGGTCTTATATTTCGATGTTAAAGCAACCTCAAGTGAAGCGGTGCAATACGCATTGAATATCAGACCTTCTGATCAAGTTGTGCGAATGGTTCGATTGGCCTTAAACAATCAGGAACCCACAGCCATTGAAGAAATATACATTGAACGTTTAAGTATCAGTGATGAAGACTTTAATAAGATGACCAAATGGAAGAGTTTCAATCACTTTCTAACGAAAGACAGTGTCATTACACAAAGATTCTTATCAACGATTGTACCTGTCCAATATGCGCGACTGTTAAAAGTTCCAATCGGATCTGCCATCTTGGTTATTGATAATTTTATTAGTAATAAACAAGGGGATAAAATTGGTTACGTGCGCTTTTTCCATAATACTGAAAAAGGTCATATAGAGATTACATCATAACTGGGGAAACTCAGTTTTTTTTGACTGGAAATATGTGCCTATAATTGATATGATTTCTAGAAGATTAAAGAGGTGACCTATGATTCGAATGGCAGAAAAAAAGATGTGAATCGCATCTTTGAACTATTAAAAGACATTTTAGAATATCATAAATCAATGTATCCTACACGATTTCAAAATATCAGTAAATATGATGCTTATGAAGTTAAATTATTGATTGAAGATAAAAAGATATAGATCTATGAAGTATCAGATACGGTGCAAGGTTATGTGATTGGCTGGGGTACGGATGTGAATACTTTTTATGTGGATGATCTCTGTGTGGATCC
>DEQB01000097.1:0-6300 GCA_002359085.1 Erysipelothrix sp. UBA3377
ACTTTTTGTTCCCAGTTTTCTTCAGGAATAACCATATCCACATATTTTATTGCTTCAAGGATTTCTTTTCTCTCATCGTAAGTGTAATAACACACTTTATTTTTTTCAATCTTGTTGAACTCATCGGTTGATAGTGCCACGATCAAGTAGTCTCCCAACTCTCTGGCGCGTCTTAATACATTAATATGACCGCGATGTATTAAATCAAATGTTCCATAAGTAAGTACCTTTTTCATCATTAAACCTCCTCAAAATAAGTATCTGGATTGTCTTTATCAAAAACTTCATTCGCCCACATCAATGTAACCATATCAGTAGTACCGGTATTGGTAATATTATGGGTATATCCTGTGGGGATATCAACGACTTCTAGTTTATCTCCAGACACTTCATATTTGTATTTTTCATTTGTGATTATATGACGTATTTCAATATTACCTTCACCATAAACTACTAAAAACTTCTCATTTTTGGAGTGGTGCCAGTGTTGTCCTTTTGTGATACCTGGCTTCGCTACGTTGATACTGACTTGACCTTGATCTTTAGTTTTTAAAACCTCTGTAAAGCTACCCCTATTATCTACATTCATTTTTAAATCATATTTCATCTCATCAATTGGAATATAACTCAAGTAGGTACTATACAAATTCTTGGCGAATCGAGAATTCATTCTCGGAACTTCAAAATTAATTCTGCTTTCCTTAAATGATTCAATAAAATCTTTAACTTCTCCCAAAGAAACGGTATCAACGGGTGCTACGATATGATCACCATAATTTAAATTACCTTCAATTGCGTTCATAATATCTTTTACGACATCATCAATATATACAAAACTAATTCCTGTGCTTTCATCATTAATTATAATTTCAATATCTCTTGCGACATTGTGACACCAGGTTGCGATGACACTGTTATAATTTGGGCGACTCCACTTACCATACACATTATTCAATCTGAAGATATGGTGTTTTTCATATTTTCTGGTTATTTCCTCAGCCATGGCTTTACTCTTACCATAATCAGTATCATTGCCCGCCTGTGAACTGCTCGAGATCAACAGTGGCACCCTGTTGAATGTCACCAACATCTCAACCAAGGTTTCTGTTAATCCCGCATTGCCATTATAAAACTCAAAGGCACTCTGTGCGCGATTGACACCAGCTAAGTGAACCACAAAGTCTGCTTGTTTCACATAGTCAGCCAGTAAGTCGAAACTACCATCACTCTCAAATTTTAAAACATTATAATTGTTTGCTTCTAAGGTTGTGACTAAATTACTGCCAATAAACCCTCTAGATCCTGTTACGAGTATATTCATTTTTTCCCTCCATAATACTGCTCGAGTATTCTTTTATATGCATGATTCACTGTAAAATTATCCAATAAGTATTGGTATCCCTTTTCACCCATTGTTTCTCTTAAATTAGAGTCCATTGATAAAATCTTTACTTTCTCAATGAATGCTTCCACATCTGGACTCATTACGGAATATCCATAGCCGTTTTCTTCTGCCATACTTCCCACATCTGTACTTGAATCTGTGGCACTGATAATGGGTAATTTGGCTTGTAGATAACTCAAGACCCTTTGGGGGTAGTTTGGAATCGTAAACCGCTCATCTAAGAAGATAAGACCCACATCACAATGATGCACAATCTCATCATATTTATCTTTGGGTAATTGCCCCAAGTACACAAAGTTCTTGGGATTTTCTTGTGCTATATAGGATTCAATGAGATCTTGTTTCCCACCCGACCCACACACTACCAAAGTGACATTGTCTACTTTTTCCATTGCTCTAGCACACCTTATTAAATACGGTATGTTTTGGGGTATTCCTAAGTTTCCACCATAAATAAATAAAGTTTTATGGTCATCCAAACCAAAGTCCTTACGCGTATACTTAACGTCACGATCCATGACCTTGATTGCATTGGGTAATATATCCACAATCTTTTCATACTCAGGATTGTGTTCAACAAAGTATGCTTTATTACGGGGTGACATTACCCCAACCAAATCGATACTTGCATAGAGTTTCTTCTCTTTTCTTCTAAAGAACTTATGAATCGGTCCATTTTCGGAAAACAAACCCATATCCACCGCATTTTGAGGAAAGATATCTTTCAACATTAAGTATACTTTTCCTTTCGGTGATTGACGTTTCAAATACGCAACCGTTTTAATAAAAGTAATGGGTGGTGTTGAATATAAAATTAAATCAAATGATTCATGACCCAAATGTTTCTTAATCGCATTTTTAAAGAAGGAATCAATGGTCAACGTCACAATTCCTTTTTCAATCATATTTTTGTTTTTACTGATATTTCCTGTTTTAATGCCCAAATATCGAAGCCCATGTTCAAAATACATTTCAGTTTCCAATCCCAAACGCTTCTCACGCGCATAGGCAATGGTGACATCATGACCACTGTCTTTAAACTCCTGCATCAAATCAAAATAGATACTATGAGAATGCATGCCTGTGTGGGTTGAACTGATATACAATACCTTCATTTGTTGCCTCCATATCGCTTTCTAAATTATACCCTATATTGAGTTTAAAAAAAAGAAGCCACTTAAGACTCCTTAGTTATTATATCACTATATTTATATTCCACAGCACACAAGAGATCATAAAAGCAATGACTAGAATTTCTTTATCATCTTTGAAAATGATTCCCTTGGTAACCACTTGATTCAAATCCCTTCTTACGATGGGTGCAGAAAGGTTTATTTTAGTAGTTGCGGCAAAAACTTATCTTTAATTTCTCCATAATATCACCCTTTCTTATATAAATTAGAAAAAGAGCCAACATATCGAAGGATAGGTTCGCTCTTTTATCTTACTGGTTATTAAGGACTTCAATGATTTTAGGTAAATAGTAAGGAAGATCGGGTGGTCTTCTACCTGAAACAATGTGTCCATCCACAACAGTAGGCTCATCCACCCAAGTTGCGCCAGCATGCATGAGGTCATGTTTAATACCGGGTGTACTGGTTACCGTACGGCCATTTAAGACATCCGCTGAACTCAATACCCAACCTGCATGACAGATAATTCCGATTAACTTTTTGTGTTCATCGAGATACTTCACAAAGTTCAAGACTGAATCAAATCTACGTAGATAATCCGGCGCCCATCCACCTGGAATCAAGATACCATCATACTCTTCAATGTTCACATCATCAAAGGAAACATCACTCTTGGTGGATAAACCAAACTTACCTTGAATGGTTTCACCTGCTGCTTCTGATGCGACAACCACTTTTACGCCTGCTTCTTGTAGACGAATGAGCGGGTAATGAAACTCTAAATCATCATAATCTTTACTGACGATTGTTAAAACTTTCTTGTTTTCTAAACTCATCATATCCTCCTTTTAATTTAGTACATCTATTGATTTTAGGTATGCGATTCTTTGATCATCATTCAAAGTTAAATCTTCAGTAATACCATTTAATGCATTGATGGTATTGAAAATATTAATCGCATCATAATCATTAGATGGCAATGCCACAACTTCACCTTTGTCATTTAAATACCCATGCTCAAAGAAATTAAAGTTCACGAATACGGGCACAAATCCTTCGATTTTATTGCCGTCCCATTCTTCTTCAAGTAAATACAGATTGGACTTACCATCCGAATTACCTGTATATTTCTCTACCGGAATATCCACATTATGCTCAACGGGTTTAAATCCCCTTAAGATATATAGATTCTTTTGTAGAATCTGGCAAGACATTTGGTGGTTATTAATCACTAATTTAATCCGTTCTCTCATTTTGTATCACTTCCTTCAAATAAGAACTTAAGATAAGCATAGCCACTTTCTTCCATATTATCATAGGGTATAAACTTCAAGGCTGCACCATTTATGCAATAACGAAGACCACCTTGATCTTTGGGTCCATCATTAAATACGTGTCCCAAGTGACTTTCAGCTACATTACTTTTAACTTCAATTCTGTGCATTCCAAAACTGGTATCATCTTTAAATTTAACATTTGGCATGGTAATGGGTTTTGTGAATGAAGGCCACCCACATCCCGCATCATATTTATCCAATGAAGAGAACAAAGGTTCACCACTGGCGATATCCACATAAATTCCAGTCTCAAACAACGCATCATAGGCATGTGAGAATGGACGCTCAGTATCACCCTTTTGAGTCACATCATATTCAAGGTCACTCAATTCATTTCTCAAAGTCTCATCATTCTTTTTCTCATACATCGTATAACTTTCCGCAAACTCTAAGACTGATTGAGGAATATGACAATACCCACCTGGATTTTTATCCAAATAGTTTTGATGATACGTCTCAGCCAACCAATAATTCTTCAAAGGTTCATTTTCAATCACAACTTTTTTATCATACGATGCTTGTAGTTCATCCAAAGCTTTGTCAATGACTTTCTTTTGATCCGCATCAACATAATAAATTCCCGTACGATATTGAGTTCCAATATCATTTCCTTGTTTATTCAATGATGTAGGATTTACGGATTTAAAATAACCCTTCAATAAGAAATCCAATGAAATTACCTTTGGATCAAACACCACATACGTAGTTTCCGTATAACCCGTTTGACCCGTACAAACCAATTCATACGATGGATTTTCAATCAACCCATTCGCATAACCCACTGATGTGTATTTAACCCCTTTAATTCTTTTTATAAAGTCTTCGGTTCCCCAAAAACAGCCACCCGCAAGCCAGATCTCTTCCAGGCCCGCCTGATTTTTTCTATCTTGAATGATATGCATAACCATCCCTCATTTCTATCACAATTATAACAAAAAAGAGCGGTGCCTTTAAGACATTCGCTCACGTGCTCCATATATATTTTACAAATAATAACGATAATAGTGTTTTATAGAATCTAACATTTTCCTGAAACGTTGAGAAAAGAGAACATACTACTTGCATTTCAACAAATAAATGATATAATTTGTTTGTAAGAAATGACTAACACATTTAGATCAATTTCTTCAAACAAAATTAATTTAAATAAAGGGGATATCACACAAAGATATCCCTTTTTTTATTGACTTACCAGATCAATAATTAAAAATCTTTTTTAAATATTCTTTGGTATCAACCAATCACTTTCAGGCTTCATAGCGAGTCTGGCTTGCATATAAGCCATTTCTAAAGTCAAAATAGTATTTGCTCTATATTGATTATTAATTTTTTCTACAGCAAGTGCAAATTTTTCCGTAAACAAATCAATTGATATTAAATACATTGTTTTTCCGAAATATAGTTGCGGTACTATCAACCGGATATTTCTTATTATTTTTTTTAGAGAAACGTCAATAGCACCATTTACTATTAACCTTAAAGTGTCCTTATCAAGAGATTTCAGTTTTTCAGGAAGTCGTTCATAATTGTCATCAATAATATGATCAAGTTCTTTTCTTAACTCTAAGTCACAATCGTAATATGCATCAGATGGATTTTCAAAAATTGTTACAAATTCAGGAAGCTTTGTAAAGTTATTCATTAGTAGTCTATCAGAATCCTTATAGAACCCCTTTAAATACCAGTATTGTTTTGTATTTTCGTCTGCGTTTTGATAGAACATCCCGTAAATATCTTGGCCGTTTAAGGTCAAAAGCCCTGTATTAAAAACTGCTGCATTTTTATCAGAATTCTCGTAAACGAGACTTTGAGACATTGCGAGATCAAAAACTGAGAATATTTAATTGTAAATTAAGTCATTTGTTCTCATGATTGACCAATCTTCGGGTTCAGCCAACATCATTAAATCCCTTAATTTTCCATTGTATGAACTTCCTAAATTGCAAACCTTCTCATTGTGGGCATTCTCTCATCTGTATTCGCTAAATAATTTTGCATTAATTCCCTCCTATTTTCTGATTAAATTATAGATTGAGAATTCCTTTGTATCCACTCAACCATAAGATATTTCAATGAATTGTTACTATTAGTTTGGTAAACCCCATATAAACGATGTATTTATCCCATGCATGTGAACATACACTTTTTATTCACGAGTAATAGGATATACCTTCCCCTTACAAACAAAAAAACCGCCTGAGCGGTCTAAAATATCATATGGTCGGGATAACAGGATTCGAACCTGCGGCCTCTTGCACCCCATGCAAGCGCGCTACCAAGCTGCGCCATATCCCGGTTCATTAATAATACCAAACTTTGACTCATTCCACAAGAGAAAACGAAGCCATTACCCTTTATAGTTAGGTGTACTGATATATTTTTAGTTTATTACAAACTTGGATTGCCTACTTACTTATTGTCTTTA
>DEQB01000097.1:6357-8305 GCA_002359085.1 Erysipelothrix sp. UBA3377
AGAATTGAGGTATAGAGATGGAGAGATATTTAATTGTTTCAGATATGGATGGCAGCTTGGCTGGTGAAGACCACGAAGTACAAGAAATCACAAAAACAGTCATCCGTAAGTTATTAGATCAAGGACACCTATTTTACATTGCGACAGGAAGAATGAAGGGCTTAATTGAAAATATCGCCAAAGATATTGATGAACGGGTCGGTGTGATTGGATCCAATGGTGGTATTATTGAGCTCAACAATACATTCGACATTGAAGAAATGGCCCATGACCAACGCGTTAAGTTATATGACTTCGTTCAAGAAAAACAAATACCCACTTTATTTTTCTCAGACAAAGATATTTTATATACCGAATATGTTCCAGACTTCTTTGCGCAACCGAATCCATTTAACACAAATAAAGTCATCAAAAGAATTGATAACCCTGACCAAGACTTAAAAAGCTTCCAAATTATCAATGCTTTACTCATGGCAAATGATACGCCCAATCCAGCAGAGATCTTAATGCCTGCACGACAAGAGATTTTAGATAACTTCAACTTAACTGTAACCAGTTCAAATATCAACAATCTTGAAGTTTATGCTAAGACCGTATCAAAAGGTAATGCGGTCCGTAAAGTAATGCATCATCACAATATTAAACCAGAAAATGTCATTACATTTGGGGACGGGTTCAACGATGTGAGTATGTTCAAAGTTGCGAAAACAAGTGTCGCAATGGGTAATGCTCCTGATGAAGTGAAATCATATGCTTCACATGTTACAGAAACAAACATAGACCATGGCGTCGCACAATTCTTAATGGATTATTTTAAATAGTAAAGGGAGTGAAAATCACTCCCTTTTATGTGTTTAGACAATTCTCAAGCCAAGCATTCGCAATACTATCAGGATCCAAACCAAAGCGATTTCTTAAATAATTATAATCGCCAACTTCCCCAGTTTTTCCTTTAATAGATTGATGATAAATTTTATTTGAACTATCAGTGGTGGTAATTTCATGCGCAATGATATCCCCCAAGCCACCAATATGATTGTGATTCTCAACAACCATAATATTTCTAAATTTCATGGCCATTTTATGGATCATTTCTGAATCATAAGGCGCAATACTAAACGCATCCACGACCGTTAATTCATAGCCTTTTTCTTTTAGTAATTCAGTTGCGGCAAGTGTTTCATGAACCATTTCACCCATCGTGAAGATAACCCCATCCTTACCTTCGCGAATAATATGCCACTGTCCCAATTTAAATTGCGTATTCTCATCATAAATATCTTCCTGAAACTTACGAGTAGCGCGTGTATAGTACATCTTAGGATTATTGTAGTATTCATGAAGTATGAATCTGAATTGATGTTGATCACACGGTGCAGTAATGATAACACCCGGTAGGGATCGCATCAATGCGAGGTCCTCAAAGGATGTATGGGTTCCCCCATTGAACTGTGCCCATATTCCAGGTTCAGACCCATAAATATGTAGACTATTTTTACTATACATTCCTGACATGTAGAGTTGATCATAGGTACGACGTGTCGCAAATGGTACGAAAGTATGGACAAAGGGTTTGATCCCAGTTAAAGACATCCCTGCTGCAGAAGACATCATATTGGCTTCACTAATGCCTGCATTGATGGTTTGTGTTGGAAATTTCTTGAAGTTCATTAAACTCCCAGAAGCTCCCACTAAATCAGCATCCATCATTACCACACGACCGTCTTTTTCCATAAATTCAGCCATTGTTTCTTGGTAAACATCTCTCATTTCTTTACCCATTTAAACTGCCTCTCAATCTTTCAATTTCACTTTGAAGTATTTCCTTTTCTTTATCCCCAAAGCGTAAGTGGTGGTTATCATACAAGTTCTCAAAGTATGGTAACCCTTGACACTTAATGGTATCCAAGACAATGGCCTTGGGACCTGTATGTTCTTTTTCCAGAGC
>DEQB01000013.1:0-1148 GCA_002359085.1 Erysipelothrix sp. UBA3377
TCCAATTGGTAAGTGGTGTTGTTTGATTTAATACATATCCTGTATAGGTTGTATCATCCAAGGTAATGGATAATGTATCTTCAACTAAAGTCCATTTGCCAGTTTGTGAACCACTGATGGTACCATCATCATTTAAGGTTACAGCAAATGACATTTTTGTAGATTTGGTTGTGTCTTTACCTTGATTTACCAATAAGTAATTACCACTCACATCAATATCTTTTTGAATTGTTTCACCATGATAACGTTGCGGTGCCACAAGGGGCCAACCTTCCTTGTCAAATAAGATTTGATGTACACGCACTTCATGCCCTTCACCTTTGTCTTTAAAACGTGAGTGGAAGACAAGATAGTGTTTACCATCTTCATATAAAACTGAATTATGACCAGGAACACGATAGCCCATATACGTTGCTTTATCATCAAGTGCTTGTTCGGCACTGAATTCAAAACTGCCTAATATTTTTCCATGAACATCAGGTCGATTATTACGTTCTGCAACAAAGGGATCAAACCCAGCTTGATCTACATAAGGACCCGTAATATTCTTTGATCTAAAGAATCGAACGTTATAGTCACCTGCTTGTTCAAGCGTACCATATGTAATGTACAAGTGGTAATAGCCGCTTTCTTCATGATATTGAATATAGGCACCTTCACCTGTTGTTCTTTGCCCTGTTGCAATTTGTGTTCCAAAATATGCGTCCATACGGTCATTTCCATCAACCTTACCACCATTGTAATCAGTTGGACGGTTGATAACCAATCCCGTTTGTGGATCTATTTCTAATACCCAAATCCCACCATTCCATGAACCGTAATTCATGTATAGTTTTCCATCATGACCCTCTACAATGGTAGGATCAATCGCATTGGGGAAATAATTGAAATTAAATGACCCATTGGAATTGAAATTTCCACTACGAGGTGCTGCACCTGGGAACACATCATTAAAGTCAGTCTGACTATAGTGCCCCTTATCATCTTCAATATTGGTAAAGCCAGAATAAATGATGGTATCCTTATAAATATATGGTCCTTCAATATTTTTTGAGACAGCCAAACCAATCAGTGAACGATAATGTTCAACACCCGGAACATCTTGTCCCGTTGATAAACTAAAGTACATCAAATATGCACCTTTTGTA
>DEQB01000013.1:1184-3532 GCA_002359085.1 Erysipelothrix sp. UBA3377
TGTCTTCATTGACGTATTCGGAGCTATAGTAAACATCTGGAGCCCAAATACCCAATGCGTCAATATCCGTTGAATCACCATTCCCAGCCCACTCAAAGACTTCAGAAAAATTATCTCGAATATTCCCTAATAGAGAGTTATCTGTAATACCACCAGTAACGAAATGTGTCCAATTCTTTAAATCAGACGATTTAGCTGCCGAAACATGACTTCCGAAAACATAATAAGTATCCCCATCCTTGATAATGGAAGGGTCATGAACTGAGACTTCCTCATAATCCAAAACCTCTCTTATTGGGGTTTCGGAATCTTCAGCCTGAGACACAATAAACTTGCTAGTATTAATAGTCGATATGGATATCATTGTCGCTAATAAAACTACTCCCAGTTTTTGCATCAAACGTAAAACAATATGATCCGATTTCATATAAACCTCCTGTAATCGTTTACTAATCTAACTTCATTCTAGTTTATTTGTGCGTACAAGTCAACAAAATATCGATTTTTCCTGAATTGTACGTACCATTTGTGAAAATGAAAAGGCGCTTCACAAGCGCCCTTGGTTATTCTTCAATTGTTTCTACTCTATTTCGTTTCTTATGTAACCCATAAACACCCGCTCCCACAATCAATACACCGATTGAAATAGTGATTGGAAGTGTCATATCATTTTTCGGTTTATCATAAATCAAGCCTGCAGTCTCAAGTTTGAATTCCTTTGTTTCTACCAAGTCTGAATAACGTAAAGTAGCAGTTAAAGTAACTTCAACAGGATAATCCTGAAGATTCACCGTACCCTTATTACCAATCACCTCAGGTGTATCAGAAGACCACGAGACTTTTACACCTCCCGTTACTTCAGTGGGTAAGAACATGTTATTCACAATCTCTGTGGTACGGCTGATGATCAAATCCTCTTTCGCTTGATACAACAAATCACTGGTTGAGTATTCACCCACACGAGCCCCCAAAAGAGAAACCCCCGTATCATCCATCAAGGTAATGGTTAAGTCTTCATGCCAATCCGTCAGTTGTGTGGATTGAGTCAGCACATAACCTTTAAAGGTATCGCGTGTTAAGGTAACGGTAAGTTCACCATCCTCAAAGGACCACGATCCCTTATGGGCTCCCGTAATACTACCATCCGATTCAAGAGTTACCCCAAAGGAATCTTTAGAAACTGAGTTTGTGTCTTTACCTTGATTCACCATGACATAGTTACCTGCCATATTCACATCAGTTTCAACAGTTTCACCATTATATCTTTGAAGTGGAATCAAAGGCCACCCTTCATCATTCCATAAAATTTGATGGACACGCACTTCATGTCCCTCACCTTTATTACTGAATCTCGTATGAAACACAATATAATCCACACCACTTTCATCATCATAATACACTGAATTATGGCCCGGAACACGATAGCTAAAGAAACCCGCGTTTTTCGCAATCGTTTGAGAAGCCGCAAACTCAACACTACCGTATAGTTTATTACCCCTTCTGGAAATATCTGAATTGGAAGCCAAATATGCTTCCTCTCCATTAATATCCACATAAGGACCCATAATGTCTTTCGATCTAAAGAAGCGCATATTATAAGTACCCGCTTGATCCAAAGTACCATAGGTCATATACAAATGATAATAACCCGTTTCTTCATGATACTGAATATAAGGACCTTCACCTGTCTGCCAATAACCCCCGAAGATACGCGTACCGAAGTAAGAATCTGCACGATCATTGCCCGCTACAACACCATTATTGTATGAAGAAGGACGATTGATAACCAAGCCTGTTTCAGGACTGATTTCTAAAATCCATACGCCACCATTCCACGATCCATAGACCATATAAACACGACCATCCTCACCATCAACGATCGTAGGATCAATCGCATTGGGATAGTTATCAAAATTATACGTCCCATTTTCTCTGAAGTATCGACTGTTTGGGGTTTCATTTGGGAAGACTTCATCAAAATCAGAATTGGGCCAATATCCATAATCGTCTTCTTGATTTCTAAAACCAGTATAGATTACCGTATCCTCATACAGATAAGGACCTTCCACATCCTTGGATACCGCAAGTCCAATCAAAGAACGATAATGTTCAACACCCACCACATCTTGACCCGTCGATAAACTAAAGTACATCAAATAAGCACCCGTTGTGCCGTCACTGTTTTTATAGCTCTCACTATAGTATACATCCGGCGCCCAAATACCCATGCCCCCAACATCGGTAGTTTGACCATTTCCTGCCCACTTAAAAACTTCCTTAAAGTTTTCTCTGATATTACCCAGTAAGGTATTATCCCCAACATTATTATTCACAAAATATTCCCAATT
>DEQB01000009.1:0-13998 GCA_002359085.1 Erysipelothrix sp. UBA3377
TTTGCGTTGATGCCACAAATCGCGATCACAGTATCGCCATTTTCTAAAGTACAGCGGTACGTTTTATAATCCGTAGTATCAATGTTTAAGTCTGTTTCAATCATACTGTCTGTTGAATTCGCCTCAAAGACAATACCTTTAAAATTATTGGGTTGTGTCTCTACAAACTCAATGAATTCACCCAAACTTACCACAGGCCACCCTGAATCAAGCCAAATTAGAGGTTTGAGATAAAGAAAGTGCGGATAGTGTTGGTGTTTGACACGAGAGTGCGCCACCATATATTGCGTATTGTGAACATCGAGAATGGAATTATGTCCAATGGATGTCCAGTGGGGTTCAGGTTCTAAATTATAAGAGCCCAATATTTTAGTCCCATTTCGATGTGGATCATCAATTTCTCCAAACATACCATAACCATTGGTATCAACATACGGTCCTTTTATATCCTTTGACCTTGCGACACGCACGTTATAACTTTCTCCTAAAAAGTCATAGGATGTGAATAGGTAATACATATCAAAGTTCTTGTGGTAATAAATGAAGGGTCCTTCAATGGCGCCTTCAACGTTGATGGAACGCCGTGCAATACAGGTGCCTTCCGTATTTGGATTTAGAAGTTTACCACTTTTTTCATCCAATTTTTTAATATGAATTCCTGAGAAAAATGAGCCATAAACAAACCACAATTGATGATCACGATCATACAGAACGTTAGCATCAATGGCGTTGGCCTCGCTTTTATCAGGATGTGAACTTAAAACCAAACCTTGATCAATCCAAGGTCCTTCAGGATGTGTCGCTTCAGCAAGCCCAATGACAGACTGATTGGTCCCAAACATAGAAGCTGAATAATACATTCTGTATACCCCGTTGATTAAGACAACCTCAGGTGCCCAAAGATTGCCAGGATTTGTATATTCATAAACCCATTTTGGTATGCCGCTTAATGCGTTGTGTAAATTTTCCCAATGCATTAAATCCATTGATTTACGAATTAAGATCCCTGGTTTCATTTCACCATTTATACTTGTGTCAGTCGCGTACATATAGTACGTTTGATTGGGTTCATGAAAAATAATTGTTGGATCATGAACACCCAAACTCGATTGATATTTCTTAAATTTTTCCATGGTTTCCCCTTTAACTATAAATAGAAGGGACACAAAAGTGTCTCTGTGCCCCTATCCATTTTCTTGAATCCAAAGATTAGTCGAACAATTCTGCCATTGTTTCTTCACGGCTTTGGTTTAATCTGTTTGTTAAGTCAGGTGCAATATCTGCTGCTCTTAAGTTTCCTTCAATAACTTCAGTTTCAACGTTTCCGTATTCACCTGCGAAGTATTGCTCGCCTAAGAATGTTGCAAATCCTGGATGCACTGCACCACCCAATGGAATGGGTGATTTTACATTGTCTAAGAAGTCAGCGTAGTACTTAACTTGATCGCCATTACCGTCTGCTTCTAATTTTGTAGTATATTGGTCAAGAACTTCATCCCATAGTGCTTGTTTTTTAACTAGTGGTAATCCATCTGGGTATGAGAATTCTTTATCGCCGCTTTCAAGAACTGCTGTCTTGAAGTGGTTTAATTTAACTGCATGACCTTCTGATCCCCATCCGAACCATTTTAGTGCTTCGTATGCTTCTCTTGGGTAGTCTGCTGTAGGTGAAATGGATCCAAAGTCAACAAACGCAGGTTTGTTAAGGGTTTGTGCATTGTCACCTTGTGGTACTGCGTAAGGAACCCATTTGATTCCCTTATCAACAAATTCAGGAGTTGAGAACAAGCTTGTGGTCCACCATGCGTCAAGTTGCATTGCGACACGTCCAGAACTTGCTGACCAAAGTAATCTGTCACCAAATGCTGCTTCAGCTTCATCTGTATCAAAGAAAGGTGCATGAACACCGGATTGTACAAACTCAGCATGTTGTTGTAGTGCTGATGCCCAGTATCCTGTTAAGTCATAGCTTTCGCCATCCCAACCAAACTCACCCACTGCATCACCATTCACGATTGGTGACATGGTTAGAAGGTGTGTATAGGTGTTATAACCAAAGATTCCGTCTTCAGGAATGGTCATTTCTTCCATCAATGAAATCATGTCTGACCATTTCCAGTCTGTAGCTGGCATATCCACGTTATAACGTGTGAATAGGTTTTCATCAAGATAAATTGTGTATGGTTGGTATGCGGATGCTGCTGATAATTTCTTAACATCGCCATCAACCATGGTGTAAACACCTTGATCCTTCAATGTATCCAATACGTCTTCTGATTCAGGGTCTGCATTCCAATAAGGTGTTAAGTCTCCAAGCCATCCGTTACGGATTGCGATATCAACGTCACCTTGGTACCAGAATACATCTGGTAAGTTACCTGCTGATGCAAGGTTTGTTAAACTATCCATCCATGCTGCACCATCAACTTCAATAAGTTCAATGGTAATGTTTGGATATTTGTCCTCAAAAGCATCTTTAAGTGCTGTTTGTAAGGAAGGTTGTTGCCATGTTGCAACTGTAAGTGTAATCTCATCTGTAGTCATCGCTGGTAGTTCATCAAAATCTGTATCGGCACCTGGCCCTTTATCGTTTGAAGAACAACCCACTAGCAACATAATTGCTACTAATAAAGCTAAATATTTCTTTAAGTTTTTCATAAAATGTCCTTTCTGTTACTCTCCAGTAATTCCTGCATTGTCGACACTCTCTACGAAGTATCTTTGTAAAACAAAGTATGTAATCAAAAGCGGTAAAATACTGATAACTGTTCCTGCCATTGAAACCCCTTCGTTCCATTTGTTGGGCGTATTGATATTCAACGCCACAGGGTACAATTGTTCATAACTTGATCTAAACAATTGCAATTGAATTAGAACTGTAGTCCATTTAACACTCCTTCCTGCTACTGAACCGATGTATAAATTCACCAAATATGTTTCATTCCAATACCAAACAAACGAGAACAAGAACACGATGACAACCGCAGGCATGGCCATGGGCAGTGCAACTTTATAAAAGATGCGCCATTCCCCAGCACCATCAACCCGTGCAGCTTCATACAAAGACTTGGGCGTCTGTTTGAAAAATTGGTAGAAAATAAAGATAAATATTGGGCTTTTAATTCCCTGCCCCAATAACGCTGGAATCACAAATGCTTTCAGCGAACCCAATAAGCCAAGGTCATTATATAAGACATAAGTAGGCATCATGGTAATTTGAGGCGGAATCACGAAACTAAATAAGAGTAAGAACATCATCGTTTTCTTAAACTTAAATTCATAGGTGGCAAACCCATAGCCAACCAAGCATGTTACAACAAGTTGGAACAATGTCGGTACCAATGAAATCATGATACTTCCAAAGAGTCCCTCTTTAAGGTTCATAACCTGGAAGACCTGTTGGTAGTTTCTCAAATAAAGTGACGATGGAATCCATGTCACAGACGAATCCAGTAAGTCATCAAGTGACATAAAACTGGTTGCGAGCATATGGAGTAAAGGATATAGGTATACAAAACCAATACTAATCAACAAGGCGTATGAAATAAATTTTCCAACCCATCCCTGTGTTTGGTTTGTCCCACGCAAACGGATACGTAACTTAATCCAGAAATTTTTAAGTTTTGTATTCTCTTTTAATTCCAGTGTTTCTTGTGTCACGCTGTTTGCTCCTCTCTACTCAATTTTTTCTTATTTTTTTGTTGCTTTTTAAATTGACGATCCCGTCTTCTGCGTTCTTTATTAGAAATCACAGGTTTCAATGGATCCACATAACCACGTTTCTCTTTCAACAACAGGAACGTCGCACCAATCATCAATAAGATAATGAGTGCATACATCCACGCCATAGCAGAAGCAAATCCATAACCACGCGTTGCTGAGAACATGTTGTTATAAATCAAAGTGATAATATTGTTTTGACCGCTGTTTGCCAATACTACCAGCGTATACATTGCATTGAGTAAAATCATCGGTCTCAATGTTGGCAATGTAATCTTCCAGAACTGCTCCCACTTGGAAGCACCATCCATTTTCGCTGCTTCATATAGACTGCTATCAATCTTCTGTAAGGCAGCAATAAAGATTAGGATCTGTACCCCTGAATACCAAAGAACCACGATAATCTCAGAGAATAAACTCGTAAACGGTACGGCTAACCAAACCGGAAGTACATTAGAGATAATCCCATTTAAAGTCCCTGTATCCAATACTGGAATAGAAGTCGCCCCTTCTGATATCAACTGCTCCATAACCGGACCACTTGATATGATAACCGGTAAGAAGAACAAGACACGCAATGCCCCTTTGAATTTTAAATTTTGATTCAGGAGTAATGCGATAATCAACGAGAACACGATAATAACCGGAACTCTTAAGATTGTACTGATTAAAAATGAAATCAATTCCTGAACAAAGAACATGTCCTTAAGGAAAATATCCCGATAGTTATCCAAACCCACAAACAGATATACACGTCCCGTTGGTCTGAGTCGAATCGTATTCAAACTAAAGTAGAACGATTGAATCAACGGCCATAATACCAAGACCGTAAATCCAATGAGCCACGGTGCGATAAATAGAATCCCGGGATTTATTTTCTTAAACAACCCTTTTTTCTTTTTATTTTTCATCGACTCACCACCTCATAACTCATACCATCAACCTGTACACCTTCAACCTCTACCGCATCATCGCCATAGTTGATTACCAATCTAACATCGTTTTCATAACTGACCACAACCACATTTCCATCACGTTTGTGATCTGAAATAACGGAACCGTTGGTCAGTGCGTGTACTTCTTTAAAAATTGCGTCATAACTGACGATTTGTGATTCATACTGCGCATACTCTGTACTATAGTAATGGGCTGAGTTTGTCAGCTGTAAACCACTTGAAGGTTCATGTGTGATGATAAAGGATGGATAAACACCATACTCAATCATACGCAAGATATATTCATCATGATTCGCGTTAAAGTTAATATAAGGCGCATACATGGCCTTCTTACCTTTTAGTACAATTGACATAAACGGAACATCTTCACCCACGAAAACATAATTTGAAGATTCAACTTGAACATCCAACAACGAATCTGTGTACTCCCAGTAAAGGGCATATGGTGTTGTGGCTGAAACATTCAAGCCTTTATCATTGAAAGATTTAAATATTTCTGAATAAACACTTGCTGAATGGATACGATCCATCACCTTACTACTTTTTAGATAGGAGAACAAGTTGTTACTAATACCTGTAATGGAGATATTTTCAAACCCATTTGTGAGGTAGCTTGCGGATAAACGATCCGCATTATCCACACTTTCTTCAGGTGTGATAAAGTTAAAGGATTTAAATACACGACCATGAACATCTTCCTGGAAGGTTCTTTTATTTAATTTCTTCATCAACGTTGCACTGTTAGGTGCATTGGTTGATGGATTGTAACGTAATAAATCAGATTCAAGATAAATTTCTTGAGACCCATCCAATGTCTTCAGCTGATTGATATCACCCAAAGAATTTTGAACTTTGAAATTCTTATGCGGTAAACTCGCATAACTTCCATTTTTCTGCCAACCTTGGAAAACAGACATTGTGTTATCAACACCTTGTTCTCTCAATCCATTCAATATATTGACAGCTTGTTCAAAAGTAGTCATCGTCACATTTTGTCTGAACAATAATCCATCTTTCACATCCGTGCCCAAGAAGTCCAAACGCATCTTATACGTAATTTCTTGATTCTCAATGGCACCTTTATCTTCTAAGTATTCACGATATACTTTCGCCATCCCAACATAATCCGCATCCTCATTATCAAGTAAATGATACTGAATGGTAATGTCGAAATTATTTTTATTTTCCTGGCGAATAACCATTGTACCTGTTGTTTTACTGGTCAATTGGTTATAGAACTGACGATAAACAAAGCTGGGTGTAATCCAGTTATAAGGTAAGATAGCCCCATTTGGATACACATACAGTCTTGCACTCTCATCACCACTCTCAATAATTCCCAAGAATCCCAAATCTTTTTCACTGTGAACCACACCATAGACAGGCATTGTAATTCCAGTGTTCTCATTGATGGGATTTAAATTGTTGAACAAAGACAGAACATAAGGATCATCCACCCCTGCGTTGTCTCCATAAATCATTTGGTTATAGGGTTGTGTAAATTGACCATTGTTGTTTTTTAAATGAATCAATGAACCATTACCATCTGGTAAGAACATATACCCTTGTTCTTCATCCATCTTGGAGTAACCCATGAATGGATAAACATAAACATTCGCAACTTTATACACATCACTGTTTTCAACAATTGAATCAATGGGTATGTGGGCTGTGAGGACATCGTCTTCTAAGCTCACATGCAGCTCATATTCAAATTCTAAGTTTGGATACGATACTTTAGCCACAAATCCATTTGAATTGTAAGTAACATTTTTACTTGGATCACCGGTGTACATGTCTGCTTGATAGTAGACAATGTTGGTACCTTGAAGATACTCAATCACAACGCCTGATTTTACGAAGTTGGTCCACTTCTCATTACTTTGATCCGGGTTCTTTACGGTTGAGTACAACACGGCACCTGAATCTTTATTTCTAAGGATAATAGATAAGTTTTCTTCCTGTAGATACAGGTCATAGGCATCCGATGAAACAATTTTCTTATGTCCATCAATTTCATCGACAGACTCAAGGATAAACTGAGTTCTGTTGTCCTTGAAATTACTTTCAATCACTTCACCCGGTGCTTCTGGAGTCGTATCTGGAATGGGGTCAACCTCTTCCTCAACAACTTCTCCACCTTCTTCATCCACAACCTCTTCTGTAATCACATCATCAGGAACGATGACGGGTTTTGAGGTACTGGGTGATGCGAGGGTATGAATTCCCAAGACGATGGTAAGTACGATTACAAAGGCTGTATAAGCCAACGCAATGAAGTTCTTTTTAATAAAATCACCGAATTTCAAATCGATACACCGCCTCTCTAAACACCGCTTGAATGAATGAAAATAATTGATTGAATAAGATATACAATACAAAGATAATCAATGCACCAATAAACATGGTGAACAGACTGATCAAGATAATCTTAATGGTTTCACGACCTTCATAGTTGTTCAATTCCTTAATCGCTATAAACAGTAACACCAAGACCCATGTGAGAATTACCACACTTGAGAATTGAATGACAAATGCCTCATTTAGCGTTAAGAAATTACTGATTAATGTCACAATCGGTTGGAACAAGATATAAGGTGTCAACGCATACACAAATCCATGCATCAAGTTTTTATATGTGGATTCCCCATCATTGATGGTTGAAACCAAATACGTAGCCGATACCACAAATACGTAAATTACAAATCCAATGAAGATATCATTGACGACTGTAAATTCACCTGAACGTACATTTGAGAAAATAAATCCCGTAAAGTACTTCGATAATGCATAGACAATCAAAGCCAGAGCACCGACAATTGCGACGGATAGGTTGCTGGTCTTACCTTCACGTTTGATACCATAACTACCATCAATTGGATGCTTCATAAAGTATGTCGCATACGTCAATTCCTGATAGAGTTTGTTGTTTTTAATTTTTGATTTAAAGTTGTTATAAGCTGTAATGGGCCATTTTCCGTTCACAAATTTGAACACTTTCACAAAAATCCAAAGACCCAATAACCAACCCATCATGGGTAAGATGTTCTCACGAATCCATACGTTTCGTAGTTCCCAATATGCATCAGAGTAACCCGATACATTATGGGCCAAACGATAAGACTCCAAAGCTTCCGCATAATTTTCGTCTTTAAAGTGTGCTTCACCCATTCCCAAGTTCGCAAAATCGAAGAGTGAGTTCACTTTTAGAACACCGTCCCAAATGTGTTTACTTTCTTCATAATTACCATCTTGGTATAAGACCAAGGCTTCATGCACTTGATCCGCAAACTCAGTACTCTTAAATACTTGAATCTCACCTTTGGTTTGATCTAAGACATAGATACTGTTTTGTTGATCCACATCAATCGCAACGGCTTGGGTAAATAAACCCAAACGTTGTTGACCAGAATCCCTTCCCCCAAAAATAAAGAGCAAGTTTCCTTCACGGTTGTATTCGTAAATATAACCGTTTGAAGAAATTGTAAAGATGTTTTCATACGGTCCTACCGCAACACCTGTCATTTGACGATCAGATATCGTCGCATCCAAGATGTTATTTCCACCCATGTTTAACTTCTTCAATGACTCAAAATTATCTTGAGGTGTGATGGTATAAACCAAACCTTCAGGATCAATCGTTAAGTTTACGGGACTGTTTGGGATGATGTTTAACATCCTTGCCAATTGTTCTTCCGTAAAGATCAAACGTCGAAATGAAGTCAACAAACTAATTGAAGTCATATTCGGCGCAAAGTATCCAAGGAACTCTGCATTTGTATTTCTATTTAATTGAATTAAGCCGTTACTGTTTCCTCGTGATATAACATACAAGTTTTCACGAGAGTCTACGGTAACTTTTGTGGGTGTAAAGGGTGAACTTGAACCAAATGAAGGACTGGTTGGTCTTTCATAAACGTGTTCCACATTCCCATCTACATCGAATTGAACCACTTGGCCCAACGTTTCATCAGCCACATAGACATAACCGTTGGCTACATCCAGTCCGACTGGTTTTTCTAAGATATCTTCACCCATGATATTCACAACGTCACCTTTTAAGGTTGTTATCAATATCCGCTTATTCCCAGTATCCGCAATATACAGATGACCTTCATGAACTTTAAAGTCACTGGGTTGTTTCAACAGTTCATCACCAAATTGAACCAATCGACTTTCAGGCACATACGCAGTTTGTGTCTCAATAAAGTTTCTTTCACCATCAACGGTAAATGTTTTATAAGGCACATCTGCATGGACAGTAGTTGGAAGTAAAGCGAAGATGAACGTGAAGATTATCGCTAGTTTAAATAATCGTTTTTTCATGATTTCACCTACTTAATTCCTGACGTCGACATCGTATTCATAACATTACTTTGGAAAATAATGAATAATACCAAGTTTGGAACAAACATAATGAGCGAAGCCGCTGCTGCGATTCCCTGTCCAGCCACAACATTAGACTGTGAAGCCAGCGTATTCATATAGAACGCCAAAGTCCTCAGTGAGTCTGTGTTCACGTAAAGTTGTGATGTCTCAAGGTTATTCCATACGGTTTGAAACGATAAGATCGCGAGTGTTGCGATGGCTGGTTTAATCAACGGTAGAATGATTCTACGATAAATTTGCCAATCCGTCGCCCCATCAATAACGGCTGCTTCAATCAATGTATCTGGCACCTGATCAATAAATTGTTTTACCAAAAACAATCCAACAGGCATGACCAATAAGGGTAAAATATGTGCCCATACTGTATCTGTAATACCCAATGTTTCCACAATTAAATAACGTGGAATCGTAACGGCAGTAGCCACAAACATTAACGCAACGTTGTTGATTTCTAATAATAATTTTTTTGAACGAAATTGTTTCTTTGAAAGCACAAATGCAGCCATGGTTGATATCAGTATTGATAAGATCAATACAATAACCGTCACCACCACACTGTTAAATATATAACGTGAAATGGGAATACTGCTAATCTGTGATGCTCTGAATAAGTTTCTAAAGTTATCCCAAGTTGGTTGTTTCGCAAAAAACCGAGGTGGATAAGCAAACAATTCATCCATAGGTTTAAATGCGTGGTTAAAGATAAAGATTATGGGCAATAACATAAAGGCAACAAATGGCGCCAATACGACATAGAACTTAATCTGTGATTTTTCAAAACGATCCGGGTTGGTACCCACTTTTTTCAATGCCATCTAATCCCTCCTCCTACTCACTGAATAACTTCTTCGCAAAATGACTGAATAAATAAATAATCATTAATAATACAACTGAAACTGCTGCTGCATAACCCATCTCATATCGCAAGAACCCATAGTCATCAATATGGTTTACGATTAATTGACCCGCATAACCAGGGGTCGGGTTGGCACCCGTTAATTGTACCCCGATCATACCATTGGAGAAGGTATTCACAATCGCCATTACGGCACCAAATAACATTTGAGGCTTCATGGCAGGAACCGTAATATAAATCAGTTCTTGAAATCTATTTTTAATTCCATCAATGGCACCCGCTTCATAAAGTTCTTTATCAATGTTCAGAACCCCTGACAACATGGCCAGAAATCCAACACCCATACTACTCCAAAGCGCAACCACAATCATAATCGGCATAATATAACGCGCATCTTGTAGCCAGATAACAGGCTCATTGATAAACCCAAGGCCAATCAAAATACTGTTAATATAACCCGAAGCATTACCACTAAAGAGTACGGTCCAAACCACTGTCATCGCAACACCCGTTGTCATTGAGGGTGAATAGAAGATCAGCGCCATAACGGTACGCGGTAATTTGGGTAGTTGTGCCAACATCCATGCCAATAAGAATCCCAACAAATAACCACCAGGTCCAACAATCAATGCGAACACGACCGTATTGGGGAGCACATATTGCATAAAGATATCATCTTGAGTTAATAAGTTAATATAGTTGAGAAATCCAACAAATGAAGGAAACTCAATGGTGTTAAAGTTAGTGAATGATAATCCAACCGCTGTAATCACCGGTACAACAATAAAGACCAAGAATAGAAGCGCAAAGGGTGACAAATAAAGCGGCACCGTTCTATTTTTTTTCTTTTTAGCAGAGGGGTTGGTATCTTCTTGATTTAGTATTAAATCTTCATTCAATTTAGTCACGACCCTTCACCTCCCATAAGTCTTCAATTTTCGGTGTTTTGTACACTCTGTTTTCATTTAAATAACCAAATTCTTCAAGCTTACGATTGGTTTCACGGTTAATCCGCTTGGTAGATAAGTCAATGGCACGACGAATGTCTTCACCATCTAAAACCACTGAGTTGTATGCGTTTGAAACTTCACGTTCCAACATATACGTTCCCAATACACGCGGTACTTCCACAATCCAATCAGCTTGCGCTAATATTACTTCTTTGTGCTGGGTTTTCCACGGTAAGTTTGAGAATGCTTCTAAGTTCGCTGTATTCCACATATACTCTTTACCAAAAGAAGTTTGAAGTGCCGTTCCAAATTCACTTTGAACGGAAGCAGAACTCCACCACTGCATGAATTCCCATGATGCATCTTTCATTTCCGTATCAGAGAAAATAACACTGCTCTCTGCACCACCTGATGAATAACGAAGCACTTCTCCATTCTCATCTTCATAACCCGGCATCAACGCAATATCCCATAAGTTCGCAATCTCAGGCGCTGCGTTGGTGATCAGGTTATACGCACCATAATCCGCAATCCCCACTGGAATGGAACCATCTCTAAATTGTTGGTAGAAACTGGGTACATCATAAGGAATGTTATAAATTGTAAATAAGTCTGTTAACTGTTTGAATCCCGCAATAGTTTCTTGCGAGTTAAGCGCTGTTCTCTCAATNNCCATAGAAATTACCACCATTTTGATAAATAATCGGCATCGTTCCCGCAAAGATCTTCATGGAAGCCATCCCTGCTGTCGGATAGAAGAAATTCAATCCCTGTTGGTGTAAGATGGGTAAGTTTTGTACCACATCATCCATCGTATCAAAGACCTCCAAACCAATGTTGTCCATCACGTCTTTACGATAAAACAAGACATAGAAGTTCATGGTTTCAGGCATTGCGTACACCGCATCACCAATCATCGATGGCACAATTAATTGTTCCGGATATTGTTTCGCAACGGATTCAAATTCATCGAACTCACTCAAGTCCAACAATGCCCCACGAATCGCAAGGTCAAATGGTAAAGCATAGTTCAATCCAAGTGCCACATCGGGTGCAGTACCCGCTGCATTGGCCAAGACCAATTTATTCGCATCAGGCATAATGGATAACTGAACTTTCGTTCCCGTTGCCGGTGTAAATTCTTTATCAATAATATTTTGTAGAATTTCAATGTATTGACGGGGTCTGTTAACCCATACTTGTAGACTGTCTGAATCTTCATCATTGATTTCATAACTCTGATCCCCAAATGAAGTAAAGAATCGAACGACACTGTCTACTGTTTTCGCAAAAATGTTTGCACGTTTGGGAACGTTGTCTTTATCTTGAATAAAGAACATTTTATCAATGGAAAGACCATTGTTGGTCATCCCTTCTAAGACAGTTCCCAAATATGCGGTAATTGAGTTTGTTCCAGTCGCAAGTTCATTCACACGAATGTGAATTTCTCTTTGCTTAGAAGCAATACTTCTCAGTTGTTTTTCCGCAATCTTCAAGGAGGAAAACGCACTAACATTATCGGTTGTACCCTCTAATGCTTGCGCTGCTTTATAAATTGCGTCTAATTGATCAGCCCAACCCGTGAGTTGACTTTCAACATCTGGAATATACTCTAATATCTCGAAGTTTCTGTTTTTATCAACCACATTACCTACTAAGTTTTTAATGGTAATGGAAAGTTGTTGTACTTCAGAAACGATCGTCTCTAATTCATTTAATATATCTTGAAGTTCATCCACTCTTAAGACAATCTTAAGGGTGTGTGTCCCTTTTTCTAAATCAAATATTAAGTTCCCTTCCTCATTATGTACAATCATATCTGAGAAGTTTGTTACATATTCAAATTTGTAATTCTCTAAAGATTCAGAAACAATCTCATCGTCAATAAGAATATCCGCAAAGACTGAAAAATCAACCTTCGCATCTTGTAGATACCTGAATCCCAAGTGATACTGACCACTTTCTTCAACTTCAAATTCATATTCAATATATTGAAGGGCTTCCTTAAATGAAAGACCATCCAAGTAATTTAATTTTTTTAACTTTGTATCATAAGGTGTCAAGTTCATATTGAACCATGAACCCGGTCTTGTGGAAGGACTGTTTTGAAGTGTTGGCGTCTCTGCCTCAATATAAATATATTGATCCCCTTCAAGTTCACCCACTTTATCAGCGCCGTAATTACGCTTAACCGCATCCTTTTGACCCATCGCTTGTAACTTTGAAATTAAGATATCCCCTTCAATACTTGTTAATGAAACGGTATTACTTCCTGCTTCTAAGTACACAAGTAACGGTTCTCTTTCACGACCACTGCTATCATAGATAAAGGTTTCTTGAACACCCTTTACTTGATTCACATCGGGAACGATTTCATTGTCATAACGATCAATAACCGGTGTCTCATCACGATGCCATTTATTTTGTAACGTTACGTTTCTCAACTCATCATATAAGAATTGTTGGTTTACCCTAATTTCCAATGTGGTGGGTAAGACCTTCTCATTGGGAATCTCATACTCAAGGTTTAAGTAATAGTGACCCGCTTGTTGTGTCATCACATTAAAGGTTGCACTGTTTCCATATTCAATGGAAACAACACCCTCCACATCAAACACAATCGCCTCACCCTGATACACATCCTTGATGCCTTGTTTGTAATCAATGTATCCTTCTGTTTGTGTCACAAGGGTTGAAGTAACCGCTGCTTCAGCTTGAACTGGAGTTTGTAAAACTGAACTCAAAAGTAATAGAATCCCTAATGTGAATATTAATGATTTTTTAAGTATTTTTTTCATATGTTCCCCTATTCTTCAATCGCCCAAATGGAAGTGTTGTCATCCCCTTGAACGGTAATTGTTTTTACCATTTTTTGTTGTCTGACATCCCATTGTTTCAGGCTAACACCTTCATAATTTACATTTCCCAATTTGAAGGAAACAAAATTTCCGTCTTGTGTGATGGGTGCTTGTTCTCCATTGAAGTTTGCGACCCCATTTTCAATGGTTAATAATGTAGAGATTGAGATATCACCCATAATAACCATTTCATTTCTTATAAATTGATACTGACCACTGATGTCCGTATTCATTTCAGTGAAATTCTCACCACTGTATCGAATGGGCGC
>DEQB01000009.1:14206-15806 GCA_002359085.1 Erysipelothrix sp. UBA3377
CATCATCGAAGAAAGGTTTCGCAATATCGAATATCGCATCCATGTCTTGTCCTTTTGAATCCAGATACGGTCCTTCAATATCTTTTGAACGTCCCACACGCGTTTGGTATCCATCACCACTTGCCAATCCCCCAAAGGAAGCATAGAAGTAGTAATACGCAGTGTCTTTATCATAGATAATATATGGATTCTCAATACGGGTATGTTTACCACCTGTAATACGTGTACCATAACCTTGGCCCGCTTCAGGCATCTTTGTGTCTTCATCTATCTTCAACAAGAAGATACCACCGGAATACGATCCATAGACCATCCATAACAGTTCGTTTTCATCATAGAACAAAGTAGGATCAATAGCATTGGGATGAATATTCGCATCATATTGAATTAAACGGTCTGGCTCATAAGTCAACAACTTACCAGCACGACCCGATTTCATAATAATACCCTTATTTTCATAAGGCCCTTCCACATGATCACTCACCGCATAACCAATTGCGGCTAAGGGTTGTGATCCTTCACACACTGAATAATAGAAGTAATATTTACC
Source organism: Erysipelothrix sp. UBA3377 (assembly GCA_002359085.1). GTDB lineage: Bacteria > Bacillota_I > Bacilli_A > Erysipelotrichales > Erysipelotrichaceae > Erysipelothrix. The sequence continues at coordinate 14,757 of DEQB01000009.1, forward strand.
ATCTTTCATTTGTATGATATCACCGGCCCAAAACGTTGAAGTTTCAGCCCATTCTAAGGCTTCTTTCATGTCGATTTGAACTTCTGGAATCATGGGGTTTCCATTTTGAACCCCTTGCCCAAATAATTGCCACGAGACATAATCAGTCGTTGTTGCGGACGCAAGATGGGATCCCACAATGAAGATTTTGTCTTCGCCTTTCACAACAGATGGATCATGAACACCCACCTGATTATAACGTGAAGGGGGTGTATCAGATCCAACGGAAGTCTCAAAGGTATCATGCTTACTTAAACATCCCGTCAGTAAGAGTGACAGCATTAAGGTAATCAAAATTTTAACTTTATTATTTTTTATCATTACACTACTCCAATCACGAATGTAACCGCTTATCAATTGAATTATATCATGTTGTGCGTACATGTCAATAGTTTAGAGGTTAAAACCGGTCATGTTGTGCGTACATCACCTGTTTGGTCACAATAAAATGAATACTTAATTTTCTGTGTGTAAAGTTCACCTTTTTTCACAATTTGAGAAACACCCAAATCCAAATTCACATCATTGGGTAAATGTTGGGGTTCAACCGCTACAGCCTGGTGTAACTTAGAAGCACCCAACCCTTTAAATTCAGTTTCTCCCAAGAAGTAATTCCCCGTATAGACAACGGCATACGGTCTATCTGCCGTGATTTTCACACCGACACCACTCAACTCACTATACAAATCAACACCGCCATCACCCACTTCAAACACGTGGTCAATATTGCCGCTGATCTCAAATTGTGGATGTGATAAAGCCATTTTATCCTTTAAGTAACCAGGCGCTCTTAAATCAAAAGGACCTGTCACATCAATCATTCTTAAAGGGGCACCACTTTCATCCAACTCACTGAAGCGATCAGCGCTGACGCGTATTGTATGATTCTCAACAGTATCCTCACCTGACAAATTGAAATAGGTGTGTTGTGTCATATTCATAACTTGATCGATATCACTGATCACTTCATATTCAATTTCCAATTCTGAATCAAGAATGGTGAACGTAACC
>DEQB01000018.1:0-1974 GCA_002359085.1 Erysipelothrix sp. UBA3377
CTTCAAGTTTGATGACCCTAATTTTAGAAATTACTTTTTCATCCACATCAACAATTGAGTAACGATATCCCTTAAAATCAAAATCAGAATCATCACTTAATACATCATCTGAATGTGGCAATCGACCAATTTGGCCCACCGCAAATCCACTCACTGTATCATAATCATCAACCGGAAGTTCAACATTTAAGACCCGCTCAAGATCATCAAGATAAGCCGATCCATCTACCAAGTATTCATACTCATGAACTTGTTCAATGAGGTTTTCTTCCTCATCATCATACTCATCCATGATGTTACCCATAACTTCTTCAATTAAGTCCTCTAAGGTAATCATACCAGCAGTACCACCATACTCATCAATCACAATCGCAATATGCGTCTTATTACGAGTCAATTCAGCAAAGAGAATATCTGTACGCTTTGACTCCGGAACAAAGTATGGTTGACGCAATATCGTTCTTAGATTAAATGTACTCGTATTTGCACGAGATTGAATATACTTTAAGATATCACGCAAATGGAAAATACCGATAATATTATCAATACTTTCTTCATAAACAGGGTAACGCGTATAACGCGCTTCACTCAATAGCTGCATCAACGCTTCAAAATCTGTATCAATATCAATGGCTACAATGTCCGTACGGTGGGTCATAATATCCCCTACTTCCAAATTATCAAATTCGAAAATATTACGAATCATTTCTTTTTCACTTACGTCAATTTCACCGGCTTCAACCAACATTCTGATTTCTTCTTCAGTGACTTCCTCAATTTTGTCAGGATCAATACCCACCAACCTCAATACGATGTTGGTAATAAACGACAATAATTTTACAAGCGGTAAGAAAACCGTTGCGACAGCATTCACGGGATAAACAACCGCCAATGAAAACTGTTCAGGATTTGACATTGCGACACGCTTTGGCACCAATTCACCAAAAATAAGCATCATGAACATGGTTATAAACGTAATAAATATCATCGCTATGGGCCTTACCAATCCAAAGCTTAAAGCGCCATCAGAAAGGCTTACCACCATGGTTGCCAAACCATCCGCAAATGCATCCGATGCAAAAGCACCCGATAACATACTCGATAGTGAAACACCAATTTGAATCGCAGACAAAAAGTCATTGGGCGATTCAACCAATTTTAAGACAAGTTTAGCACGACGGTGACCTTTTTCACCCATCGCCTTTAATTTCATTTGATTTACGGAAACAAACGCCATTTCTGACCCTGCAAAAAAAGCATTCACGATTATCAAAAAGACTAAAATCAATATTTGAACTCCAGTACTATCCATTACAGTTTTCCTCCAAGCTCAAACACCTATCTCGATCTGTATCTTCCACAAACATTCCTCCATTTTATTAATATTTTAAGACTTTCATTATCCATTGTCAAATGGTTAAATCTACTTCTTTTAATTCAGTAGGATCAAACACCAATAAAGATTTCCTTTCAGCGTTTAATCCATTACCAATCACATTACCAGGAAAAGTCTCAATACGACTGTTATATCTCGTTACATTTGAGTTATACAAGCGACGCGCAGCCGACAGATGTTCTTCCGTTTCAACGACCGCATCTTGTAATTTAAGAAAATGTTGATCCGCTTTTAAATCAGGATAACTTTCCGCAAGCATCATCAATCGATTGAAACCCGTCTCCATTGCTACAAGTGCACGTTCTTGTGCTTCAACACCCATGCCCTTGCGAATTTCAATGATCGCCACCAACGTTTCTTTCTCATGTTTCGCATACCCTTTCGCAACCTCAAATAACTGCGTTAAAACCGTATACCGTTTCGCAAGCGCTACATCAATGTTTGAGGCAGTCTCATCTACTTTAATATTCAAACGTTTGATGTCGTTATAAACACTCACATAATAAAACAGTGAGAAAAAAACAAAACCAATTCCGATATAGATCATCAAATCTCTCCTTCTTTTTCAACTTCAAACA
>DEQB01000018.1:2069-25435 GCA_002359085.1 Erysipelothrix sp. UBA3377
TTCTTTCTTGAATAGATCGCAATATGCAATTCATCATTGTTAAAGTAGAAAGAAACATTCTCATGATGAATCTTAAGTAACGCAATCAACTTCTGCGGTGATAAAACATAAAACGCTTCATGACCACTTTCAGCATAGACATTGAATTCATCATTGAAATCAACACTTTCCATCAATTCCTTATCCAAGGAAGTATCTTTAAATATCCAAAATCCTTTCGGATCAGAGTGATAGAAATTACGATCAATAATATACAATCGTCCCTCAATTTTACGTTTGGGTTTCACAATCACCCATTGCCCTTTGAAATAAGTTGTGGTAGTGGTTGTCTTTCCATTACTGGTAACATTGGTTATTTCCACATCGGCACTTTCGAAGGTTACACCTTTATATTGAGCTTTAAGATAATCTTCACTCCTAAAGGTATTCCCATTATTCACCAACTTCGTATCATAGATTCTATGTTTATCAAAACCATTTAATTCACCGTATTCAACATCCCCAAACATGGATTCAAGTACCGGTAAAACAACGTTCATTTTATAGTTAACACGTCTTCTATGATAGAAAATGGCAAGCGTAATCCCCAATACGACCAGTAATATAAAAAATATAATCATAGCGTCTCCTTTACTTATTCATCAAATGTTTTTAAAGCTTCACTCATATTAACCGTGTTCGCACGTCTTGCCATTAGAAAATTAATCAACACGGACAAACCAAAAGTTAACACAAATGCATACAGATAACTGGATATTAAAATTTCATAATTAAACATGACCACATCAATCTCTGCTTGGGTAACCACAAAGTAATGCAAAATCTTTCCAAACGCAAATCCAAATATGATGGCCATCAACGTTAAGATAATGTTTTCCCTTAGAATATAACTGGCCAACTCATTTTTATTGAATCCCAAAACCTTTAAGGTCGCCAGTTCCTTTTGACGTTCATTCATGTTCATGGTAATCAAATTAATCAACACAAGCACTTCTAGGGCGATGGCTGCACCAATCACAACCCACACTACCACATCAAAGTTTTTCATCATATCCCGATAAGTTTCAGAAAGTTCATCTAAAAATTGAATAGCGACTACGTTTTCATCTTCTAAAACTTCCGTCGCAAGCGCATCTAAGTTTGTCGCATCCGTTTTAAAGAGTACGATGTTTTCTTGGGGCACATAACCCAGTTGTGCTTCCAAAGTCTGGTGACTCAAATAAATACTATGTCCAGCGTAGGTCTCCATAATGGCCCCTACTTGTAAGGTAATATTTTTACCATCCACCCTTAAACTAAAGGTATCGCCCACATCCAACTCAAGTTTTCTTGCGATCTTTTCAGTTAAAATAACATCATCGTAGTCATAATCTAAATGAACACCCGACTTTCGATCCCTTACTTGTACAAATTCTGACAACTGCTTTAAGTCATCCGTACTATAAATACTGACATCAAAATGATCCAGTTCAATACCTTCCACATACATATGCAGTGCATCCTCAAAATACGTATTTTCAAATTCATCTGAAACATAATAAACCAAACCATCGTATTGAATGATTTCATCAAACTGTTTGTCTACGATTGAATAAATTGAATGTCTCAAACCAATCCCAACGATTAATAAACCTGTAGTACCCCCAATCCCCAACAAGGTCATAAAGAACCTGGATTTGTTTCTAAACAAGTTTCTAAAGCTCACCTTGTATAAGAACGAAAGACGCTTCCAAAGCCCTGTAAAACGTTCTAAGAGAATCCTCTGACCACTCTTGGGCGGTTGAGGACGCAATAAATTGGCTGTAGTTTCTTTAGAAATCTTCATACTCTTTATAAATGTAACACCCACACTGCTTAAAAATCCAACCATTAAAGGAATATACGTATACTGCCAAATCACACCATCCACCAATTCAGGTGTTTGGTACATAATACGATACGCATCATAAATAAGTTGCGGGATGAAAAAGAAACCAAAGTATAAACCAATCAATGATCCAATCACCCAAGACAACCCACTGAATAATATATATTTCATCGAAGTTCTTAACGGACTATAACCCAGTGCTTTATAAACACCCATTTCCATTCTATTTTCTTCAATGAGACGACTCATGGTACTCAATGTAACCAAAATTGCTACAAAAAAGAAAATTACAGGGAATACTTTCCCAATCTTCTCAATACGCATACTGTCGTCATAAAATTCGCGATACCCAATGATTGCGGCTTCACGATCTGAAACAATCATCGTACCATGGTCTGCATTTTCAATGGCTTCATAACCACGATCAATTTCTTTTTGGGCATCATCCAGTTCTTGAATCGCACTTGCTTTTTCACTTTCATAAAGCGCAAGATTGCGTTCATATTCTGCCAAGCCTTCATTATAGGCAACCAACCCTCTCTCAAGTTGGGTCATGCCACTTTCAAATTGTTCACTGTAAACCCGAAGTTCTTCAACCCCTTCGTCCAGTTGTTTCTCTAAAACTTCTTTGACTTCCTCATTTTCGGTTTGTGCGATTTGAACACGAATCACTTCCAACTGATTCTCCATCAAAGTTTTAATACGACCAAAATTAATGCGCGCTGCACCAATGCGCTCCTCAACCGTTCCAGATAGCACAAAACCACCTGACAACTGCGTAACACCATCTTCCAACTGCACATAAGCAGCGTCCAATTGTTTCTTAGCATTCTTAAATTCCTGTTCCGCTTTTGAAAACTCAGCTTCCGCTTCACGTCTACCTTCATCCAAAGTAACCTGTGCTTCCGCTAACTTTTCCAACTCTGGCACAATGGCGCGATTAAAACGATTCTCAGAAATCATATCATTATGTTTATCTAAGAAATACACCACATCATCCACACTCGCATCTTGAATACGAATCGCTGTATAAATATCATCATTCACAACCGGTAAATTCAATCCATAGATAAAGCCATTGACCTTGCCCACACCCAGTTGGGATTGACCCCGATCTAAGTTTAAATACATACTGGACTCAATGAATCCCACAACTTTTACTTCAGTAGTTTCAAAAACATTGTGTTCAAATATTTGAAGTGTATCACCCAATTCAAGATCAAACATTTGTTTCATAATCACATCCGCAATGACATCCAAATCATTCTGAGGCATTGACCCTTCAATCAAAGTAACATCACGTTTTGTGACATCAGTATAAGCATATACCTTTAAGACATCATCAACTTTATCACTTCTCGCAAAGACAGTATCATCCAAGATACCTTCCACATTGCCACCTAGAAGGGTTTCAATTTCTTCAATCATCGCATCATCAATACCCAGTGTATGTTGAATTTGATAATCCAAGACACGGTGGGTATCCATGTAGTGATCTGCTGTTTGACGCATATCATAACCCGTGACCTGAATCCCCACAAAAAAACCCACGCCTAAGGCTGTAATTAACACCAGCGCAATGAATTGAAAATAATTACTTTTAATTTCTCTAAAAAGATCTTTTACCATTCGATTTCATCCACACCTAAGATATGATCGTTTTTGATATTTTCTTCAACGCGACCATTTTTAATCTCAATGATTTGGTCTGCCATTTGTGTAATGGCACGGTTATGAGTAATAACCACAACCGTCATATTATAAACACGACTGCATTCATGTAGAACCCGCAATATCTGAGTTCCCGTTTCTGTGTCCAATGCACCAGTTGGTTCATCACAGAGTAACAGCTTCGGATTTTTTGCGATGGCACGCGCAATCGCAACCCGTTGCTGTTCACCACCAGATAATTGGGCCGGAAAGTTATCCAAACGATCGCCCAATCCAACTTGTTCAAGGGTCTCTCTTGCATCTTTCGCATCCTCTTTAATCTGGGTAGCCATTTCAACATTTTCAAGTGCTGTTAAATTGGAAATCAAATTATAACTTTGAAACACAAAGCCCACATCATCCCGTCTGTAGTAAGTCATTTCCTTATCCGTAAGATTACTGATTTCCCTACCATCAACCTTTATAGACCCAGAGCTGGGTAAATCCATGCCTCCTAATATATTCATGACCGTTGTCTTACCAGCCCCTGAAGGTCCCACAATCACGGTAAAAGAGCCAACTTCTATTTCGAAATTGACACCATCCGCAGCTTTGATTTCATTATCACCCATTTTATATACTTTTTTAATATTATTTACCGTTATATATCCCATCTCTTAACCTCTTTTAACAATACTTCCTTTTTGTTCTCTATCTTGCCTTCAATAACACCCATCAATAAATACTCAAGCGCCATTTTACGAGAAGCAGCGTCCACACCCAAAGCATCGCCCTTGATATCCAAATCTTTAATCAACAATACGGGTTTCTCAATTTCTATGGTATCAAGAAAACGATGATACTGATCACACTTCTCAATTTGATAAAAAGCCAATTCAGATTTTGCGATATTATCTGCTTTCTTAAAATCAATCAACATTCTCATAAATTCAAGCCCATGTTTGGACACCAATTTCTTCATCGATACATAATCAGTCGGTATGGATAAGTCATGGTAACGAATCAACTTACAAACCAAATCCACATTGATTGCGGTCCCTTCTAAATACCGAAACGCAATCTTTTCACTTTCTTTTGCGTGATTCGGATATCCGAATTGCCCATTATCTTTCACAACCTTCGTATGAATTTTTCCCAAATCATGAAACAGTCCAGCCAATCTTAATTCCAAGCCATCCAAATGACGCATGACTTCCAGCGTATGTTCAAAAAGATTATACTTATGGAATTGATTGTTTTGATCAAAAGTATAAGCCACTTTGAATTCATCGATTAAAAACAATAATACATTGGGATGCGTATATACTGTATCCACAAAGTTTTCTGTCATGATTAACTTTATAAATTCTGGACGTACTTGGTTCCAACTCAAATGGCTGATTTTATAAAAGTTTGATTTCCATGCTTGATACGTTTCAGTCTCAATCTCAAATCCAGTTTGAGATTGGAAACGAATCAACCGCAACATTCTCAAATAATCCTCTTGAAAGGTTAAAACGGGATCATTGATGGTTCTTAATAAACGATGTTTGATATCATACATACCATCCACATAATCTAAAATTCCCTTGGTGGTGTGGTATAAAAGTCCATTGATTGTAAAGTCACGACGCATTAAATCATCCAATAAACCTGCTTCAAAATCCAAGGTTGATGGATGACGATGGTTTAAATACACCCCTTCTTTACGAAAGCGTGTAATTTCTATATCATATTGATCCACTTTAAATGTCAAATTTCCAAATCTTTCAAACAACTTGGGTTTGTAATCTACAAAAACTGTCACCAACAATTCAAAGGGCATGTTTGTACAAATATCAATGTCATGTGTTTCTATATTTAAAAGTGCATCACGAACACATCCACCCACCAAATATGCATCATATTGGTGAACTTCAATTTGTTTAAGAAGGTTCAAAGCAACTTGTGGAAACACAACCATAGATATCACCTACATTTATTATAACATCAATTGAGATAAATAATATATCCGCACCATCAAAAAAAAGAGCCCATAGGCTCTTAACTCAAAACTTATCTCACTTCAATGCGTTTAACAGTTTCTTCTTTAACTTTCACTGGGAGTTTAACACGCAAGACACCATTTTCATAACTTGCATCAATATCGTTGCCATCCACTTCCTCAAAACGAATTTGTTTAAAAAAGTTTCTTGTAGTTCTGGAACGATATACATAGTTCTTGTCTGTTGTATCCTCCACACTTTCATTAAAAGATGCTCTCAGTGTTAAAACATCCTTCTTAAATTCAATCTCAATATCTTCCTTATCAAATCCAGGGAGATCTACTTCTATCACATAGTTATCATCTTCACGATAAATATCGATATCACTCCCGTAACTGAAATTGGAAAACGTAGAATCATTAAAGAAATTATCGATTAAGTTTTGAGTACGTAATGTTGGTTATCTCATAAATATGCCTCCTTTTATCACTCTAACCATTCGAGTGCCAACCACAATATTATTATAACACATAGTTTGGCACTGTCAACTGTTGAGTGCTAAAAAACATTTGATGTCATTAAATCGTAATCTCAATTTGATTCCCTTCAATTCCAACGATACAACTTTCATAGTATCCATCTCCTGTAGTTCTGGGACCACTGAGTATTTCATACCCATCATCTCGCAATCGATTTGTCAGTGCATCAACCGCCATTTTGCTCCCAACACTGATCGCTATATGAATGAATCCTGTTCTCACGAGAGTTTTTTCAACATCTTCCATGATCATTTTATTCATAATCTCCAATCGCGCACCTGTATTGAAGGTTAAAAAATAAGACTTAAACCCCGTTTTTAAATTATGATACAAGTCATTGGATTGGGCTTCAAAATAGGTTTCAAAGAATTGTCGAGTCTTTTCTAAATCATTAACATACATGGCGATGTGTTCTATATACATAACACTACCTCCCCTTCTCTATAAATCCATTGTATCATAACATCTCACCTTATTTTCTCATCAGTACACTATCCAAGAAAAACAAGTGTCCTTTACCTTTTGACATAACGAAAATAAAAAACAATCCGAAGATTGTTATTAATGATTCATTAAAAATAAGATAAACCACACAAAACCCAAGATCAACAGTAACATAATCAAGGGGTAGTAGGTAATGTTGGGGCGTTGTTGGGGTTCACGTTTCATATTGCGATGTGTATAAATAACTTTTGGTTTCTGATCAAAATGTTTTAACACTTGGGTATACGCTTGGTTGATATCTTTCATGATTTGATCATCGCCTTGACGATCTGGATGATGTTGTTTCGCAAGTTTACGATACGCCTTTTTAACATCACTCATACTGGCCGATTCATTCAAACCCAATATTTCAAATTCTTTAAGCATCTTTTATCCCTCGTTTTTTTAATTCACGTTGCATAATTACCAACGAAATCAGTGTTAATACCATGATACACCCTAAGACAATCAAATGCCCGTAATATAATCGTTTCCGTAAGATTAAAATCAATACGAGCAAGAAAAGACTCACACCCGCAAACAACTTACTTTCTTTGATTAAAATATCTGAACTAGAATCTCTTATTTCATTTGGAAAATCACGCATGATGAGCACACCCATAAAAACAAACATCCACACAACAGGATATACCACAATTAATAAAACATCTTCAAATCGCAAGATTAAAAGGTAACCCACCAAAAAGGTTACACCCACTAGGACTGGCGCCATCATAGACAAGTTTTCTTTAAATCGTTTCATTATATTATGATACCATACCCTATTTAAAAATAGTAGAAACTACAATAAAAAGGTGCCATCAATGACACCTTTGGACTACTTTCGCAGTGTATAGAGGATAATACCACTCGCAACACTCACATTTAAAGATTCAAAATGACGGGTCTCAATGAAGAGATTATCATCAGCCATACTCAAACTAAAATCACGCACGCCCTTACCTTCAGAACCCATGATAATCCCAAGAGACTTTGAGGTATCGACTGTTTGTAGGGTCTTAGCACCCGCATTCACATCTGTCGCTAAGAGTGTAACACCCATTTCTTTTAACGCTATATACGCTTCTTTTAAGTCCATACTCAATACGGGAATATGGAAGATGGCACCTTGGGTTGAACGCAGTGTTTTATCATTATAAGCATCTGCACTGTCCAACGAAAGGATGACCGCATCAAACCCAAAGCTATGGGCCGTACGGATCATCGTTCCCACATTACCTGGGTCTTGAACCCCATCACAAATTAAGTAACGTGTACCCTTTTCAAGTTTATGATTTGGTTTTCTAATATGCGCAAATACTTTTGATCCTGAAGATGTCATTGATAACTTTTCAGCAACCTTTTCGTCAATCAAAACATCCGCTTCTTCTAAACCATAAGTTTTAATCACGAGGCCTTGTTTCATGGCTTCTTCGACCATGTGCCCCCCTTCAATTAAAACTTCCTGTGTCGCATCACGATGTTTCTTTTGTTTGAGTTTATGTAAAGATTTTATGACTTCGTTTTGAGTAGAGGTGATTTTCATAGGGAATCCTTTAACACGTCACTACAACGATCACAAAGACCCGCATCAGAAACTGTATCCACAATATTCCAGCAACGTGGACAGATATGGCCTTCGTTTTTCTCAACAGCCACTTCAAATCCCATCACTGTATCCAATGCTGTATCAACATGACTGACCTTAGATACAATCAACCACTGCGCAGTACGTGCACCCAAGTGCGCATCCACAATCGCTTTATCCGCATCATTTAAGTGTAATAAGACATGCGCCTCCAGTGATTTACCAATCACCTTATCAGCACGTTTTTCTTCCAATGCTTTAAATACAGCGTCACGCAGTTCAAACAAACGTTTGAAATCATCCGCTTCTTTTTCACTTAAGAATGCGTCTTTATCTTCCACAAAACGATCCAAATGAATACTCTTATCTTGAGGTCTAAAGATATGGTTGAACTCTTCAGTAGTATGAACCAAAATCGGTGCGAGCAATCTGGAATACACCATCAAAGCTTCATACAACACCGTTTGAATCTCGCGACGTGATTGTGCATCTTCTTTTTCAATATATAAAATATCTTTAGTGTAATCTAAATAATAAGCACTCATTAAGTTGGTTAAGTCGTTGGACACAAGGGTGGTAATCTTTTGGAAATCAAATTCATGATACGCCTTTTGTGCCACCTTATTGTGTTTATATACTTCATTTAAAACATAACGATTCAAGCTTGACATCTCTTTAACATCCACATGGTCTTGAGCATAGTCAAAGTTGTCCAAGTTACCCGCCATAAATCTGAAGGTGTTACGGATTTTACGATACGTTTCTGAAACTTGTTTTAAAATACCTTCGGAGAAAGGCGCATCACTTTGGTAGTCAACACTAGCGACCCATAAACGTAGAATATCTGCACCCAATGTACTAAAAATTGCATTGGGACTCAAAGCATCCCCTTTTGATTTACTCATCTTCTCGCCATCTTCTTGCATCACAAATCCATGGGTTAATACGGATTTATAAGGCGCATAATCGTAGACACTGGTTGAGATAATCAAAGAACTGTTAAACCAACCACGGTATTGATCACTACCTTCTAGATATAAGTCAACAGGGAGCGGTTGAGATTGACCTGCAGTATGGGATGAACCACTGTCAAACCAAACATCCATGATGTCTTTTTCTTTTTTAAAGATACCATTGGGACTTTGGGGATGGGTATATCCATTGGGTAGTAAATCTTTTACGTCCCATTCAAACCAAATATTTGAACCGTGTTCTTTTACAAGCGCTACAATGTGATCAAATACTTCTTTTTCAATAATAGGATTGCCATCTTCTGTATAAATAATTGGAATGGGCACACCCCATGCACGTTGACGGGAAATGGTCCAATCACCACGATCTGCGATCATGTTGTACATTCTTTGTTTACCCCATCCAGGAATCCAGTTTACTTCATTTTCAACAATATCCAATACACGTTCACGCACCTGATAGATGGACGCAAACCATTGGGTTGTTGCACGATAAATGATGGGTTTCTTGGTACGCCAATCATGCGCATAGGAGTGAGTAATCCAAGCTTGTTTTAATAAAGAACCATTTTCATGAAGTGCCATCGCAACTTCTTTATTGGCTTTCTCAAAGAACATGCCAGAAAATTGACCCGTTACTTCTTTTAAATGCCCTTGATCATCAACCGGTTCAATGGGTTTGATACCATATTTTTTACACACTTCAAAGTCTTCAATCCCATGGTCAGGAGCCGTATGAACACATCCCGTTCCTGCTTCATCTGTAACGTGATCTCCCAATAGAATGGGTGATAAGCGGTCATATAAAGGATGTTGGGTGGTAATCCCTTCCAAATCCTGTCCTTTAAATGTTTTCAGTACATTTACATTTTCTAATTCTAATGCTTTTAAAACACCTTCCATCAAAACTTTAGACATGATGAGGTTTCCTTTTTCAGTTTCAACCAAGACATAATCCATCTCAGCATTCACACTGATCGCCAAGTTTCCAGGAATGGTCCAAGGTGTGGTGGTCCAAATTACAAAATAGTCATCTTGAGACAAGACACCTTTACCATCTACGACTTGAAAACGTACATAGATTTGAGGGTCTTTTCGATCTTTATATTCAACTTCTGCTTCAGCCAGTGCACTTTCACTGGAAGGTGACCAGATAACTGGACGAAGTCCTTTATAAATCATGCCTTTTAAAGCCATTTTTGAGAAGATCTCAAGTTGTGCTGCTTCGTAGTCTTTATTCAATGTAAGATATGGATTCGCATAGTCCGCTACTGTTCCCAAGGCTTTAAAGTCTTTGGTTTGAAGTGCGACTTGTTTGCGCGCATAGGCTTCACATAGTTTTCTAAATTCCGCAACACTCATTGATTTACGATCCACCCCTTGTTTTTGGATTTCAACCTCAATGGGTAAACCATGGGTATCCCAACCAGGGCGATAGGCTGTTTTATAGCCTGCCATAAATTTTGAACGCACGATAAAGTCTTTCAATGACTTATTAAGAGCATGACCAATATGAATGTTCCCATTCGCATAAGGAGGGCCATCATGAAATGAGAAGACAGGACTGTCCTCTCTGGCTTTCATCATTTCCCCATACAGGTCCATTTTATCCCAGTCTTCTTGAATCCCTGATTCTTTTTTATTTAAATTACCGCGCATCTCAAATTCTGTTTTTGGTAGATGCAGTGTGTTTTTATAGTCCATCTCTATTCCTCCTAAATAATAAAAAGCGCCCTAACATAGGACGCTTTTGCGTGGTACCACCTAAATTCATGATGAAATTCATCATGCACTTGATAAATCTATAACGCGATTCATACGGTACTTCTACTATAAATTCAAAGTACAGACTCCTACGTGATATCAATACGCAACACTTCTTTGGTTCCACCAACCCCAAAGTCTCTATAAAGTTATTTACGTTTTGACGTGTCGTAATCTTCGTCCAATAATTTTTGATCCGGAGCTTCAGGAAGGTCTAAGCCCTCCAATATGGCTTCCATCTTTTTGAGTTTAACACCCAACTTACCCTTCAATTCATGGGATTCATTGGAGATTCTCGAAATCTCAACCAAAACTTCTCTGGCAGAGCTCAAGGCTTCACGAATGATAATATCAGCATTCGTATGCGCTGTGTTTATTATATCATTTGCATCTCTGGTTGCAAGCCTGGATACTTCACCACTGGCTTGTTCCCGTTTTCCCATGTCTTGTAGTAATAAATCATAACGACGCTTGGAGTGATCCAATTCACTGATCATGGTCTCCAATTGTCTTTTTAATACTTCATTGCGATTAATCAAAGCTGCAATATCAGTTTCCAGCTTTTGACGATTTGATTCACTTTCCAAAAGTTCTTGTTTGAGTTTTTTATTGAACATTAATCTTCAAAATCTTCAATACTCATACTAATTTCACCTTCAACAGAAATTGATTTCGGTGTACAGAGTATGACATCATGTCCAATTTTTTGGATGCTACCATCCAGCGCAAAGACTACGCCTGTTAAAAAGTCAATGGTACGTTGCGCGTAATCACGTTGTAGACGGTGTAGATTCACAACCGCTGCACGTTTTTGTTTCAAGTATTTACCCACTTCTTCTGACTCTTCAAAACTTCTGGGTTCAAAAAGAACCATTTGTGTATCACTTGGAATATTCATACGGCCACTCCCCTTTGCACTTTCATAATCACTAATACTCTCAACATGTTCAAGCTCTAATTCTTCTGGATCGAATTCAATATAATCACTATCGTCAATCGGATTTAAAATATTTTTTAATTTCTCTTTAAAACTCATATGTGCCTCCATTTAAATAATGCGCTTTGATTATATCATAATTTTTAACGCGTTACTATTTCTCAACTTCCAATAATCCATAATCACCGTCTAAACGTTTATAGACGACCGCAACCTCATTGGTTTCATCATCCGTATAGATGAAGAATGTATGTCCCAATAACTCCATACTCAAGATTGCATCATTAAGATCCATTTTTTCTGCAAACACGGTCTTGGTTCTTACCAGTTTGGATTCTTCTTCTGGTTTGGCGTCCTCAATCATATTAAGGAATGTTTCTGTTAAGCTCTCACGATTTCTCTTAGACAACTTAGTTTTTTGACGACGAATTTGGTCTTCCAGTTTATCCACTGACAAATCAAGGGCAGCATAGAAGTCTTGATGTTCCACTTCTGCTCTTAAGATTCCAAATTTCGTATGGATGGTAATTTCAACCTTAATGTCATTGGATTGTACACCCACCACCACATTGGCTCTAAATGAATCATCCAATTCAAAATACTTATCCATAAAGGAAAGTTTGTCTTCTACTCTATTACGCATTGCATCTGTAATTTCTACATTTTTACCATGAATATAAATTAACATAATTTTCGCCTCCGTTTTTTTTATTTCTTTAAATAAATACTGTCGAAGTATCGCATCGCGATCCCTTCTTCACGACCCGAGTCATAACACTTCCCTTGAAGATAATCATCAAAGATTTCTCTTTCACCATCTAGAAAATCATTCAAGACAGAAACGCCTTCTATACCCAGTTCTATGGATTCATTATATAAATCAACAAAACTCTGCGTAGAAGTATCTTCATAATCGGTTGGATTACGCCACAGCTCATGTTTCAAATTCAATACATCGTACTTGGCATCAATATTAGACGAAACCACATGGCTTGAAAATGCCCACGGTTTCTTTGTTGCTTTCTCATATCCTTGAATCAGTTGTAGTTTCACATTGTGAGGATCATATAAGAATGTCAACACGTTTTTAAAGGATGTGATGGCAGATTCAATCACTGCTTGATCATCAATAATCCCAAATACACGTTGCAATATTCTCTGATAGAATGACGCAATCACACGTCTTTCCTCTTCACTCACGTCCACAAACTTTTTAACATTGATATCACTGAGCTTATGGCGTTTCACATACATAACCATTAAGGAATCCACCATCGACTCATAACGATAATGATCATAACGTGTAATGCCTTTGAGCTCTCCACTTCTGTGAAAGACAAATGGATGTGCCAAACTATCCAACGACCAATGTTGTAAATGGCCTGCTAAATAGGATATAAGAATTTCCTGACGTACAGGATCTTTAATTCTTTGAATAAAATCACCCGCTACGTTATAAAATTCATTGATATTTGAACGATGCACTGCATGTCCATAATCAGAAACCTTTTGGTTCAGGCTCTGATCCTGCCATGGGAAAACGTTGTAATAAAAAAGAATATCAGGCCCATTGCTTCCCAGTAAATACGCCCTGGGAAACTTTTGGATTGCTGACTTCACTCGAGAACTCTCCAATTGATTATATACATCGAGTGCCATTAACCCATGTGTTACTACATTTGGCATGATGGCCACCTCCCTTGTTGTTTACATTGTAACAATTTCTATACAAGATTGCATCTATTTTGGTTCAATTTCATAAGGCTTACACACTTTATTTAAAGCTTCCGCCACCCTTGGATGCGTAATTTGCCCTTTATAGACATTCAAACCAGCATATAATCCACCATTTGTAGCCAAAGCTTCATCCAAACCAAGGGATGCCAACATCAAGCCATAGGGCAAAGTCGCATTACTCAAAGCTTGAGTGGCTGTCATCGGTACAGCCCCAGGCATATTACCCACACAATAGTGTACAATACCATCTTCAATAAAGATTGGATTTTCATGCGTCGTCACACGACTACTCTCCGCAAAACCACCTTGGTCAATCGCCACATCCACAATTACTGTCCCTGGTTCCATCATTTTTAAATGTTCTTTACGAATTAACTTGGGGGTTTTAGCACCAGGAATTAAAACGGAACCCACAATCAAGTCCGCATTCTTAATCTCACGCTCAATACTCATCGCATCACTGAACACCGTTTGAATTTGACCATTGAATACATCACTGAAGTAATCAAGACGCGACAAATCATTCCCAATAACCGTCACGTTTGCGCCCATTCCCAAAGCAGTTTTACAGGCATTCATGCCCACTGTACCACTCCCAATGATCACAACCTTACCACCGCGTACTCCCGGTACACCAGACAATAAGATGCCTTTGCCACCATACGTCTTTTCTAAATACTTAGAGCCTTCTTGAATCGCCAAACGACCCGCAACTTCACTCATCGGTTTTAAAAGTGGCAATCGACCAAACTGATCTTCCACCGTTTCAAACGCAAGCGCACTCACGCCTTTATCCATTAACACCGTCGCCAACTCAGGATGGCTTGCGAGATGTAGATAACAAAACAACATTTGACCTTCTCTTAAATAATCATATTCAGAAACTTGCGGTTCTTTAACTTTTATAATTAAATCACTATACTCCCAAACAGTCGCTTGATCCACGATATGTGCCCCAACTGCTTCATACATCGCATCGGTAAAGCCACTGCCCACTCCCGCATCTTTTTCAACATATACTTCATGTCCCTTTTGAATATATTCGTATACATGATTGGGAATCAATCCCACACGATTCTCAAAAGACGTTTGTTCTTTTACGGTTCCTATTTTCATCAGAGTACTTCCTTTACTTTATCTAAAAACTCTAAACGTGAGCCTTTCCATTCAACATGATTTTCGTACTTACCTTCAATCAAATAATCGGTTAAAAGCCAAGCATGCATCCCCATTTCACGGACCACCGCATCTTCATAGGCATCATTACCTACCATCAAACAATGTTCCACCTTTAAACCCGTATGGTCCAGGACTTCTTGATAATAGTCTGGATTGGGTTTACAACGTGTATGAAGTGTATAATTTGAGATAAATTCAAAGTCTTTTGGATCAAGACCCGAAAACTCCAAACGTTTTAAGACGGCATTTTCTGGAAACATGGGATTGGTTGCGACAACCAGACGATACCCTTTTTCTTTTAATAAAGAGACGGCTTCAACCATAACACTGTTGTCTCCTACTCCCTGCTTCAACACCTCAAACTCACGATCATAGAATTCATAAAACAAAGGTTCCAATTCATCCACCAAATCATTGCCCAATCGCTTTTTAAAGTTCTCAAAAAACACCATTTCATTGGTCTTATCGCCAACATCTTGCAACATCACACCCAACGAAGCCCACAGTGCTTCGTGTAAGGTTTCAGGTGCCACATAATCCTTCAATTTACGTCCCAATTCGGGAATATATAAATTGAGAAAGGTTTCATTACTCATGGGCATCAGTGTGCCATCTAGATCAAATAAAATTGCTTCATATTTCATACAACACCTCTTTTTGAATATTTAATTTATTATAACATACTTAAATCACAAATATATAGTAAGTGGAATATTAAAAACGTGTTTGAATCAATTGCACTACTTGACTTTAATTGTTACAATTGAAATATCGAAAGGACGGTGGTAAACCTATGAAACCTCGAAGTTGCACTACAACACAATGCGGACAAAAACTAGATGAAGACCCTGGGTATACCATGGATCAGTCTTTTTAATCTGGTTAATGTCCAATTCGTTTAACGATTTGGAAGGAGACCTCTATGAAATTAGATATTCGTAACATTTTAAAAATGGGACATGATGATCTTTTCGATCATCTCAACACAACCCCAGAAGGCTACACCCAAGAACAAGCAGAAACGCTCTTGGAAGAAACAGGATACAATGAAATAACCAAACAAAAGAAACAAAACCCCATCATTGGATTTGTGAACGTCTTAATCAATCCCTTTAACTTGGTATTGATTGTGGTGATTGGCATCACTTTTATCAATGATATCTTGATAGAAAAATCAGGAGACTACTTAACCCTAATCATCTTATCGGTCGTTGTTTTGGCTTCGACACTGGCGTCCTTTATACAAGACGAACGCTCCAGTGCCGCAAGTGAAAAACTTTTAAACATGGTTTCAAACACCACAGCCGTATTAAGGGATGGGAAATTCATTGAAACACCCATTGATGATATTGTTTTGGGTGATATCATACGTTTATCAGCCGGCGACATCATCCCCGCTGATTTGCGAATTATATCAGCCAAAGACCTTTTCTTATCACAAGCAACCCTAACGGGAGAATCCATACCCATTGAGAAATTCGTGGGATTTGAAGAAGATTCAGAAGCCCAAGAAACCGACTTCACAAACCTGGTACTGATGGGAAATAACGTCGTCAGTGGTAGTGGGCGTGGTATTGTGATTCGTCGCGGTGATGACACTTACCTGGGTAGTATGTCTAAATCGCTCTCAAGCATTAAAAATGTAAACAGCTTTGAACAAAGTATCTCACAAGTTTCAAAACTCTTGATTCGTTTGATGATCATCATGTTACCCATTATCTTTGTGATCAACGGTATCTTAAAAGGTGACTTCTTAAATGCCTTCTTATTCGCACTTACCGTTGCGGTGGGACTGACACCTGAAATGCTTCCTGTTGTCTTAACAACCGGATTATCGCGAGGTGCCATCAACATGGCTAAACATCAAACCATCGTAAAATCTCAATCATCGATTTCTACCTTTGGTGAAATGGATGTACTGTGTACAGATAAAACAGGAACCCTCACTCAAGATGAAATTATTCTCGAACGCTATATGGACGTAAAGGGCGAAGATGACATGCGCATCTTAAGACACGCCTACCTTAACAGTTACTTCCAAAGTGGTCTAAAAAACTTAATTGACCATGCGATCATATCAAGGGCTGAAAGCTATAATATGCATGACTTACTCAACTATTACGATATTGTGGATGAGATCCCCTTTGACTTCGCCAGACGACGCATGAGCGTTGTATTGGAAGACAGCAGAGGGAAAAGACAACTCATTACCAAAGGCGCCGTTGAAGAAATTGTCGCCAACTCAAAATACATTGACAGGGATGGTGAAGTCTTACTTCTGGATGAACAAACCAGAAAAGAAGCCCTTGAAGTCTATGAACAACACAACAACGATGGACTCCGTATGATTGCGGTAGCTCAGAAAAACGACATCCCCCAAGCCCATGAATTTGGTGTGGAGGATGAAACTGATTTGGTACTGATTGGCTTTATTGGATTTCTTGATCCACCCAAAGAAAGTGCCAAACCCACCATCGAAAGCTTACACAGACATGGGGTCGATGTGGTGGTTATCACAGGAGACTCACTGGGTGTTGCGAAAAAGGTCTGTTCAAAAGTTGGTATTGATACTGACATCACCTACCTTGGCACCGACATTGAAAAGATGAGTGATGAACAACTACAATCTGTAGTTGGATCTTGTAAACTCTTCGCTAAAATTTCTCCCGCTCAAAAACAACGTATTGTTCAAGCATTCCAATCCAACAATCATACTGTTGGCTTTATGGGAGATGGGATTAATGACTCCCTTGCTTTAAGACAAGCAGATGTTGGTATCTCCGTTGATACAGCAGTTGATATCGCCAAAGAAAGTGCCGATATTATCTTACTTAAAAAAGACCTTACAGTTTTAGAAGAAGGGATCTTAGAAGGTCGCAAGACCATTGTGAATATGATCAAATACTTAGAAATGGCGGTCAGCGGTAACTTTGGTAACATGATTTCAGTCATTGTAGCTTCCATTTTTCTACCCTTTCTTCCCTTACTACCCGTTCATATTTTAGTTCAAAACTTATTATCAGACCTTGCCCAAACAGGCATCCCCTTTGATAACTGTGATGCAGAAGATTTAATGAAACCACGCAGACTTGAAACTGCTTCACTGGTTCATTTCATGAAGATATTTGGACCTTTGAGTTCAATCTTCGATATCCTATCATTTGTAGTATTATGGTTTGTCTTGGGCATTAACACCCTTGAACAACAAACCATCTTCCAAACATTTTGGTTCACATTTGGAATTCTATCTCAAGCTTTAATTATCTTTGTGATTCGAACCAAAAAGCCATTTTCACTCAAAAACAAACCTTCCACTACCCTTGTTTTGGCATCCTTATCTACGGTCATTATCACCATCTTGGTGGTAAGCACAGAATTCGCATTGGCCATAGACTTGGTACCACTTCAAAATACACACTTACTGTGGGTATCTGGAATTGTCTTACTTTACTTAATCAGTACGACCTTATTGAAGAAAAGAGTTTGGACGCCTTTAGATTAGTATGAGAGACTGTAATGATAAACGTGTCTTAGGATATGTTATGTCGTTACAGTTTTTTTATTACCTACCTTAATTAAAAGAGTCGATGTTCTTTTTGAACACCGACTCTTTTAATGCTTGGATATTTAAACCCTAGCACGCATTAATATTCTTCTTTTTTCTCAAAACAAGGATAATTGCACCCAATGCAATGGAAGCCACTGCAAAGGATACAAAGGATCCTGAACCTGTTGAAGGTAAGTTACCCTCACCTGTTGGTGGTGTAATGGCATTGTCTTGATCCACTAATTCAAGTGTTTCAACACGGAGTACCAACTCACCGATGGCTGCGTCAATATCACTTTGTGTAATCAATGCGAGTGCTCTTTGGTTTTGAGCGTTGTTTTGTGCTTCTGCTGCTTCTAAGAGTGCTTCAGCATCAGTGATTGCTTCTATCAGTGCAGCAACACTTTCTTCAGTATAAAGTGTTTGATCAATAGCTTTTGCATCTGCAATGGCTTTTTTAAGACCATCTAAGACCAAAGCATTGTCTTTCACTTCTAGACTTAAGATTGCTGTTTCAAGTGCTACAACTTGTGCATCAACTGCTTCTTGTGTTGCATTGACATCTTCTAAGACTGCAATACTTGCTTCAAGGGTTGCAATAAGGTTTGCCCATGTTGCTTCAGTGTAGCTTGATTCACTTAAGAAATTGACCACATCAATAATCGCAATTAATTCGCTCTTATCTGTAAAGGTTGTGTCAACATCTACTGCATTTACCAAGCGTACGTTGTCAATTGAACCAACAAAGCTGTCTGTCTCACTACCAATGGTTCCCACAGGTAACAATACAGTTGCGTTGTATGTTTTTAAATCATCATTACGGGTAAAGGTATGCACCAATTCACCGTTAATGTAGAGTTCAGTTACTTTTAGACGACTTGTTAATGCAACGTCAACCCATTCGCCAATTGGCAATTGGTAATCAGATTCATAATCCATGCTTTCGCGTGTGAATCCGAAGTTTCCACTGCTGTTGATTGAAGCTTTAATTTGAGTATTGAATGATTCGAAGAGAATTTCTTCTGATCCTTCAGTTGCTTCACCACGTTTTACGCTGAATTGTAGGGTTGTACCCAATTTTGTTTCATTCAATGCGTTTTTAACGTAGCTTGTGCCACCCATTAAACGCAATACGTTGTCTTCAAGCACAACATTTTCTTGTTCGATAATGTCATATCCGTTGTTGCCTTTGTCCGCAAAACTTCCGTTTTCAAAGTTGTAAACGAAGATGTTTTCATCAACGGTATCAATAATAGCTTCTAAGTTTGCTTGTGGTGCTTTACCAATGGTCTTAACATTTTCTGTAAATGTTGCATAGTCACCTTGGTTTTCACTACCCCATAGTCTTTGAGCCATAGCAGGCATAACTGCGATTGCACGATCGTAGATGTCTCTTTCAGACATTCCTGTTTGACGGTTGTCAATGGCATCGTTCCAGATTGCATATGCACCACCCAAGATTTGGTCTGAACCACCTGGTAGGTCAAATGAACCCATTCTATTCGCATTCCAGCCGTTGTATAGGCCTTGTGCATTTAGGTAGTCGTAGTAGTATCCTGCATCGGGTACGATATAAAGGGTACCATCAACCATGTTGATCATGTCGAATCCTTTTTCAAACATGTCAAGTGGGTTAGACCATCCTGTATTCCAGATATTCATTTGTACGTTTTCTGAACGGACATCTACTTCTCCACCGAAGTGTGACAAGCTTCCCCATAGACGCACTTGGCGGTCACGTCCTTGAACGAATTCAATTAAATCATCTGTAAATTGCAAGAATGGTTTTGAGTATTTTGTGCTATATTCGTCAGTTCCAATGTGAACAATGGTGTCCGCATCGAAGACTGGGTCCTCACCCAAAATATACTCATCAAATAGTTCTTTAACAAATATCAATGAATCTGGGTTGGTCACATCCAAGTGATCCGCTTCTCTTCCGTTGTCTCCAAGTGCAAGATCAGGTCTGATCTTGGTGAATGCCAATGAGTGAGCAGGTACGTCAAATTCAGGAACAATGTTCATACCACGGACTCTTGAGTCTTGGATGAATGAACGGAACTCATCTTTTGAGTAGTAAACATCAGTACTGGTTAAACCTTCAATGTCACTTTCAAGTCTGAATCCTGAGTAAGCTTCGAATTCATCAATGCCATCTCTTTGGTATTCTTCCAAGAAGATATAGTTATCGTTTAGGTGAACTTGGAAGTCGTTTAATTTATACCATGTCATATCATGGGATAGTTGTTCAATAAATTCAAAGGTAAATGTCTTACGGCCAACGTCTAACAATAAACCACGGACTTCCCATTTTGGATAGTCACGAATCAATCCTTTAGGAATGCTCATGTCATTGGATTGTAAGATATGTAAAATTGTACGTGTTGACCAGTAAAGGGCTGTATTATTGTTGGATTCGATTACGATTGCGTCATCGATTTCAATATAGTACCCTTCTTTACCCAAGTCATCACGATCTACGGAAACAAAGTGAATGCCACCGTTTGTAGGTGTTGTTGCAGTTGTTACACTGAGTTCAATATCATACATTTTTGCCAAGTCAATAACCAACTCGTTGACACTTGCCAATTCTGCATCTGATAAGTTTGGATCCACAGAAATAACGGTGTTTGCGTTAATTTCAATTTCACCTTCATATCCAAACCACTCAACCAATGCAGGTACTACAACTGGTTTTTCATTGATTGAATCTTCAGCATTTAAAGTACCTTTAACAAGGGTTGGAATATCTTGTGAAATAACAGTAATATCACCAATGGTTACTTCCAAGTTTACATTCACAATGGTGTCAACAATTGGATGGTAGATTGTACCGTCTCTGTCGATAATGTATGTGTAATCTGCACCATAGAATTCAATGGTTGCACCTGGGTATGTTGGCAATACAATGCTGTCCATATCCAGTGTTTGAACAGGCATATCAATCGCTTCTACAATTTCAGTCACCGTTGGTTCAATTTCAATACCATAAACTTCGAGTTCATAGATTGAAACGTTGTTCCAAGTTACACCATCAGCGTCAGCTTTGAATGCGTTGATCAATACACGAACATAACGTCCTGTAACTGCTTCATTTAAAACCACGCGTTGAATTTTGGATTTTGATGTTACATCAAAGTGAGCAACGGTTGTCCAGTTGGTATTGTCATCTGATACTTGGAATTCATAGTCTGTCGCATTACGACGTTCCCATTCCACAATGATTGTTTTAATTGAACGTGAACTTTGTAGATCAACACTCAACCATTTTTCACCATTGTTTGTACCACTTGCCCAACGGGATTTGCTGTTGTCTGTTGAACGTAAGCCATCCACTGCTTTTGAAGGCACAAATGCTGGATCTTCATCCCCATTTGAAAATGCCGGGCGGTTTAATGCATAGTTCATGTCTTCTGATTCTTCAGGTGCTTCAACTTCTAAAGTACCGAACACTTCAAATTCATAAACAGATACTGTTGGATAGTCAACACTATTACCATTGCGGTCTGCACCTGTTGGATTGTAATCGTTAATCAATAGTTTTACATAACGACCTTCCACAGATTTCGTAAGTGTATGCGGTGTCGCATGACTCTCAATAAGTGCTTCGTGCTTAACCACAGAAGTATAAGTTTCACCATCATTGGATACTAAAATTTCATACTCTTTCGCATTGAGTCTCTCCCACTCAATGTTAAAGCCATCAATTTCAGCGATCTCCCCAAGGTCAACCTCAATCCATGGACTCTTTGCAGCATAAGCACTTCCCCAACGAGAAGCTTTGCTCACAATACCATCAAAGGCAAATTGTGGTCCAATAGATCCAGCTTCTGATCCAGATGCTGTTGCAGCTTTACCGATCGCAATGTTGGTTGTGGATGCTGCGTGTACAGGTACAGCAGTAACCATCATCAACAGTGTCAACATCGGTAGTAAAATGTTCTTAAAACGATTACTCAATGTTCTTTTATTGTTTCTCATATTTCAATTATGATTTGAAAAAATCATAACTCCTTTCTTAAAAAAACCTCTTTTTGCTTCATTTTGGCAATAACAAAAGGAAAAATGAAGTTATCCCCTTTCCTCCGTTACTACCTACGTTTTCCCCACTGCCAGACAGTGTTTAAAACTCATAAATTATAATTAACGTAAACCGTGTTGTATGTGTCTCTCTTCATCATACAATTATTTCTATCTACGTCGTTTCTGTAACCCATATTCAGTTATAGCCACATATAACACTATGAATTACTTCCATTCAGTATTTTATTAAAACTTAAACGACGCATTATTTTACAATCATGAATCCGAATGTCTCTCAGGTATCCGGACACATGGTGTAAGCGCAGCCATCTACTTTGTTTTTTTAAAAAGTATCCCTCTTTTCTTTCCTCCTTATAAGTACCAGATGTACAAAAAAAAGACAAAACGCAAAAAACCTTTTTCAGCTTCTTGCGGTCTTGCCTTCTTCAGTAACAATCCGTATTTATAAGTTAACACTTCATTATTTTTAAGTCAACACGTCTTTACCCAACATTCCACCACACATCTTCAAAATGTCCACTGTTTACATATCATGATTGATTTAAAAAAAATAAAAAAATATTTAACTTCGTCTGCAAGCACATACATTTTATATTAGAAATCAACAAAAAAATCTTAACAAATCTATCCAAATTATATAATCAAAGACCAAAAAAAGTCGATGTTCATACAAACACCGACTCATAAATACATTAGTTATTTAAACCTTTACGCTTATTAACAATTAATAATACTGCTCCCAATAGCACAAACATCAATCCAAATGGATTATAGGCACTACCAGTCACCGGTAAACTCTCTTCATCAGAATCCGTAGATTCACCAGGTAAAGTTTCCTCTTCTGGTTCTACATCACCCGTATCGCCATCTTCTGGATTAACAGGCAATTCTTCATTCTCATCACCCTCTTCTGGATCAACAGGTAATGCTTCTTCAACTTCTTCCAACGCATCAATCGCAGATTGTAAGGATACAAGGGCTGCATCAACCTCTTCTTGAGTTGCGTCAACATTATCTACTACAACTTGTGCTGCATTCAGTGCAGACTGTAATACTGTCCAACTTGACTCAGTAT
>DEQB01000018.1:25549-31462 GCA_002359085.1 Erysipelothrix sp. UBA3377
TCTAGAGCTTCTACAGATTCAATCGCAGTTTCTAATACTGTCTTATCAACAACCACAACATCCTCAACTTCTTCCAACCCATCGATTGCGGCTTGTAGGGATACAAGTGCTGCATTTACATCTTCTTGAGTTGCGTCAACATTATCTACTACAACTTGTGCTGCATCGAGTGCAGTCTGTACTACTGTCCAACTTGACTCAGTATATAAGCTTTCATCTAGAGCTTCTACAGATTCAATTGCAGTTTCTAATAATGTCTTATCAACAACCACAACATCCTCAACATCTTTCAATCCATCAATCGCTGCTTGTAGTTCAATCACCATCGCATCGATCGCTTCTTGAGATCCTGTAGCCAATAAGTTATTTGACTGAGTACGTGCAGCTTCATAAACTGCCCAAGATTCAGGTGTATGGTCTGCTTCAATAAATTGATTTTCTAATAGTGCGTTTAGTGCAGTAATCACCACTAAGTTAGAAACTGTATCTTCATACGTTTCGTGGTATCCGTGCATTACCAATGGATTTACACTTTGTACTTCTTGATCACTTAAAATCGCATTTTCTAAAATAGTTTTGGCTTCAACATAGTTTGAATAGGATTGGGTTGTATAGTCTGTTTCATTTAAGACTTCACTTTGAGCTAGAGATAGCTCAGCCAATTCACGGGCTACATTTGAATATTCAAGGGCTTTAAACGCCTTTTCATATGCACTCACCAAGTTATCTACATCTACCTCTGATGTATTATCACCCTGTGAGATAGCGCGCTGTACACGGCTTATAGCTGCCGCATAAGGCAAGTAAGATGCTTTTGTATATATAGCCACCCCATCTTGTGTTTCTTCAACCTTAGACGTCAGTAACGCTGTGAGACGTGTAATGTCACCTTTGGTTACTTTATTGAGAATGGCTGCTTGAATGGTTCCTACGATACTATTTACAGATTCTTGAGTCACAAATGGGTTATTCAAGATCGCTTGTCCAGAAACAATACTGTTCTCATAGACTGCTTTTGTATCAAGGGTCCATGATCCAGTTTGTTCTTGATTGTTAAGTAACGCTTCTAATTCAAGGGTACTTACATTTGTTTTTACGGTTTCATCCATTTTGATTTCCACAATTTCAGGAATGATATCTTCCCACGCTACATGAAGTTTCACAATTTCATAACGTGCATCCAACGCAAATTCATTCACAACTTGACTTAAAGTTCCCAAGGTTAAAGTTTGGGTTCCAATTGAACGCATATGATCAATCACATCAACCGTAACACGCGCATTTGACAAGGCACCACCCTGAATAATACGCACTTTACGCATATTCATTTCACTCACTTGTAGTGAGAATGAAGCATTGGCTTCAGAAGGCTTGTATGATGTAGCATAATCACCATCAATTGCATTGGAAGGAATCATACCTGGCATTTCTGATACATCCGATACGATATCTTTGGTTGCATCTTGAGTAATATAGACACCGCCATTCAACACCAACTCACCCACTTCAATCCAACGATGTGAGTAACTTTGAGTTGGGGTTAATTTAATATAACGCACCTTTTGATTTAAGTCTGTTGCTTCTGCATAGACATTACCAGGATTGTTTGAATCATGCGTCAAATATTGACCATAATCTTTAGCCGTTGTATCATTCTTTTCATTCAAGACATTTGAACCTTTGGGTCCAACATGAATAATTTCAGTCCATGGACCCTCTTTTGATTCCGCAACACTGAAGGAAACAGCACGCGGATAATCAAGGGTTGCTTCTTTTACATAGTAACGCAATGATGTAAGGTCTATAATTTGACCCAAATCAATCACTGCTGTTTTACCCACTTCTTGACCCCCAGTAATCATTGCACCGGTGGTTAAATCACCATCAAATAAGTAAGATAGATTATCACCCACACGAATATCATCGTTGGGACTTGAAAGATCAAAATCACTGGATGCGGATTGTTTCGTAATATTTTTATATGAAACCTTAAACCCATCCATATTAACGACTTTAGCTTCATCACTTGCATTGAATACGCGCACATATTTCGCATCCTTAGATGCACCCGTATAAGCACTCCAAACAAGCGGATGAATGGCTACTTCGACATCCAATCCACTTGGATTATCAATCGCTTCAACTTGATACGCATGATCCATCACTATCCCAATATACTCACCAGGATTCAATGTAATTGCAGAACCCACAATTGAAACACTACCATCGAATACAATATTAGATACATCAACACTGTCTTTATTCGTATAGATATAGCTTTGATCTGTAGAAGTTTGGACTTCCTCAACACTGAATTCAGAAATTTTAATCCAGTTTCCAGTAGCCTTCAAGTTACGAACACGAATGTATTGTGCTTGTGTACCACCGAGATTGATATCCAATGTATCTTTACCACTCTCATATCCATAAAAATGTTCATAACCAGAAACTGCAGTCCATGTAGTACCATCTATTGAGGTTTCAACTGTATATTCCGTGAACTTATCTCCACCTGAATGTCCCATAACCAAGTGTGCACTTTGAAGATTAATTTTCTTACCAAAATCATAACCCACATAAGTACCCACATGGGCACCATTTCCAGGAATATACCACACCATTGTATTGTCATCCCCATCGTGTAAGTTTGATTCAGGGCCTTGGTATATATCCCAACCGTCAGACTTAATGACACCGTACTTTAGACTTGTCTTTTGAGACTCGTAGATTGTAATCTCTCCCAAGCGTAACCAACCCGTTGTCATTTCATTGTTGTAAATACGGATTTTCGCTACGTTTTGAGCACCTTTCAAATCAAAGGTTTGTTTCAAAGTACCATCAATGGTTCCGACATCTTGCCAGATATCACTGTTTACTTCTTGATACTGTAAGGTAGCATTCTTATAAACATCATTGGATGCACTGTTACCTTGTTGAAATTCAACAACCCCAACACTACCAGGCGTATTTAACGTCAAGGTTAAACTCGCGCCAGCAGGCACTGCATCTCTATTTGGATCTTCATAAGGGTCCTTCGCAAACCATACTTCAGTAGTTGGACTACCATCAAACAAGGACGCAAGTGAACCCCCTTTGATTGACATTTGGTCTGATTCAACACTATAAGCTAAAACACCACCAGGCGTTTCTGTAACTGTCTTGTTGATCGCAATCTCAGAAATATTAAGATATGCATCATTTTTATTGTCTGCTGTCGCAATCAAACGAATTCCCATGGCTTTAAAATCTTCCGGCAGGTTTTCCTCTGATACGTTAATATCTAAGAATTCAGCATACACACCCACAAAGGCATTATCCATGCCCACCAAAGGAATTTCTTGCCAGGTTTCACCATCTAAGGTGTATTCTAGTTTTGAGTTCTCAAAGAAGTTTTTAAATCTTCCCATTAAGAATCGGATATCATTAACATCGATGACTTTATTGTAAAGTACACCCACGTATTCACCTTCCATAATCCATACAGGATTACGATAGCTCAAACCCGTTGCATCATCACCATCAAAAACAGTTGAAATATCACCGTTACTGGAGTCTGTTCTATTGGTAATAAAGCGTTCCAATAACATGTCAGGATTCATACCCAATTGCGCAATACTGGATAAGTAAGTTCCCATTGTGCGAATCAAGGGCACAATATGTTGAACCCCAACTTCCGCAAATTCAATATCATTCACATAAGAATATCCATATGTTTTTGAATTGTTGAAGTGAGTTGTCGCATCCGCATTGTATGAAATAACGGCAGAAATATCACCCAATAAACTGGCTTTAATACCCTTCAAATAGGAGATTGCGGCATTGTTGGTGTCCGTCCAACTGTTTAACCAATATATCATTTGGTCACGCAAACGTGTGTTTTCAGCAGCCGTTCTGTACGTTTCAGTCGCATTTTGTAAAATTTCAAATTCTTCTATAATCGCATCAATCAAAGGCATGTCACTTAATGAGATTGTGTCTTTAATTAACTTATCTTTAAGTTCGTTTAAAACACCCTTTAATTCAACTGACTCTTCTAAGACACGAACACGACTGTCCATGTTTTGGTTAATCATGTGTTTTGATAGTTCTCTGAGTGCTTGACTGGCTTCTGTTTCATACCCACTGTTACTGTCAATAAATGAGAAGCTGTCAATCCATGCTTGATCCGCTTGGGCATCTGTATCCCAAATATTCCATGAATACGCAGCATTACCAAAAATCGCAACCTTACTGGGTTCAGATTGTTGCATTGGATTTAGGACAATCCCTTCAATATTCTCAGGATTCACATTGGGATGTAAGAAATCTTTATACCCACCCATGATTAAGTGTTGTTTTGAGTTATCTGTTACGGGCCAGTTAATCCATAAGTAAGGACCACGACCCACATTGTCAGTGAATGTATCGGTGAAATGTTGACTTACTTCACCCCAAATACGACCCCCTGTCATCACAACTTGAATGTTTTCTGGGAAGTCTGCATAGTAGGATTCACCCCAGTGCATGTACTCTTCCGTTACAAAAGGTAGCTCCAACTTTAAATCAGGATAAGTGACTTGCATTTCTTTAAGCCATACTGTCATATCCTCTAAAGTACGAATATAGTTTTGTGCTCCCGCATTACGCGCATCATCCGCTAAAATAGATATCTGACGCACACCCGCTTCGATTACTTGTGCAAACTTGGCTTTCATGATGTCCATATCTTTTTGATAGTTTGTTTCATTATCATAACGAATCGCATTGTACATGTAAGGATGTAACGCATACACAAATCGTGTCTTAGACGCATTACCAGCATCCGCCAATGGCTTGATTAAAGTATCGATTTCTTCTTGAGTATAAAGCTCTTTCCACTTGGAATTATGCTTTGGATCGTCTTTGGGTGCATAGAAATAAGAGTTCAACTTATAGTATCCACCCCACGTCATCAAATCAATTCTATCTTCAGTTGACCATGGGTTTCCATAGTAACCTTCAATAAAACCACGACTGGTAATATCCGCATAGTCTTCAATTGTGAAGTTTGGGATGGTTAAACTCTCCATTTGATCAAAGATGTGATATAGCGTCGTTAAACCATAGAAACTCGCATCGGTATCTTTACCCAAGATGACAATTTCATGATCCTGACTGCTCAAAAAATATGCATCTGTTTTCTCAAACAAAGATACATCGACATCATAGTTTTCAATAATGTACTGACTCGCAACATCGTCGCTTCCATAAGTACCCACATAAACATTTAGATGGTTCACTTTGGATACGGTGTCCACACTAACAACCATATCTTTATGAGCCACAACCTCTAAAAATCTATTTTTAGTATCGTTATCAATGGTCTTGTCATAAATAACATTGACCTTTTTTCCAATAATATAAGAACCATTCTCATACACCATATTTTGGGGATGAGGATAGAGCTTATAGGTTTCAGTTGACGTTGTATCTGCCGCAACCACGGATGGTTGGACAATATTAAATGCCAAAACCAACGTCAACAATAAAGTAAATAATTTCTTCATTGTATGCCCTTTCTCTCTTCTTTATATTCGGTTCGCTGGACTTGAAAAACCCCTTCCTTTCTCTTATACAGTCTTAATTTAGCGATGCGTACCTTAACAAAAATAAAAGACCTGCAACAAAAACAATAGTGTTTAAGTTGTAGGTCTTGCCTAATTAAAGTAACAATCCGATAGATACATAGTAGTATATTACAAAAATTAAGTCAATAACGTATGTATTATGAAAGTTAATTTTTATGTAGAGTTACAATTGATGTGAGACCATGACTAGTAAAAAGTGATGCTTCCAATTATGATTAGTTTGAAGACAAAATCAGAAAGGAAACATCACCATGACTACTATACCAAATAATCAACGTTATTTACCACATGATCTCAATACAAAATA
>DEQB01000017.1:0-5233 GCA_002359085.1 Erysipelothrix sp. UBA3377
AAAATTCCTTACTGCGATGTGTGTGAAGATGGTATTTCAAATACTTTCAGTATTGTACCTCAAGTCTTGGGTAAAAGCGACAATGAACGTATCACAAACTTAGTGGGTGTAATGGATGGATACTTTAGACAATCTGCACACCACTTAAACGTAAACGTTTTAAACCGTGAAAAACTACAAGATGCCATGTTGCATCCAGAAAACTATCCACAATTAACCATTCGTGTTTCAGGATATGCCGTAAACTTTATCCGTTTATCCGAAGAACAACAATTAGAAGTTATTAATAGAACATTCCATGACGCTATCTAATCGAGAACAAGTCGGTTATGTCAGAAAATATGAAACAATGGGCATGGTGGACGGTCCAGGAATAAGAACCATTGCGTTTTTATCCGGATGTCCACTGCGCTGTAAGTTCTGTCATAATCCAGACATGTGGGGGCATGCACCCGAAGATCAAACTACGGTGCAAGAGCTTGTGGATAAACTCAAAAGATTTAAACCCTATTATGGGGATACAGGGGGCGTCACATTTTGTGGCGGTGAACCTTTAAACCAACCCGAATTTTTATATCAAGCCATGAAGGCATGTAAAGAAGAAGGCATCGGAACAGTATTGGATACTTCTGGATTTGGAAGGGCTGATACATTTGAAGACATTCTCAGTGTTACGGATGTGGTCCTCTATGACATCAAAGGATTAGAAGAAGACAAATACCGTGATATGACGGGTGTACCCATGAAAGTTACCGAAACATTCTTACAAACTGCTCAAAGAATGGATGTAGATATTTGGATTCGTATTGTGATTGTCCCAGGTATTCATGATTCTTATGAATACATGGATCAACTGGCTCAATATATTGCGCCTTTAAAAAATATCGATCGCATTGAATTGTTGCCATACCACACAATGGGTATCAACAAGTACGAAGTCATTGATATGGAGTATCCTTTAGAAGGTGTTCCTGCAATGAATAAAGACGTTGCGATGGAGTTACAAACGTATCTAATCCAAAAAGTTGATGAGATTAGAGGTTAATAGATACTTAAGGAGTACCAAATTGGTACTCTTTTAATATAGAACCCCTATAATCTAGTACTGTATTAATGAACAATTATAGGGTATAATATACAGGCATATAAGGAGGCTGAAACGATGAAACCTATAAAAAACTATTATATTACGACTGCGATTGCCTATACCTCAGCCAAGCCACATATAGGAAATGTTTATGAAATCGTATTAAGTGATAGCATAGCGCGTTTTAAAAGAGCGCAAGGCTATCAAGTTTATTTTCAAACAGGAACTGATGAGCATGGACAAAAGATAGAAGAATACGCGAAAAACGCCAACAGAACACCCAAAGAACATGTGGATGAAATTGCGGGTATTATCCGTAATATCTTTGACGAAATGGATATCAGTTATGATAACTTTATTCGCACTACCGATGCATATCATGTAAAACAAACTCAAAAAATATTTAAGAAACTTTATGAACAAGGGGACTTGTATAAAGGGACTTATTCTGGATTATACTGCCAGTCTTGTGAAGCGTATTATACGGAAAGTCAGTTAAACGAAGATGGCATTTGTCCAGTTTGTGGCGCAAGTTTAATTCAACAAGAAGAGGAATCTTATTTCTTTAAATTATCAGACTACCAAGATCGTTTGGTTAAGCATATTGAAGACAATCCAGAATTCATTCAACCTGAATCTCGTAAAAACGAAATGATTCAAAACTTTTTAAAGGAACCCTTGCATGACTTAGCGGTTTCTAGAACGAGCTTTGATTGGGGAATACCTGTTGAATTCGATCATAATCATATTGTGTATGTTTGGATTGATGCATTGGCGAACTATATAACTGGACTTGGATATGATGTGGATGGTGATCATGGCCCATTGTTTGAACAATACTGGCCCGCAAATGTTCATATTATTGGTAAAGATATTTTAAGATTCCATACCATTTACTGGCCCATCCTATTGATGGCTCTGGATCTACCCCTACCGAAACAAATCTTTGGTCACCCGTGGCTATTAATTGGGGAAGGTAAGATGAGTAAATCCAAAGGAAATGTGGTTTATACCGATGAACTGACGGATGTATTGGGTACTGATGCGGTACGTTACCTCATGTTACATGAAATGCCTTTTGAAAGAGATGGCCACATTACCCATGAACTATTGATTGAACGATACAATACAGATCTTGCGAACATTACAGGAAACTTAATCAGTCGTACCATTGCGATGACCAACAAATACTTTGACGGTGTGATCTCAAACAACACAACCCATGAAGCCATTGATGATGAATTGATAGAAATGGCTTCAACATTGAATGAAAAGGTATCCAAATCCATGGAAGGCTTGCATGTTCAAGAAGCGATCAATCATATTCTTGCGGTATTTAGACGCAGTAATAAATATATCGATGAAACGGAACCTTGGAACCTAGCGAAAGATGAATCTAAACAGGACAGACTTCAAACAGTGCTTTATAACTTGCTTGAAAGTATCCGTTTGGGCGCAATTCTTTTGGACTCATTTGTTCCCAAGACAGCTCAGAAAATTTTGGATCAATTGAACACCAACCACCGTTCATTTGAAGATTCAAAAACATTCGGACTGTTAGAACTGAATCATAAGATTGTAGAAAAAGCAGAGATCCTGTTTAAGAGACTGGATATGGAAGAAACCATGGAAGCCTTTAATAAAAAGGAAGAACCTTTGGTTAAAGAAGAAGACTTGATTACGTTTGAAGAATTTTCGAAAGTGGATATGAGAACGGGCATCATTAAGGAAGTCGCAAAACATCCTAATGCTGACAGGCTCTATGTACTTCAAGTTGATATTGGTGGAAAACAAGTCCAGATTGTGAGTGGCTTGGTGGGTAATTTCTCAGAAGCACAACTGCTAAACAGAAGCGTTGTGGTAGCAGTGAACTTAAAGCCAGCTAAATTAAGAGGTGTTGAATCTAACGGTATGATTATTGCTGCTAAAGATGAAAACACAATGGACTTAATCAGTGCTCCAAACGTAAAGAGTGGTACAAAATTAAGTTAAGAGTATTCAATATGAGTACTCTTTTTTTGCGCAAAAAAAACTGTGTCGTTAAACACAGTTTCAATGAAGGGGAAACTTAAATTATTTTTCAATAAGACCTTTGGCTTTGTCTTTGAGTTTTTCAGCAGCGCTTTTACCCTCATCGATCAGATCTTCAGCCTTATCTTTACCATCTTCCCACAGGTCTTCAGCTTTGTCTTTTACTCTATCCAAAACTTCCTTACCATCTTCAATCAGGTCATCGGATTTGTCCTTTGCCTTATCCAATAAATCTTTTGATAATCCTTTTAGATTTTCCATAATAAAATCCTCCTATACACCTATTATACTGTGACTTGATTTTGATTTACAAATGAAATAATCAAAAAAATCCCCGAAGGGATTTTAAGTAAACTATTTAATGGGCAATCTGGTGTTTCCATTGATGATTAAATAATTGTAACGTCTACCATCTGAGTTAACATGTGAACCTAAGAGGTTTTCTCTTAGTGCATCAAGTTCTGCTTCAGTTAAACTCTCAAGTCCTTCATATTCGTAGTCATACTTACCTTCATTGTAGTAACCACCAGCATTGAAGATTTGACCAAAGTTACTGACATGTGAATTATTAACTTCTTCAATTACATAATTATGAGAGTCATTTTTAATGGGGTTTACATAGATTGAATCGAGATAATTGACGGTATTCACAAAACGGTCATCAATAAATACTTTCGATCCGGAAGACATTTCCTTGGTTGTATCATAGGCATAGCCATCAATTCTAACGACTTCGTAATCTGTTTTGAATTGGATTGTAAATTCGTAATCCACAATGTACTTAAGTTGTGCAGGTTCGTGAACCATTGATTCTTGACGGATCGCTTCAATATCTTTGAGATAATTTTCGATAAACTTAGAACGCACTGCCTCATGTGAATTGTTGGGTACTTGTACGTTTGAATCCATCACATCATTACTGATGGTAAGGCGGTTCATTGGAATCGAACTGTCTAAGATGGGGTTGATCATTTTTTGATACTGTGGACTTTTTAGTAATACTGTAAAATCCATCAATAAACTAATGGGAACGTTGAGACTGTAATTCATTTCACGATTGTTTTCTAAAACATAGGTGAAGGATAAATTAGAAAGTTCTTTGTTCATTCTATCGGGATATAAATCAGAATTAAATCCTGAAAAGTCACCATTCTTAAGGAAGTTCTTCTCTTTTTTAACCTTTTGGTTAATGGAATTATGAACTTTCACAAACTCACTGATCAAAGTATCATCAATAATTTTAACACTGTTGTATTGATATGAAAATTCATTGGTTGATAAAATCGGATCGATTGAGCTTAATTGGTAATCATCGATAATGATGTAATCGATATTTTTTGATTTGGGTAAATTCCAAACTGTACCAAAAGCCTGTGTTTGAATGATTGAGTACGAAAATAATGAAGCAACTACTGTGATTGCCACAAAGTTTCGTACAATCTTTAAGAATCCTTTGGTAGATCTATTTTTAAACAGGCTTAATATAGCGTAAGCTACAAAACTTAGGATTAAAGCCAATAGGAATGATTCGATGGTAAAGAAGTCTCTTCCTGACAAACCCGCATACTCGAAATCAAATGCGCGATATACGACATTGATGATGATGAAGAAGATTCCAGTAAATATGGAACCAACAATTGGGAAGTAGAATCTATTGGTGAAAGGCTCTTCTGATCGCTCAGATTTACGATTCTTATATAGAGTGACTTGTGCTGAAATAATTAACAGGTAAATCACACCCCAATAAATAACGAGTTGGGTTGGGAATGTTTCCAAATTAACTGCATGGTATACCGCATAGAATGGGGTCATACCTTTAAGCATTTTGGGAGAAACTTGATCAAGACCAAATAAGAAATCACTGGTGAACATTGCGATCACAAAGTAAATAAAGAATGGAATCAAGATAAAGAGTCCCGTATGAATCATGCTGTCAATGAGTGTTCCTGTATTCATAATAACGAAAGTAGGAATGGATTGAATGATCACAAAGAATATTGAAATGATTAAGTATATCTCAAACATTCTACCAAAAGTAACGTTATAGAATCCATAGAGCATCGCATGTCCCAAGAAGTAGTTAATGGTAAACGGTAATAAAATTAAAATGTTACC
>DEQB01000017.1:5350-24625 GCA_002359085.1 Erysipelothrix sp. UBA3377
AACATAACCAGGACACTTAAGACAAGACCCATTGAGACCATCGCTAAGATATAGCCATAGGATGGATATCGAAACACATATTGTACAAAGGGGTTCTTATTTGTAGGGTCATTGAGTTTCATAATCAAGATGGGTAATGGAAATGTTGTAAAGAATAGTAATCCAAAGAGTAATAGGAATACAGAGTTTCTTTTTAGGTTGTAGCTCAGAAATGAGCGATTGATTAAATTTTTAAGCATGTTCAGATTCCTCCGTTTCATACATAAATACTTCTTCTAAGGAGACGTCACCTTCTTCAAGAATCAGTGGGTTGAGTGCTTCGAGAGCTTGTTGGGCCTCGTTGTTGTCACCCTTAAAGACGACTGTAAAGATGCGGTCTGTGCCTGAGACGTAGGTTGGATTGAGTGCCTTAATGTGTTCAATATCGAAAGGTTCTTTGAATACCATTTGATATTTATGGTAGAGATCTTGAACTTCATAAGTTGTCGCATCCATTTGTAATTTCTTGTTGTTGATTAAAGCGATGTGGTCACAAATATCTTCAAGCTCTCTTAAGTTATGAGAGGAGATGATAACCAAAATATCACTTTCTGATATTTCCTGGGAAATAAACTGTCTGAGTTTAAAACGCATTCTGGGGTCAAGTCCATCGAAAGCTTCGTCTAGCAGTAAGATATCAGGCTTGCATGCGAATGCAAGGATGATCATCACTTGACGTTTCATTCCTTTAGAGAATGAATTAATTCTAACTTTGGGATCCAGTTTAAATTCTTCAATCAATGATTCATAGAGGTTGTCGTCGAATTTGGGATAAAATCGCTTATAAAAGTTTTTCATGTCATCCATCGTTGATTGTGGGAAGAAGTATGGATCATCCGCTAAGAAGAATATGCGATTCTTGATTTGTGGATTGTCAAAAATACTTTGGTCATCCACTGTGACTGTACCACTTTCTGACTCAATGACGCCTGATATTAAACGTAAGATCGTGGATTTACCTGAACCGTTGGGTCCTACCAAGCCATAGCAACGACCGGATTTTAAATCCCAATTAATGGTATCTAAAACAAGCTTCTCATCATATTTCTTTATGACGTTTTTGAATGAAATCATTTGTAAGCCTCCTTTATTTTAAGTTGAATGTTATCAACTGACTCCCCCAGTAATAGCATTGTATCTATTACTTTATATAGCTCTTGGTATCCTTGACCAAGAAGATCGCTCAGTCCTTCGGTGTCTTCTTTAACGAAGAAACCCAGTCCCGGTTTAGAATATACGAGATTTTGTTTTTCACACGCATCATATGCCTTCATAACCGTATTGGGATTAATTCCCAAGTCTTTCGCAAGACTTCTAACGGAAGGCAGTTGATCGTTGGGTTCTAAAATCTCATAAGCAATCAAACGACCGATCTCAAGAACGATTTGTTCGAAGATGGGAAGTGTGCTGCGACTGTTGATTCGTATCATATTATCACCCTCACTGTACTATCTACACTCATACAGTACCACATAGCTAAAATATATGTCAACTATTTTATGCTTTCTTAAAGAGAAATGACCTAAAATATGATAGAATGCTAACGGAGGCGATAGCTATGTATGATGTTATTATTGTTGGTGGAGGACACGCAGGAGTTGAGGCAGCTTTAGCAGCCGCAAGAATGCAGCAGAAGACTGCTCTTTTCACCATGAATATAGATCGTATCGCTACGATGCCATGTAACCCTTCAATCGGTGGCCCTGCAAAAGGGATTGTCGTTAGAGAGATTGAAGCTTTGGGTGGTGTCATGGGTAAGATTGCGGATGAAACCGCGCTTCAATTTAGAATGTTAAACTCATCTAAAGGACCTGGGGTGCGTAGTTTACGTGTGCAATCTGATAAAATTGAATATTCAAAAGCAATGCGCGATGCGGTTTTAAGTGAACCCGGTGTCGAAATTGTTCAAAAAATGGTTAAAGAAATAATTGTAGAAGATGGTATTTGTGTTGGTATCCGTACTGTGGATGATGAAGCAATTTTTGCGAAGACAACAGTCATTACTTCAGGTACTTATATGAGTTCTAAAATTATGGTTTCAGATAAAGTGGAACATTCTGGACCTGATGGGGATCCCACAACCAATACCTTATCTGAATCACTCAGAAAATATGGTTTAAAAACGATGCGTCTAAAAACGGGAACACCTGCCCGTGTTTTTACGGATTCTATTGATTTCAGTAAGACAGAAATTCAACCAGGGGATGATAACCCTTATTTATTCAGTAACAGAACGGATAGAAAAGAAATCATTAAGGACCAATATGCATGTTATTTAACGCATACCAATGCGAATACGCATGGCATTATTATGGAAAACCTACACTTATCCAGTATGTATTCAGGAGAAGTAGAAGGGGTTGGTGCCCGTTACTGTCCATCGATTGAAGATAAAATTGTAAGGTTTTCTGATAAAGATAGACACCAAATTTTCTTGGAGCCAGAAAGTGCTTCTTTGGATACAACCTATGTTCAAGGATTGTCTTCTTCTTTACCTGAAGATGTTCAAGACAGAATTTTAAGAACGATTCCGGGATTGGAAGATTGTGTGGTGCAACGCTACGGTTATGCGATAGAGTATGATGCCCTTGATCCCATTCAATTGTATCCAAGCTTAGAAGTGATTAAGATTAAGAACCTCTTTACTGCTGGACAAATCAATGGTACTTCCGGTTATGAAGAAGCGGCCGGTCAAGGTGTGATGGCAGGGATTAACGCATCCTTAAAGGCCATGAATAAAGAGCCTTTTGTATTGGGAAGACAGGAAGCATACATCGGTGTTATGATTGATGACTTGGTCACAAAGGGTACGAAAGAGCCCTATCGTTTGTTGACTTCAAGGGCTGAATATCGTTTGTTATTGCGCCATGATAATGTATATCGTAGATTGTCGCATTATGCATATGATTTGGACTTAATTTCTGATGCAGATTATGAGATAATAGAGACAGATATTAATAAGATTGATACTTTCATTGAAACCATTCAAAATATTAAGGTTCCGCATGATGAAAAGACCAAAGCATTCTTTGAATCAAAGAATTCTCCTTTTGACGCTCATGATTTAACAATTTATGATGCGATTAAAAGACCTGGGATTACACTTGAAGCGATGATTGAACTCTTAGATTTAAACTTGGATTCTAATTTAATCTACCAAACAGAGGTAGAAATCAAATATGAAGGTTATATTCAAAAGGCAATAAAGGATGCAGAGAAACTGCAATCCATGGACAAAATTAAATTACCCATCGATATCGATTATGAGAACATTTTGAATCTTTCACTTGAAGGAAAACAAAAACTGTCAGAGGTACGACCCAGTACCATTGGACAGGCCTCACGTATCTCGGGTGTTTATCCTTCGGATATTTCAATCTTAGCGATGGTATTAAAAACTAAGGAGGCATAAACATGAAAATAGGTGTCATTGGAACAGGGAGTATTGTATCTGCGTTTGTATCAAGTGCAAGGCTGGTTGAAGGTGTAGATTTTAAAGCGGTTTATTCGAGGAAACAAGAGACTGGAGATAAATTTGCGCTCGCTAACAGAATTGAACGTGTGTATACGGATTTGGATCAAATGCTTGCGGATGATGATTTGGACACCATTTATGTAGCCTCACCCAACGCTTTACACTATGAACACGCTTTAAAGGCACTCCATGCTGATAAACATGTGATTGTTGAAAAACCTTTTGTGGGTAATGTAAGGAAAGCGGAAGCATTAATTCAACTCTCAAAAGACAAGTCATTGTTTCTTTTTGAAGCGATTTGTAACATCCACATGCCCCATATGAAATATATTGAGAAAAGACTTCAGGAACTGGGTAAAATTCGATTGATACAATGTAATTACAGCCAGTATTCAAGCCGATATGATGCGCTTTTAAGAGGGGAAACCCCCAATGTTTTCAACCCTGAAATGTCAGGGGGTGCTTTGGCAGATATCAACATCTACAACATACACTTTACAGTGTATCTTTTTGGTATGCCGCAGAAAATTGAATACATTGCGAACCTACACGAAAACGGTATTGATACATCTGGTATTCTAATTTTGGATTACGGTAATTTCAAAGCCAGTCTTGTCGGTGCAAAAGACAGTGCTTCATATAATATTGCTCAAATTCAAGGGGAAACGGGTCATATTGTGATACCCAATGGATCCAACAGTCTAGAATCCGTGCTTTTTACGACGACTGAAACACGTAAAGAAATTGTGGAACACGATAAACCAAGACTGACTTACCAAGTTGAAGTATTTAAAGATATGGTAGATCGAAGAGATTATATTTTACGTGACACGTATTTAAATCACAGTCTGAATGTAGTGCGCGTTGCGAATGAAGCTTTGAAACAAGTTGGATTGGACTTTGAATATTAATGGTAGGGATCGATAAAATCAAAACGCTCAATATTGACGTTAATTTTGAGCAGTTAGAACTGTATAAACAACACATTCAAACAGTCAATCAAGTCTTAAACTTAACAGCCATTGTGGATGATGAGGGC
The DNA here is from genome assembly GCA_002359085.1 of Erysipelothrix sp. UBA3377. Lineage (GTDB taxonomy): Bacteria > Bacillota_I > Bacilli_A > Erysipelotrichales > Erysipelotrichaceae > Erysipelothrix. Next base: position 9,904 of record DEQB01000017.1, read on the forward strand.
ATTTATCTGAAACATTTTTATGATTCTCTTTTAATTGAGAAATATTTAGATAAAAACATATCTTTTTGTGATGTGGGTAGTGGTGCTGGTTTTCCAGGTATGGTCATTGCGATCGCAAGACCGGATATAAAGGTAACACTCATTGAACCCACTTTAAAACGCTGTAATTTTTTGAATGAAGTGATTGCACTATTGGATTTAAAGAATGTGACAGTCTTGAATGAACGCGCCGAAGATGCGGTGATTGATTTGCGTGAATCTTTTGATGTCGTAACCGCAAGAGCGGTCGCATATTTGGACATTTTAAGTGAGCTTTGTGTGCCTTTTGTAAAAATAAACGGTTTGTTTATCGCGATGAAGGGTGCGAAAGGTCATGAGGAATTAGAGATATCTAAAAAAGCACTTAAAAAGTTGGGTGCAGAGATTGAAACAGTGGAAAACCTGAATGACGAAATCATGGGTGAGCGTATGAATATTTTAATCCGAAAAACTACCCCAACGCCCCTCAAATATCCACGGAATTATGGTAGAATAAAGAAGACACCGTTATCAGGGAGGAAAAATGTCTGAACATAGATATATATCGATTGAAAAAATTAGTGTAAACCCATATCAACCCAGAACAGAGTTTGATGAATCTAAGTTGATGGATCTTGCACAATCAATCAGAGAAAACGGGTTAATACAACCCATTGTTGTGAGAGAAATTTCTCCGGAATCTTATGAAATCATTGCGGGTGAACGTAGATATCGTGCCATGTCGATGATTGGATATGTAGATGTCCCGTGTATTGTGACTAAGGCAAGCGATGAAGCAAGTGCTTCTCTTGCGTTAATTGAAAATATTCAAAGAGAAGATTTGAATGCAGTTGAAGAAGCCAATGCCTATCGCCAAATTCTTAAGGCAGCAGGTATGACACAAAAGAACTTGGCTCAAAGTATCGGGAAGTCGCAGTCTTTTATTGCGAATAAAATTCGTTTGTTGGAGCTTCCAGTAACTGTTTTATCAACGTTAGCCAACGGTAAGATTACCGAGCGTCATGCCCGTGCATTGTTGGGGGTTGAGCCCGATGAAATGGATGGCATCTTAAATAAAATATTGGATCAAAAATTAACGGTCAGTCAGACTGAACGTTTGGTTCAAAAACCGAAAAGAAAAATTAAAATTTTACCTAAGGGTTACTCAAAGAGTATTAGAATTGGAATCAATACCATTAAGGAATCCGTCTTAATGGTTGAAAAAACTGGAATTAAAGTTGAACAAAATATTGAAGAAACGGAAAATGACGTGGTGATTACGATTCGTTTTCCAAAATAGATAAAGGAAGTGACGTATGGGCAAAATAATCGCAATCGCAAATCAAAAAGGGGGCGTTGGTAAAACAACAACCAGTATCAATTTATCATCTGGTCTTGCTTACTTGGGCCAACGTGTTTTATTGATTGACCTTGATCCCCAAGGAAATACAACCCAAGGGCTGGGCGCGAATAATTCTGAATTGTTACTGAGCTCTTATAATTTACTCTTGGATGATTATGAGATTAAGGATATTAAAATAGACCTCCAAACCCCACCGATGGATTTGATTCCCGCAACCATTGATTTAGCCGGGGCAGATTTAGAAATGGTTGAGTTTAAAGTTGGAAGAGAAAGACTTTTGAAGAACAAGTTAATAAAAGTAAAGGATGATTATGACTTCATCATTATTGATTGTCCGCCTTCCTTGGGTCTGTTAAATACCAATGCATTGACGGCAGCAGATTCCGTTATTATTCCCGTACAAAGTGAATATTATGCACTGGAAGGATTAACACAATTACTTTCAACCATTCGTTTGGTTCAAAAACTCTTTAACCCTGACCTTAAAATTGAAGGTGTGTTATTGACCATGTTGGATTTGAGAACCAGATTGAGTATTGAAGTGCAACAGGAAGTACGTCGTTATTTCAAGGAACGTGTTTATAAGAGTAATATCCCCAGAAACGTTAAGTTGTCTGAAGCCCCTTCAAGAGGACAATCCATCTTTGAATATGATATCAAGTCGGAAGGCGCAAAAGCATATGCGGCACTTTCCAAGGAAGTATTAAAGAGAAATCAAAAAGAGGTGAAGTCAAATGACAGATCGTAATCGTTTAGGAAAAGGACTCGGTGCCATATTTGGTGAAGATGTCAGTGATGTATTAGAGGAAATTCAATCCGGATCTCATGAAGCTTTTGGGGGTGTAAAAACGCGCTTATCTGTGGATGATATCCGTGCAAACCCGTATCAACCGCGTCGTGTATTTGATGAGGAAAAGCTACAGGAACTTTCAAATTCTATCCAACAACATGGTTTGTTTACACCTGTCTTGGTTAGAGAAAGCACCAAAGGGTATGAACTGGTAGCGGGTGAGAGAAGACTGCGTGCTACACGCTTGGCAAATCTTGATGAGATTGATGCGATAATCGTCGGTTTTGATGATGAACAAATGATGGAAATTGCCATCATTGAGAACGTACAACGTGAAGACTTAAATGTCCTAGAAGAGGCCAAAGGTTATCAATCCTTGATTGAAAACTTAAAGTTAACCCAGGAACAAGTCGCCAAACGTGTCAACAAATCCAGAAGCCACATCACCAATATTTTAAGACTCTTAAAATTACCGGAATCTGTTCAAATGATGGTTTTAGAAGAAAAGTTAACGATGGGACATGTCCGTCCTTTGGTTACCCTTGATAATCCGAAACTCATTGAGAAATATGCGCAGGAGATTTATGAAAATAAGTTGAGTGTGCGTGAAGCTGAAAAACTCGTTAAAGAAAAAGACGAACCTAAAAAATCCAAACAATCCAGAATTAAACGTAAAGAATACGCCTATGCGGAACGTCTGTTTGAAGGCAAACTTCAAACGCGTACCACCATTGATGACAAACGTATTGTGATTTCGTTTGAGGATGATGATGATTTAAATCGTATATTGGACGCATTGGATCTAATAGAGGAGTAAGGACTTATGATTTTAGCATTTACAGGTGCAGGGATCAGTCGCGATTCAGGCATTAGCACCTTTATGGAACAGCCAGAAGTTAGAGATCGCTTATACAGAAGTTATGCCAAATCAAATCCCGATTCATACAATAAAACAATACATCAGTTGTTGCAGGTGATAAATATCGCCCAACCCAACGATGCACATCATGCATTAAACGAATACAATGTGCCCATCATTACCATGAACATTGATGGTTTACATGAAAAAGCCGGTTCAAGGGTCTTGGCACTTCATGGTACCATGCCCAATGAAAACGAAGTATCCATTGCCCATACATTGGAAGGCAAACCCGTCTTATATGGAGATGCTGCCCCAAATTATCAACACGCGATGGATAAAGTTGGATTACTTCAAGAAGGTGATATCTTCTTGGTGATTGGCGCTTCGCATCATACTGCGATCGCTGTTGAGTTACGTGAATTCGCTAAATTTAGAAAAGCAGAAATTATTGAAATACAAGCCAATGCGAAACATGAAGTTCGCACTGTCTTGGAAAGACTGAAAGCGGAAGGGAAATTATGAATCTAAAACAACAAGTCGGTATTGAAGCCGCAAAATATGTTGAAGAAGGCATGATCGTGGGCCTGGGAACGGGATCCACTGCTTATTACATGATCGAAGAACTCGGTAGACGTGTCAAAGAAGAAGGATTGAGTATTGTGGGTGTTCCCACATCTGGAAAAAGTGAGGAACAAGCGAAAAGCTTGGGAATCAAACTCAAAGATATCAATGACATCCCATTTATCGATGTGACCATTGATGGTGCCGATGAATTTGATGACGCATTGAATGGTATTAAAGGCGGCGGTGGCGCACTTCTTTTTGAAAAGATTGTAGCCAACATGTCAAAAAAAGTTATTTGGATTGTGGATGACTCCAAGAAAGTCGAAACATTGGGTATGTTTCCCCTTCCTTTGGAAGTGATTCCTTTTGGCAGTCAAGCACTCTATGTGGAACTTAAATTAAAAGGGTATCGTCCCGAATTTAGAATGAGTGATGGACAAAAATTTAAAACAGATTCAGGAAACTATATCTTGGATCTACACCTAACAAAAATCAGTGATGCCCAAGATTTAGCCCAAGAATTGAAACAAATGATTGGGGTTGTCGAACATGGACTCTTTATCGATATCTGTGATTTGGTCATTATGGCTGGTAGTGAAGGTATTCAAAAAATAACGAAGTGAGAATGTTGAGTTCTCACTTTTTAAAACATATAATACATAAAGAAGGATGATGTTTATGAGTACGCATTTAACCGATACAATTGCTGCAATCATTACTGCTTTGGCAGAAAGTGCCATTTCCGTTATACGATTGAGTGGTACCGATGCAATTGAAATCGCAGATAAATTATTTTCAAGAGACTTAAAAAAAGTGGAAAGTCACACCGTAACCTATGGTCATATTAAAGATCCTGTCGATGGCAGTATCATTGATGAAGTCTTGGTTTCTGTTTTTAAAGCACCTAAAACTTACACAAAAGAAGATGTGGTTGAAATCAGTTGCCATGGCGGTGTACTGGTTACCAAGAAGGTTTTGGAGTTGTGTTTATCAAATGGTGCCAGAATGGCAACCAACGGTGAATATACACAACGTGCTTTTTTAAATGGGCGGATTGATTTATCCCAAGCAGATGCGGTCATGGATTTAATACGATCAGAGAATGACTTCGCACGTGAGCTTGCGATATCAGGTGTTCAAGGTAATATTAAAAATTTGATCACACCTTTTTTAGATCGTTTGTTGGAAATACTCGCTACCATCGAAGTAAACATCGATTACCCAGAATATGATGATGTTGAAATGTTGACACAAAAAAGTTTATTGCCCAGGGCCCATGCCTTCTTAGGTGACTTGGGTGTTATTTTGAATGAATCAAAAAGTGGACGCATCATGAAAGAAGGCGTAAAGACCGTTATCTTGGGTAAACCCAATGTGGGTAAATCCAGCATCTTAAATGTTTTACTAAATGAAGACAAAGCCATTGTAACGGATATTGCGGGAACAACCAGAGACTTGGTAGAGGGATGGATTCGACTTGACAATGTAGCGCTACACCTTATTGATACTGCTGGTTTAAGAGAAACGGGCGATAAGATTGAACAAATCGGCATTGAGAAAAGCCGCCAAGCACTTGAAGCAGCAGATTTGGTGATCATTGTCTTTGATGCTTCTGAACAAAGGGATGCAGAAGATCTTGAACTCTTAAAACAAACTGAAAATAAAGAACGTATTATTGTATATAATAAAAAAGATTTGGTCAGTGATATAGCATTGGATGGCATCAGTGTCAGCGCAATTGAAGGGGATGTTTCCCAACTCACGCATGCGATTAATGATATGTTTAAAGAACATACGCGTGCCCTTAAAAAGCCTACCCTTTCCAATGAACGACACATTGCGGCAGTGCGTGGTTCTTATCTTGCGATGGAGCGCGCAGTCAATGCACTGGAAATGGGTATTGAATTGGACTTGGTCACGATGGACCTCAATGAATCGTATCGTGAACTCGCATCTGTAATTATGCCAAAAGAAGACATTGATATTCTAGATGAAATATTTAGTCGCTTCTGTTTGGGAAAGTAGGTTATGATGAAAAATTATTGGATAGATACGCATTGTCATATTTTTGATCAAGACAATGATATTGAATCGATCAAACAAATTGCCTTGGAACATAATGTTCAAAAGGTTTGTGCAATCTTGGGAACCCTGGATGAAGTTGAACGTGCTTTTCTTTTTGCGAAAGATGATTCTTTCTTTGATTTCGCCATTGGCGTACACCCCGGAAGTGTTCGCGATGTTACAATGGCGGAGTTTGAGAAAATGATGTCTTACTTAGATGAACCCCAGGTAAAGTTTGTGGGTGAAATTGGTTTGGATTATTATTGGGATACCAGTTATACTGAACTTCAAAAGGAAATGTTTACCAAACAAATTCAGTATGCCAATGCCCATAATTTACCGATTGCGATTCATATGCGTGATTCAAGTGATGATGTGTATGAAATACTAAAAAAGCATCCCGTTAATCGAAAAGGGATTGCGCACTGTTTTACTGAAGATGTAGAAAGTGCGAAGCGCTTTGTGGATATGGGATACTATATTGGTGTTGGTGGTATTGTGACCTTTAAAAACGGTGAAAATATTCGTAATTTGGTGACAGAATTACCTCAAGATAGACTGTTGAGTGAAACGGATAGTCCTTATCTTGCGCCTCAACCATATCGTGGTAAAAAGAATCAACCTGCTTATGTTTCATATGTGGGTAAAGAAATTGCGAAATTAAAGGGATTGACTGAATCGGAAGTTCAAGCGATTATTTATGACAATTATCATCGTATCATAGACTAAAAAGACGTACTTAAATACGTCTTTTTTAGTGTGTTGTTTTCTTTGCGATATAACTACCAATCCCCTGAATGATCGCAACAATGATGATGATCACAACCAAACTGACATAAAGAATATCCTTCATGTTGCGATCGTATCCGTATCGTTTTACGAATATTCCCAAACCGCCTGGACCGAAGTTACCCGCAATGGTTGTGAGTCCGAATAAGACTACAAGGGTAATGGATGCGCCTCTTACAAGTGAGGGAATGGCTTCTTTTAAATAGACGCGTGTGATGATCTCAATATTGGAGGATCCCATGGATTGGGCCGCTTCAATCAATCCGGGATTCACTTCTGAGAGTGCGTTTTCCACTTGTCTCACAAAGAAAGGAATGGTACCTACCATAAGGGGTAAGTAAGATCCCTGAACGCGTAGTGCGTTTTGTCCCATCAAAGTGGTCACAAGTGGCATCATGGTCATATAGAGAATAAAGAAAGGAATGGACCATACAAGATTGGTGATGGTATCAAAGAATTTGTTGATAAATGCGTTGGGCATAATGCCTTCTGGTTTTGAGATTATGATGAGAACACCAATTATCAGTCCAATTAATATTGAGAGCGTTCCTGCCACCAACATCATACGGGCAGTTTCGCCCAATGCTTCTATAAAATCAGGTAGATATTTGATGAGGTTGGGAAGATATTGTTCAAGCATGGATGAGTACCTCTACTTTCGCGTGTTGTTCTAAATATTGAATGGCTTCTTTTTGGATGTTTAAATCTCCTTTTAATATGACGATTAAAGATCCAAGGGGTGTGTTTTTAATCATGTCAACGGTACCGTAAATAATACTGGCTTGGATGTCAAATCGTTTGGAGATGTCGGATATTAAAGGGTAAGCGACGTCTGTTCCTTTGAAATCAATCTTAAGAACGTATTCATTGGGTTTTATATCCAGTGTTTTTAGATTATCGTTGAGGATGGCCTGAATTTTGTCCACATTGTTGGTGGATGATGTGAATTCTTTGGTGATATTACTTTGGGGATCGGAGAAAATGTTCTCAACACTGTTTTCTTCTACAATGATGCCATTTTCCATTACAGCAACATGATCACAGATTTCTTTGATGACAGCCATTTCGTGGGTGATGATCACAATGGTGATGCCCAGTTTTTTGTTGAGGTCTTTTAAAAGTTCAAGAATAGATTGAGTGGTTTGAGGATCCAGTGCACTGGTTGCTTCATCGCACAGTAAGACACTGGGGTCGTTGGCTAAGGCCCTTGCGATTGCTACTCTTTGTTTTTGTCCGCCTGATAGCTGGGAAGGGTAGGCATCTTTTTTGTCTTCAATACCCACCAATGTTAGTAGATCCATTACTGTTTTGGGATCATGTTTTCTGGGGAGTGAGTAGGAGACATTGTCGTAAACGGTTCTTGAATTGAATAGATTGAACTGTTGGAATATCATTCCCATTTTCTTACGATTCTCTCGAAGTGCTTTATCAGATAGGGAGGTGAGTTCAATCCCATTCACGAAAACTTGTCCTTGGTTTGGTTTTTCTAATAAGTTAATCAAACGTACGAGTGTACTTTTTCCTGCGCCACTGTATCCGATAATTCCAAAAATGTCTCCCTTTTGAATGGTCAAAGAGACATCTTTCACAGCATTGACTGTTTGGGTATCGGTAATAAATGTTTTTGAGACGTTTTTAAGTGTTATCATGGCTTTACCTTCTTTACAATTATAGAAATTATCTTGTAAATAAAGGCTTTTGTCAAATATGTATGGTATAATTTTTATCGATAGGGGTGAACGTATGAAGTTTAATACAAGAGAGCTTGCGTTACAGGCAATGGTCGCAGCTGTATATGTAGCCGTAACCTTTGCGTTACAGTCTGTTTCATTCATGGCAATTCAATTTAGAATCTCAGAGTTTTTATTGATTCTCGTATTGGTAAATAAGAAGAATGCGATCGGTATTATTATCGGAACGCTGTTGGCCAATACTTTCAGTGATGCGGGTTTGATTGATGTGGTTGTGGGAACATTCGCTACCTTTTTGGCTTTACAAGTTATGATTTATTCTAAAAATAAATGGGTTCAATATCTTGCGCCAGCGGTCTTGAATGGGATCATCATTGGTATTATGTTGTGGGCTGTGTTTGATTTACCGTTGGTTATCAACATGGTTTCAGTCTTTGTATCTGAGGTTGTCGTGACCTTTGTGCCTTGGGTTTTGATGGGAAAGTATATTTTTGAAAATGAGTCAATTCAAGAGATTTTTGGATAATCCCACAATATCCCATATTTTTAATATATGCTATAAAACCCACTGTTTAGTGGGTTTTTCTCTAGTTTTGGTTTAAAATAAGTTTGTGGGTGGTCTAAAATTTGACCTTGAAAATGCTTTGTGTTATCGTTTTTTAGTAGCTTTTTGAGAGGAGCTTTTTTCATGAGAAAAATCATTATGGCTTTGGCCATTATGGCTGTACTATCTGGTTGTACTACAAGTGCTGATAACAGTCTTGAAGTAGTTTATCCAGAAGTAAACATTGAAATTGAAACTATAGAACCAAAACCTTATATTATTGAAATTGAAGAAGAAGTTGTGGCTTTAGAGGCCCCAACTGTTGAAGTTCAAAATGGACAGCATTTCCATGCACGTGGCGTGAGCTTTGTGAGTGGTAAGGTCAGTGATGGAGAAACAGGGTATGTTGTAAAGAAATACGCTGTGGCTTATAACATCAAGGGTGAACTGTTATCGAGAACTGAGTTGGTTGATGAAGCGGTTGTGGTGGATACCACCCCAACGATCTATGCTGATAACCAACCGGTAGTGCCTGGCAACTACTATACTTCTTCAAGAGTTACCCGTTATGGTTATGACTGCTATGGATGTGGATATGATGAATCCACACAAAGAGGCGGTACTGCAGCGGGAATTCAAGTTGGATACAACGAAGTAAGACAAAAGGATGGAACGTGGAAAGAAGGAATTACCTATGAAGGGTATTACATTATTGCTACATCTTCTTCTATTCCGTTTTGTACCGTTGTTGAAGTATCCAATCATTCGATCTCAGGATATGGGATCAAACCGGGTGTACCCTTTAAGGCTATCGTAGTTGATAGGGGTGGCGCGATTACGGGATCTAAGACAGATTTGTATATTGGATCTCAAAGTGATAGAACGGTTAATTTAGGTAGAAAACGCACGTTTGACGTTGAGATTGTTGAATTAAATTCAAGAACGAAATCAAATGGAGTTTTCAATTGTGATGTTTAGTAAGAAAACGACAAATCGTCGTTTTTTTCATGCTATAATTGTACTATGAAAATTAAAGAGATTATTGTCGTCGAAGGAAAACACGACGCCCAGAAAATTAAATCATGTGTCGATGCGGATATTGAAACAACATCGGGGACGCATTTATCTGCGGACTTATTAAAGCGTCTAAAGGCTATGAATGAAACAAGGGGGATTATTGTGTTCACAGATCCTGATGGACCCGGAGAGATGATTCGAAGAAAGATCATTGAAGCAGTGGGTACTTGTAAACATGCATCGCTGTCTACCAAACAATCGCGTCACAATCAAAAGGTCGGGATTGAACATGCACGTTGTGAAGATATTGTGCATAGTTTATCCATGTGTGCTACCTATGATGTGAAGGGTGATACCTTGTCGTGGTATGCGTTTGTGGATTTGGGATTGACGGGTCAAAAGGACAGTCAAGAGAAACGTGATCTGATTGCGGATGCGTTCAATATGCCGATCACCAATGGTAAACGTTGTTTTCAGTATTTGAATATGATGCATAAAACAAAAGAAGATATTATTGAAGTATTAAAGGGAGTGTAGCGGATGGATATTATCGCGAATAAAAATGTGAGTATGTACTACTTACAAAAGTATGAACAACAGGCCAAGAAAAAATTTGGTCAAAACTTTATCATTGATCCTTCCGTTGTGAGAACCATTGCGAATCACAGTGGGCATGGACCTTTGGTTTTAGAGATTGGTCCTGGATTGGGTGCATTGACCCAACAATTGGCTTTAAACTACGATAAGGTCGTGGCATATGAGATTGATACGTATATGATGGAAATCTTGGAAGAAAGCCTGAAAGACCTGAATAATGTTGAAGTCATCCTTCAAGATTTCTTAAAGGCTGATTTAAGCGCGTTTAAGGGTGTCTCGTTGGACGTTTGTGCGAACTTGCCTTACTACATTACCACACCATTATTGTTTAAATTGATGGATTTAAACGTCAATAAAATGACTTTGATGGTTCAAAAGGAAATTGGGGACCGTTTGGGTGCGAAAGTAAATACAAAAGAATACAATGCCTTATCCATTCAAATACAATATTATTTTAGTGTGAAACAGGTGATGAAGGTTTCTAAAGCTTCCTTTCATCCACAACCGAATGTGGAATCCATTGTTATTCAATTAACCCCAAAACATCAAACGATGCCTTATGATGAGAAACTGTTTTTTGAATTTGTGAAAGGTTGTTTCCAATTTAGAAGAAAGACTTTGGTAAATAACTTAAAGGCTATGGAATTTGAAAATATCCAAGAAAAGTTGGAAGCAATTGGGATCGATGTAAGGGTACGTGCAGAAGCTTTAGAGTTTGAAGCATTCTTGAAATTATATGGAGTCTTTTACGATGCGTAAGAAATCCTACGCAAAACTTACCCTTTCTCTGTATGCATATTGGGATGATGCAGTGTTGAAGTTTAAGAACATCATTGTACCCATTGATCTTTTTGATGTGGTTTATTTAACCCCTCAAAAGAAGATGGAAATGTCGACCAATAAATCGTATCTTCCCAATGATAAGCGTAATACGGTGTATCGCGTTATTGAATTGATGAAGGCACGTTATGAGATCAAAGATAATTTCAAGGTTCATATTGTGAAAAACATTCCTGCACAATCGGGAATGGGGGGTGGCTCAAGTAACGCGGCTACCGTTATCAATATGTTGGATGAGATGTATGCTTTAAATCTGTCCATTCAAGAAAAAATTGATATTGCGAAAGAAATTGATGAGGATGCGCCGTATTGTATTCTCAGCGAACCGGCTTTGGTGGAAGGTATTGGTGAAATCATTACGCCTATTGAGTTAGACATGCCCATTTATTACCTTTTAATCAAGCCTAAGTTTGGGGTCAGTACGAAACGTTTCTTGAATAAATATGAGGATACGGATCTGAAATATGAAAACATTTCTGATGCGATGCGTGTTGCTTGTGAAGCAAGTGACTATAATTCTCTTATCGATGCGCGTTATAATGGTTTTGAGAAAACTGTAAAGAAACATTACGCATCCCTTCAAAGTGTCATTGATAAATTGGACTCAATGGGTCTGGATGGTGTCGGGATGACGGGCAGTGGCTCATGTATCTATGGATTAAGTCAGGATAAGGAATTGGTGATGTCTCTTTTTGAACAAGTCGTCTTTGATTATCCTTTCGCCAAATATGGCGTTATAAATCCTAAAAAAACATGGTAGAATATGAATGGAGGAATCACATATGAAATATGCAATCATACTGGCTGCAGGAATGGGAACGCGTATGCTTTCCAAAGAAAATAAAGTCATGCATGCCATACTCAACAAACCCATGATCGGACATGTTGTGGATAATTTAGAAGAAACAACGATCGACAAAACGGTTGTGGTAACAGGTTATAAAAGAGAAAGTATTCGAGCGTATTTAAAAGATCGTGTAGAATACGCAATTCAAGATGAACAAAAAGGGACTGCGGATGCGGTCATGCAAGTAAAGCAACTTGAGAATGAAAAAGGGTCCACCTTAATTATTTATGGAGATGGGGCTTTGATTCAAAAAGAAACATTGGTCAAAATATTTGATGCGCATTGTGATCATGACTTAACCATTGCGAGTGCAACTGTTAAGGATCCCGGTCGTTATTCAAGGGTCATTAGAGATACTCAAGGGAATGTGAAGCGTATTGTGGAAGCAAGACATGCGACGGAGCTTGAACAAACTTCAAATGAAATCAATTTGGGTGTTTATTGCTTCAACAATGAACTTTTATTCCATTATTTAAAACAACTTGAAAATGATACACAGAATGAATTGAACATTATTGATTTGGTTTATATGATGCGTCAAGATGGCCGTGATATTCAAACGATCAAGGTAGATGAACCCAGGGAGTTTATGGGAATCAATGACCGTGTTGAATTGGCGGATGCTAATTTATGGATGCGCAATAAAATCAATCGAAGACATTTGGAAAATGGTGTAACCATTCTCGATCCCAATAATACGTTTATTGGACCGGATGTGATCATTGAAAAAGATGTTATTATCCAACCCAATACACATATCTACGGGAAGTCTGTGATTAAGACGGGTTCAATTATTTCCCCCAATAGTTGGATTGAGAATTCAGAGATTGGTGAGAATACAACGATATTATCTTCCAGAATTACAGATTCAATCATTGGACATGATACAAATATTGGTCCCAATGCTCATTTGAGAATGCATACGGAAATTGGAAATCATGTAAGAATCGGAAATTTTGTGGAAATGAAGCATACAAAAGTAGGCGATCATTCCGCAAGTGCCCATTTAACGTATTTGGGTGATTCAGAAGTGGGTAAATATGTTAATATAGGATGTGGTGTTGTTACGATCAATTATGATGGTAAAAACAAACATAAAACAGTGATTGGAGATCATACCTTTGTGGGAAGTCAAAGTGGATTGGTCGCTCCTGTAAACATCGGTGAAAATGTGGTGATTGCTGCAGGTTCATTGATTACAGAAGATGTGAATGACAATGATTTGGCCATAGCGCGTTCTAGACAAACAAATAAAGAAGGCTATGGCAAAAGCTACTTGGAGGAAAAGGGAAAGATTTAGATATGGACAATACGATCGTATTCGCGCTTTCAACCAACGTTGAACTTGCAAAAGAAATTTGTGAACATTTAAACATCGAGATGGGAAGAATCTCAGTGAAACACTTTGCGGATGGAGAAATTCTTGTTGAACCGGAACAAACAGTACGTGGAAAACATGTATATTTGATTCAATCAACTTGTAATCCCGTCAGTGATAGCTACATGGAAGTGCTGATTGCACTGGACGCTTGTAAGCGTGCTTCTGCAGACAGTGTGACTGTTATCATGCCTTACTATGGATATGCCAGACAAGATAGAAAAGCCAGAGCACGTCAACCGATTACTGCGAAGTTGATGGCTGACTTACTACAAACAGCCGGTGCGAACCGTGTTGTGACCATTGACCTCCATGCTTCTCAAATTCAAGGATTTTTCAATATTCCCATTGATGACTTAACAGCGGTTGCGATGATTGGTCAATATTACCGTAAGAAACATTTTGAAGATGAAGTGGTTGTTGTTTCACCTGACCATGGTGGTGCAACCCGTGCCCGTCGTTTATCCGATACAATTCCAAATTCTAGTATCGCAATTATTGATAAGCGTCGCACAAAACCCAATGTCGCTGAAGCCATGAACCTAGTAGGGGATGTGGCAGGTAAAGTCGCAATCGTTATTGATGACATGGTAGATACAGCAGGATCTTTGACTGCTGGTATTGATCTATTATATGCACGTGGCGCAAAAGAAGTGTATTGTGCTGTAACGCATGGTGTACTTTCTGGCCCTGCAGTCGAAAGAATTAAAAACTCCAAGATTAAAGAACTTCTCGTTACCAACTCTATTCCACTTTCCGAAGAAGCGAAAAACGAACCCAAGATTAAAGAAATATCTGTGGGTTACATGCTCGCAAAAGCCATTGAGGCAATTCAACTGCATACACCTGTCAGTGTTCTATTTGAATTGTTTAGTGATTAATGCGCGTTGTTAATTTAATCATTGTGCTCAACCCCGATCATTCTAAAGTATTGATGTGCTACCGACAAAAAGATCCTTATAAAGGACGCTATAATTTTGTGGGTGGAAAAGTAGAAAACAATGAAGATCATCTACAAGCTGCTTACCGGGAGCTGTATGAAGAAAGTGGTATTACAAAAAAAGATATCGATATTGACCTATTAATGGCCACACGATATCCAATAGATAACTTGGAACTCCAAGTATATTATGGAACTTTAAATAATGAGGTAGACCTCAAAGAAGAAATCAATCCCCTAGTTTGGATTGATGTGAATACAAATTTCGCAAACGGAGATTTTGCGGGCGATGGTAACATCGAACATATGATGCAGTGTATTGTGTATTATCAACAAAATGCGACATTGCACCAATAAATAATAGGTCCATAACGCCTTTGAGTATTGTAGAATACTCAAGGACGTTATGGGCTTTTTT
>DEQB01000012.1:0-196 GCA_002359085.1 Erysipelothrix sp. UBA3377
CACTTTACGTATGTTGCATGTTTCGGAAATTTTACATCCGTTACCTATGAAACACCTCAGAAACTTAAAAATGCATTTGGACATGCAGCTTACTGGTTGTATGGGGCATTGAGACTGCGTATGTTGCGTAATTATGAGTTTACAATTGAGCATGATGAAACGATAGTGGAAGAGAATTATCTCTTTGGGTTGATCA
>DEQB01000012.1:384-2522 GCA_002359085.1 Erysipelothrix sp. UBA3377
TGGTTGAAGATTATTCGGGTGAAAATTTTATTAAACATAAACTCGATAAAATTACACTGAAATCAAAGCGTAAACATTCTTGGAATTTAGATGGAGAATTTGGTGGAAAAACTGATACCGTCTCAATTCAAGTGTTAAATAAAAAATTAAATCTAAGGATATAGGAGATAAAGATGAAGCTTAATGTTAAAAAGACGATAATCGTCGGTTTGGCCTTTATGACCATTTCAGGTTTTTGGCAGTTATATGATTTTATGATTCCGCTTATTTTAAAAGATGTATTTAAAGTATCCGATACTGTATCAGGGGTTGTGATGGCACTTGATAATGTGTTGGCATTGATTTTAATGCCATTGTTTGGAAGCTTTTCTGATACGGTTTCAACAAAACACGGTAAGAGAATGCCATTTATTGTAATTGGTACAATTGTTACTTCCTTAACGATGTTATTGATACCGACTGCTGCTGTGATTAAATCACTCACAATGTTTGTGATTGGTCTTGCGATTGTGCTGCTTGCTTTGGCAATGTATCGCTCTCCTGCAGTTGCTTTGATGCCAGATGTTACAGTAAAACCTTTAAGATCAAAAGGAAATGCGATTATCAATCTAATGGGTGCAGTTGGTGGTGTGATTGTATTACTGATTGTTTCTAATTTAGGACCTTCTGATACACGTGGCTATTTCCCAAGTTTCATCGTAACGGCTTTATTTATGTTTATTCCTGTGTTGATCATGATTCTAAAGGTTAAAGAAAATCTTTGGGTCGGTGAAGCAGAAAAGATATCTGTACAATACGGTATTGTTGAGGAAGAGGAAGAGAACGTTACTGAAACTGAAGCCATGAAACCTGAGGTTAAAAAGAGTCTTACTTTCTTCTTACTCGCTATTTCTTTCTGGTTTATGGGATATAATGCCGTTATTTCTGCATTTTCTCGTTATGCGACGCTTCAAATCGGTTTAACCACCAGTCAATCGGCCAATATCTTATTGGTTGCGAATGTGGGTGCGATTCTTTCATTTATTCCTATTGGACAGATTTCATCTAAAATCGGTCGTAAAAAGATGATTCAAATTGGGGTAGTAATTTTAGCTTTTGCTTTTGGAACCGCTACTTTCTATGGTTCATTTGCTCCTTTGATGTTTGGTAACTTCTTGTTAGCTGGCGTGGGTTGGGCTGCAATCAATGTGAACTCATTGCCTGTTGTTTTAGAAATGGCGAAGGGGACTGAAACGGGTCGTTATACGGGACTATACTATACTTTCTCTATGGCTGCTCAAGTTATTACGCCGATTTTATCGGGTCTCTTATTTGATCTCTTTGGATACCAAGTCTTGTTCCCATACGCTACAGTTTTCGTTATCTTGTCATTTGTGATGGTACTCTTTGTACATCATGGTGATTCCAAGCTGATTGACTATGAGGAGATGAATCTCGACGATGTCTTCTGATAATGTGAAGTATTATGGACACCGGGGTATCTTCGATAACGTGCGTGTCTTTGAAAATACATTGTCAGCTTTTGAATATGCTATACAATACAATGTGGGTATTGAATTAGACGTAAGGATGACCCAAGACCATGTCTTGGTTGTCTTTCACGATAAGAATCTAAAACGTCTATTTAATGAAAATATAGAAGTTAAGGATCTGACGTATGTTGATTTAAAAAACTATACTTTTAATAATGAACCCATCCCAACACTACAAGATACTTTAAAACTCATTGATGGTAAGGTTGATGTAATCGTTGAAATTAAAGAAGGCTTAGAAACCGATGTTTTATGTACGAAAGTGACAGAGCTGTTGGATGTGTATAAAGGACAATTTTCAGTTGAATCCTTTGATCCCCGTATTGTAAGATGGTTTAAAATACACAGACCCACTTTTAAAAGGGGCTTACTGGTGATGCCAGCTTCAAAGTATGAATCCTATGTTGTGGGTCTTTTAATGCGTTCTTTTTTGCCTCACCTTATGTGTAAACCTGATTTCTATGCTTATGAGGTAACTTTAGGAAAACACTTTATTGCACGCTTTTTTATGCAACTTATTGCTAAAGAAATTGTAATTTGGACACATAAACCGGGAATGAATATTTATTTAAAGCATCAATCCATTATATTTGAAGATGCAAGACT
>DEQB01000032.1 GCA_002359085.1 Erysipelothrix sp. UBA3377
GCTTCAATATTTTTTAAATTTACGTGTTGTGCAATTTCTAAGTCTGTCTTCATACTTCCCTACTTACGTTTGCCCGTTTTAACAACGGGGGTAAAATCACAATTCTCAATGCGAAGTTAATCAAAATTCCTGGACCACGCGTAATCCAAAGAGCACCCATCGGTATGTTTTGAATCAAGTGTAACCAATAGGTATTCATCAACAACTCAACCACAATGAGATTGAATATTAATACAAGTATGATGCGTTTAAAATCTGGTTTGATAAATCCAAAGGAAAATCCGGACACAAAGGCTGACAGGGTAAAACCGGGCGCAAAGCCCCCAATGGGTGGAAATAAAATCGCTCCCACCAAGTCACCAAACAATCCAACCATACCACTAAAAAGTGGCCCAAACATCATCCCAGCCAACGCATATACGATAAACGCCACGCTAATTCTCGTGGTCGTGCCTGGCATTACGGAAATTACACGTGTCAACACGATCTCTATTCCCACAAAAAGTGCCATAAACACAAGCTTTCTGGTAGTTTTCATAAACAACCCTCTTTTCTAATATCAAGCATAGAAAAGACAATTTGCAACGGATGCAACAGTACATCGCGATTTAAATCTTCGTCTGGTAGCGACTTCCCATCTACCAGCACTTAACGCGCACTGTCTACTTTGCTTGAACTAAATATAGATTATCAAGATTCACACAACTAATCAATCTATTTGGGTATAAGAAAAGTGTGACTTTTCTCACACCTTATTTTCTCTTTTTAAAATCAACCTGAGACAACCGATAGATCCACGTCTGCTCCAATTCACCCTCACGATCACTGCCATCATATAAGGCTTCATTGATACAATATCCAAAATACAGAATATAAGAAATAAAGTATACGGAAATCAACATGATCATCAGAGATGACAACGGTCCATAAATATTTTGGTAATTGGTGAAGTCATTGATGTAAGTAAAAAACAAACGCCCCAAACCAATTAACCCCGCGGTTGTGAGGGCTGCACCCATATATACATCAGAAAAGCGCGTCATCTTGAATGAAATCAAACGATAGAACCCCATCATCATCACCCACATTAAAAGTGGAATGGTAAGGTAATTATACGGCGGTAGATACCTTAAGAGTAACACTACCACAACGATAACCACAATGAACAACACAAAGTACAAAACGCCCACAATCCTTAAAACCATTTTGGGAACATGGATATTATCAATGCGACTGGTCTCCAGTAAGAATGAATAGATACTTCGAGAAGCCACCCAAAAAGAGGCAGAGGCCAATGACACAATTAAAACAATATCAGAGGGCGCAAACTCATAGACATAGTTGATGAAGGGCACAATCAATTCACCGGGTAAATACAGACTCAAAAATTGAACCATCGCATCCACATCAATCAATAAATTACTCGCAATTAAAACAGCGATAATCAAAAAGGGCGCAATCGCGATGATCAATCCATAGGAGAATGCGTAGATGAAGAGTGTGCCATCTTGAGAGGACACCATCCGATAGGCCTGTAGGAATTTATCTTTCAACATAAACTTACACCAAACCTTTATTTTTAGAGACCACCATTAAAGCATGGATCGTTATTTCCTTTGTCTCTAACATCACTGCTTTCCCAAACTGAATGGGCGACATTTTTTGAATATCTTCTTCTAAATGTTTTAAAACGGGGTAAGTTTCCTCAAAATTAACCGTAGCCTCAATCTCAAAATGTTGATCCAATAGGTGAACCACACTCAAATCAAGCGGTTTATCTTCACGTCTTAATTCCTTAAAATGATGGTTAAGGGGTATGACTTTGATTAATAAACCATCGGGTTTTAATACCCGTTTAAATTCATCATAGTTTGCGGGTGAAAAGATATTTAAAATCACATCCGCACTGTGGTCTTTAAAAGGCAGGTTGGAGATATCACCCACCAGCCACATGACACCAGACTTCTCTCCCTTAACGGAACGCGCAATCCCCTCTTTCGCATAATCCAGACCATAAACATCACTGTCTGAAAAATTATCTTGAATCATTTTAGTCAGTGTACCTTCGCCACTTCCTAAATCCAAGATTACGCTTCCTGTAATATGACGTGAAACCATTTCCACAATCCCATCAAAATAACCGGCGTTTAAAACACGATGACGACTTTCAAAAAATTCAGCATCGTAGGGACTCTTTCGGTTGGTATTCACAAAATTGATGGCATTCTTTTTGGATAGATTGAACGTATGGTTATGATCGCAAACATAAGCATGGTTTTCTAATTTTAAATCACTGTGACACAAGGGACATCTTAATATTTTCATGGTATTGGTTTCCTTATCTTCTTGAAATAATCATATCATATACACCCAGTGGTGTCATGCATATGCATTGAGCCAAAGTCATTTGATTGGTATAATTTCCTACAGGAAGAAATGAGGAATCTTAAATGTATCATGTATATAAAAACAACAACAGCGACCATACACTGGTGCTGTTTCACGGAACGGGCGGTGATGAGAACTCTCTTTTGAGTTTGGCTCAAGAAATCGCGCCCCATATGAACCACTTGGCACTCAGAGGAGAAGTCGTCTCATTTGGACAAAGACGCTTCTCAAAAATCAATCATGAAAATGAAATCATTGACCTCAACGATATGTTAGCGCGCGTACCGGGCATTCAAAGAATCATTGAAATACTGGATAAACGCTACCACATGGGTACCTTGTGGGCCTTGGGTTTCTCAAATGGCGCCAATGCACTCACCAGTATTTTACTTGCGGGTAAACCCATGTTTGAAAAAGCGTTACTCTTTAGACCCATGGACTTAGATATTGAAAGTACTACAGATTTAAATCAAATGGAAATAAGAATTAACAGTGGTCAAAGGGATGATATTCTCCCTGATTCATGGGCGTTCAAGCTTGAGGAAAGATTGATCAAACACAATGCCAACGTAACCCATAAATCACTCAACGTGGACCATTGGATGCGTAATTTTGAAGTTGAAGAACTTAAAGATTGGTTTGAGCAACGGAAATAGGATACAATCATATAAAGAGGTGACAGGATGAACAGTTATGACATATTGAATACGCATCAAAAATTCGTAGTGATTGGGATGAGCGATAATCCACAACGTTATTCCTATCGTGTATATTATAAATTAAAGGAACATCATAAAGATGTGATCGGCATCAATCCCCGTTTAAAATCTGTAAATGGTGAAAAAGTATACTCAGAAATACCCAAAGGGATTGAGATTGCGGTTTTAATGGTTAACCCAAAGTTTGGGATTGACTATCTTGAAACCATCAAGGACTTAAACATTCCATATCTTTGGATTCAACCTGGCGCTGAGAGTCAGGAAATATTAGATGCAGCCAAGCGTCTGGACATCACCGTCATTGAATCCTGTGTATTAAGAGAATACAAAGCCAAGGAAATTAAAATGGTGGTCAGTGATTTGGATGAGACACTCCTTAATGATGATCGTCAAATATCTGAATTGAATTTAAACGCAATCAACACTTTAAAAGAAAAAGGCATTGTTTTTATTCCCGCTTCAGGTAGACCCTACTATTCCATGAAAAACACCGTTGAAGCACTCCAACTCAAGGGTGAAACAGACTTTGTGATTTCATTCAATGGGGGCATGATTCATAAACCAATCAACGATGAGATTCTATCGATTACGGCTTTGGATCACGATCTGGCTGACACATTGTATCAGTTTGGATTAAAACAGGGGCTTTGCGTCCATGTCTACATTGAAAAAGATACGTATGTATCCAACATCAATGACGTTGAGAAACAACATTTAAAACATTTCCCGGGTGGTTATTCAGAGATTGATACGGATTCTTTGGATTTTCTAAAGGACACACCGATCTTAAAGGTGATTTACCAAGACTTGGATTTTGAAAATCTAAAGCGTATTGAATCAATACTGGATCCCCAACTCAAAGCACATCTTGAGATTAGTTATTCTTCCAATCGTTATATGGAAATTAACCCCAAGGGTGTTTCAAAAGGGAATGCCTTAAAATATATTGCGAATCATTTGGACATCAGTCTTAAGGATACCCTTGCGATTGGTGACAACCTCAATGATTTGTCGATGTTGGAAATTGCAGGTCTCAGTGGGGCACCTGCCAATGCGAGGGATGCGATCTTGGATGTGGTGATCTATAAATCACCGCGAACTTATAATCAAAGTGCAGTGTATGATATCTTGAGATTAACAAAAGTTATTTAAAGTGGTGAAAGCCACTTTTTTATATGATTAAAAAAAACTTCCGTAACGGAAGTCTTTCATTAAAAACCATAGAATTTGCAGTACTTAAAGATAAAATAATTTTCACATTCATAATAACCGTCACTGCCATTGAGTGCATCAAGACCCTCTTCAGTGGCATAAACAATCTTATCTTCAGTGGATCTGCCTGTATTGATTATCAGATCTGTCGTATACGCACTCATTTCAAAGGGTGCGGCCCTTACGACCCCAAATCGCATGGCACCATGGGTGGTTAACGTTGCATAGGCGATCAGGACAATCACGGCCAACATGATGATTTTTGTGACTGTTTTTTTAATTTTGCGAAGGACTAAAAAACCCAAAACAATTGCGATAATAATATAGATTGACACTTCCATTGGTATTCCTCATTTCTTTTCATTACTATAACACAAGAAAAGGGCCGCCGCCCTTTAATTTATTTATTTAACCAAAATTGTTCGTAAAGCTTCTAAGCGTTCCCCAAATTTCTCTAAGGTTGTATCAACCGCTGTGGATTCACGCATATCAACACCCGCATCTTTTAAGACATCAATTGGATATTTGTGACTTCCCGCTTTTAGGAAGTTAAGGTAGGGTTCAACATCGCCACCATTATAAATGGTTTCACTAAAGAGTGTCGCGGCACTGAATCCCGTCGCATATTGGTAAACGTAGTAGTTGTAGTAGAAGTGAGGGATACGTGACCACTCATATTTAATTTCATCGGTACTGATTTCTTCACCGTAGTAGTATTTATTTAAATCATAATACATGGTGTTTAAAGTATCTGCCGTTAAGGGTGTTCCTTCTTGGTCACGGGTGTGAATCAAATGTTCAAACTCCGCAAATTGTGTTTGTCTAAAGACCGTTCCTTTAACGGAGTCCAAGTAGTGATTCAATAAGTAAGCACGAATGCTTTCATCTTCATATTGATCCAACAAGTAATTCAACAATAAGTTTTCATTGGTTGTGGAAGCCACTTCTGCCAAGAAGATGGAGTAATCCCCATAAATGTAGGGTTGGTACTTACGGGTGAAGTATGAGTGCACAGAGTGCCCCAATTCATGCGCAAGGGTAAATAAGTTATCCACATTGTCTTGCCAGTTCATTAAGATATATGGATGGGTACCATAGACTCCAGATGAGTAAGCTCCCGATCTTTTTCCTTTGTTTTCTCTCACATCAATCCAACGTTCCGTGAAAGCACGTTTCAATACGGAGTGGTATTCATCACCCAACACTGCCAACGCTTCAAGAATCACTTCCTGTGCTTCTTCATACGTAAACTTAAGATCCACATCTTCTACAATGGGAACATACACGTCATACATTTCAATCTTATCAACACCCAAGACATCTTTTCTTAGATCTACATAATCATGTAAGAGATTGATGTTGTCATGAATGCCTTTTAACAGCGCATCAAACACGGGTTCATCAATGTGATTTCCAAACAAGGCCGCATGACGGGATGATTCAAATCCACGCAGTTGTGCTGAAACATTGTGGACTTTAACTTGCCCACTGAGTGTACTTGCGAGCGTATTGTTTAAATTTGCATACGTATTGTGCATTCCCA
>DEQB01000103.1:0-2362 GCA_002359085.1 Erysipelothrix sp. UBA3377
TGAAGAAACCTACACCATCCACGTCATCACCCATATTGACTCCGCACACAAGACGATGGATGATGTGAAAGACTTAGTCTTTGGGGCCAATACCACACAAGATGAAGTAAACATCCTACGTGCACAAGCACTCATCAAAGAAGCAGGCTATGACATTCATTATAAACGTTACGAGTCATACGACGACATGATCACTGACTTCTATACATTCAACCCAGAAGTCTATCTCATCAGTGAAGCAGACATTGAATTCTTAATTGACAACCAAGAAACATTTGAAGATCACTATAAGATCATCGCTTCTTATTCCTATACCGTTGACTTAGAAGAAAATAAAGACACCAACGTATCTACCGATACCTTTAATATCTATATATCCGGTATCGATACGGGTGGTGATATTTCATCGGTCTCTAGAAGTGATGCGAATATTATTCTGACTGTTAATCCACTTAAATACCAAATCTTAATGACCAGTATCCCACGAGATACATTCGTAATTCGCCATACAAACGGACAATACGACAAACTATCCCTAGTGGGACGTTCTGGCATCACAGAAACTGTGAAAACCATTGAAGACTTAATGGAGATGGATATCCACTACACGCTACGCGTCAACTGGACATCCGTTATTAAAGTCGTAGACGCACTGGGTGGTATTGAAGTCAATAACCCCTACGCCTTCAAACAGGGACAATACTATTTTAATAAAGGCGTTGTTCAATTGGACGGGGAAAGAGCACTCGCTTTTGTGCGCAATAGAAAATCATTACCCGATGACGAAGACTCACGTGCACAAAACCAACAAAGAGTCTTAACAGCCATCATCCAAAAAATGATGTCACCAGCTATTATCTATAACTACTCAGACTTCTTAAACGCCATATCCGGCAGTGTTCAAACCACCATGCCCCAAAACCAATTAAACAAACTGATTAAGAATCAAATCAATGATATGCCCACTTGGGAGATATTCACAACACAACTCATTGGCGATATGTTTGATACATGGGAAGCTTTCTCACATATGGGTAAATGGCAAATCGTTAAAGAACCCCATAAGGATAAATTAATCAAAGCACAAAAGCTCATTGAATCCATGAAGAACAACGAAACGATTACCCAGGAAATGTTGGAAAATTAAAAAAGACAGGGTTTTTCAAAATTTATATGCCCCGCCAGGTAATCAATTGAAATTAAATGTGAGATGATTTATACACCGTGTACGAATCATCTTTTCTTATACCTTTAATACCAAAGGTCTTAAATCCTTCTTTTCGAAATATCCTGTCTGATGTGATGAAGATCATCCTCAATCTCATCCATCGTCTCAAGACCCACAATCATTTCAGCACTTTTGATTAATTCACTTCCAAAGTCACCATGTGTCAATATTACAATATCTTTAATCCCTACTTCCCAAAATTAAATTACTTATAATCCAATTTAGTGTTCATATACGTAACTTTATGTAATTTGTTTTCAAATATAACGTAGCATAATAAATATATATTGCAAGCGTTTACATGAATTTATAGATCATACTGTAATGAAAGTAGAAAAAAGATGATTCATACACAAGGTATCAATCATCCATACTCTATTAAGCAACAATCAATTGTTTATCTACTCAATTTTCTTTTCACAACATTAATAATCATTTGAATTTCATTTACTTTAAGTACCAACAATAACACGAAGAACACAACCGCTGCCAATCCAACCGATCCGAATAACGAGATGGCCAAGCCAATGGAACCCGTATTGAATATACTATACAGGAAGTTGAATGAGAAATGTGCCACAACAGCCATTCCTAGGGATGCGATCAATGTTTTCACAAAGACGGTTACATTTTTAGCAAAGCCAAAATTTCCAATTTTCTTTCGCAATAGATAGAGCACAAAGAACATCGATACGATCTCCGCTATTGCAGTACCCAGCGCAACCCCATTGTGTTGCATCGAACCAATGAGAAGTAGCTTAATAAATACACTGACCACAACGGTCACAAAACTCGCATACACCGGTGTTTTTGTATCTTGGATTGCATAGAAGGTTCTATATAAGAAAATCTTTAATCCAGAGAATATTGAACCAATTGAATAGAAGAACAAGGCACTGGCCGCCATGACAGTCGCATCAGGACCAAACTTCCCTCTTTCAAACGCTAATTTAATAATGGGATGCGCAAGTGTCATCAGCCCAATGGCTGCCGGAATTCCAATCAAGACAATGTTGTTCATACCAGAAACAATGGCTTCTTTGAATTCGGTCTTGTCTTCCTTCTGAACGGATTTCGCCATGATTGGGAATACAACCGTCATAATGGATGTCACAAATACCCCTGTAGTAATAC
>DEQB01000103.1:2465-3619 GCA_002359085.1 Erysipelothrix sp. UBA3377
CCCACAAGAATGGGTGGCAACATCTTAAGAATTTTACCAATATACTGATCTTTGATATCGAGTACGTATTCATAGTGGTGTTCATTTGATTTTAAGGTGTAGATTTGAATGATAAGCGGTGAAGATTGCGCAATCATATAAGCAACCATCAGACCACGAACATCAAAATAACCGGATAAGGAAACCAAGAATACAATCATCAACGTATTCCATAGTAAGTTCGCTACAGCCGTTTCTTTGAAGTAACCTTCACTTTGTAGGTATCCTCTTAAAACACCCATAAGAGAAGAAAACAAGATGGAAGGAATACCCAGACGCGTCAAGGTCACCACCAATCTAAATTGTTCGTCTTCATATCCAGACGCTAAAAACTTAAGCAATGTAGGCGCAAAAATATATCCCAATACCATCAGTACGACAGCCACAACGGAAATAATGGTAATGAAATTATTTAAATGTCTTTCCTTACCTTCTTTACCTTCTTTGGCTTCCACTTCACTTAAGATTGGAATTAAGGTTGTATTGATTGCGTTGGTTAATACGGATGTAAATATCCCAACAGCGGATAACGCCAAGAAGAACGCATCGGTATTTGACCCCGATCCATACTTAGACGCAATTAAGGTTTCCCTTACAAAACCCAACACTTTACTCACAAGAGAAAGTACCGTTAACATCGCAACGGTTCTTGCGGCACCTTTCGCAACTTTATTTGACATTCACATACCTCTTTCAAGACTTTATATTTTATATATTTCTAACTCATTATACAAAGTTAGACTTTAAATTAAAGGATTTACGATTATTTCACATACTTATATATACGATACATCAGTAAAGCACCCATCAAATACAACAACGTTGAGAGCACAAAGGGCGACAATGCACTCACATCATAAAGCCAACCTGCCACCAAAGACCCAATAATCATACCCAGTGATTTCATCGCATTGTGAAGCCCCAAAGTCTCCCCTTGCGTATCATCACTTGAATAACTTATCGTTCTTCCTTGTAGTAGGGATACAGGCATCGTATCCAAAGACATGGCCACAATACCCACAATCATAAACGCTAAGGCCATACCCCTTAAACCAACCATCCATAAGATCACAACCCCAATGATAGAAAACAATCCCACTAAATGTTTCTCCACA
>DEQB01000103.1:3763-4067 GCA_002359085.1 Erysipelothrix sp. UBA3377
ACACTCAGAAACAACACCTTAAACTCTTTACTCAATGGCGTATCCGATTTCACCATTGGGTTACTACGCGCTATAATTTCTTTAATACTTACCTTCTCAGAAACTTCATTATCCTCAAGTAGCACATAGAATAAGATCCCAGCTGAAACCAAGGTTACCACTTGAACCACAAAGGGTAACTTCAACGAGAACTGACCCATGTAGCCACCCAAGAAATAACCCAGCGTGCCACTGACTGAAAATATCGTAACCATTTTCGTAATATTGGATGCCTTCTGGTCTTTTGAAGACTTTTGAACCACAT
>DEQB01000005.1 GCA_002359085.1 Erysipelothrix sp. UBA3377
CTTGTATCAAGGGGGCACCTTGGTACTTTCCTAATTCATAAGAACTTATCTTTACTTCTTAATTTCGCTGGTATTACTTTCTTAGTTGGGGTTATGCCACTACCCTATTCAAAATTGTATGAAGGGTTAAGTACCGGACTTGTACAAACCATGGAGAACCAACTTAACATTCCCGTTAATATGGCACACATGCGTGGTGCCAGACAGAGAATTGAAATGCTTTTGAATGAACGCTATGACTTTGCGGTCGTTTCTAAATATGCTGCACTTAAGTACCAAGAACAAAATCACAACGTAGATATCATTGTTGAATTTGATAAACATTCATACTTACAAAACCATGTCGTTATGTTTGCAGACAAAAACAATTCGAAAATTGAAGATGGCATGCGTGTAGGTATTGATTATGATTCAATCGATCAGTCATCCTTAACCCTAGAAGCAACCTTAGGAAAAACAGTAGAATTGGTACCCATTAGCTATAATCAATTTACTGATAAGTTACAAGCAAATGAGATTGATGTCGCAATTTGGAATGGTGATGAATTACCCAATCATCCCGAAAAGGGAAATACCCAACCACTCAATCTTGAAAACGATGATAACACCATCGCCGTCATAATCATTAAATCAACACGCGTCGACCTTAAAAATTTAATTTCACAAATAATCGATGTGGATACTGTGATGGATACTCAGAGAAAAGTTATCGACGGAAATTTAATGCCTACTTATTAAAAAAGAGTCACCCAAAATTGTTGGGAGACTCTTTTCCTTTTTTAAAACAGTTTACCTGGATTCAAACGATTCTCAGGATCAAACGTTTCTTTAATTTTTCTCATGTATTTTATATTAACATCATCTGTCATATTGATGAGATATTCTTTTTTTACAATACCGATACCGTGTTCGGCAGAAGGCAAACCACCCAAATCAGAAACTTTTTGATAGAGCTCATTTAAAAGTGCTTTACGTTTCTCAATCCAATCTTCATCACTTAGATCACCACGCATCAGGATCGTATGAACATTCCCATCCCCTGAGTGACCAAAGTTTAAAACAGAAATGCCATGTTTATCTTGGAGTGATTTTGTGTAGTGTATTAACGCCGCAAATTTATTAATCGGAACCACTTCATCCAACATTTCAAATTGAGTATAAGCCATCAGTCCAATGAGAATATTGTCCCTAATTTGCTTAACTTTAACTTTTTCATCTTTGTCTTTTAAGACAAGGACTTCAAGTGCAAGATCTTTAACGGCTGTTTCAATCAACGCAAGTCTCGCTTGTAATTCAATGTCTTCATTACCATCAATCTCAACGAGAAGATAGGCTTGACCCTTATCGGTTTGTAGGGAATACCCCAAATGCTGTTCAGCATAGAACACTGCATCTTTCTCAAACAATTCAATTTCCGATGCATCCGCACCACATTTTAGAATTTCTAAAGTCGCATCTGTCGCTTTGAATACATTATCAAATGACATCAAAATACCGTAGGAAAGACTTGGTAAAGGAACGACCTTTAATTTTATCTCAGTAATGATACCCAGCGTACCTTCTGATCCAATAAAGAGATCCAACAAATCATAACCCGAGCTACTCTTAATATTAAGGCTCCCTAAAGTCATAACTTCTCCATTAGCAAGTACCACAGTAATTTGTCGAACATAATCACGCGTTGTACCGTACTTAACCGCTCTAAGTCCCCCTGCATTGGTAGCCACATTCCCACCAATGGTCGAGTGTTTAGAAGCAGGATCTGGGGGATAGAAATATCCCTGTTCTTCTACATAAGTATGAATATCACCCACCAAAACCCCTGGTTCAACTGTTAAAGTAAATGTTGCTCCATCAATAGCATCAATGCGTGTCATTAACTTTAAATCTATGATTAGCTCATTCCCATGAATTGGAACTTGGCCTCCCGCAACACCTGTGCCCGCACCACGCGCAATAATTACCAAATCTTCTTGATTCGCATACTTTACAAGCGCCACAACTTCATCATGATTTACTGGTAATGCAACACCATATATTTTGGGTATGTTTTGAATATACTGATCCATCATATATGCCTCAGAAACATCCTCACCCAAGAAAAGACGGCTCTTATCCTGAATAATTTCTTGAATATGTATCATATTTACACCTTAGTTTAATCATATAAAACTTTCTCTTTCTATTTTTAATCTAAAATAACGTATTTAGATTGTTAAAGATTTAACTTTTAAATTTGATTTCTAATTCAAATTTATAATTAGATTCTTACGAATTTTAATTTTACATCACTATTTAGATAATCTAAAATTCCCAAATAATCCGGATGCACAAAACCAATATTGTTGCTACGAGAACTAAAAGGTAAATCATTAATAACTATTTGAACTTCACCAGAGTAACGCCCAGCTAAAGTATTATCAATAATAATATTGCCTCGTGCTCTACTATTGTTAGATACTATTGGGATATCCGCTTGTCTTGGAATGGCCAAACGAATAATAGATTCAGTTTCATCTTGACGTATACCGATTGGATTGTCATAAAGGTAGGCGTACGCATCATCTAATATGACAGGTACAGTCAAAACTTTATGCATCATGAAATCATTGAGATAATTCAAAGAATTTCTATGCGCTTGATTATCACCAATAAA
>DEQB01000101.1 GCA_002359085.1 Erysipelothrix sp. UBA3377
GCGGATGCAGTGTTGGATTTGGAAATTTTTAACAATTACCAACAGGTTTAAAGTTGTTTAAAGTGAAATGATATTAGTTATTTAGATCGGGGATAAATGAAAATGAGGAAATTGGGGAATCTATTCATATTATTAATCACAGTGTTCTTTTTTATTCTGTCATTTGAAACTTATAACTTAAGTTATGATGATGCATTGGACTTTCGGCTGAGCAACTCTGACTATTATCGAGGTAAGGAAGCAATCAATGTATGGCTCCATATGGATGGTGTTGATGAACCAATTTCTGATACTTTCAATCGTATTTATTCACTTGTTGAGGAGTATGATCTAGACCTTGAGTTTTATGATAAACAATATGGAAACAAGGGTAATCAAAAGTATGTCTTTTTTGCTAATAATAGGGTTGAAGACCATGTGGGAACAGCATTCTTTCGAAATCCGGAAGGGCTTTCTAGTATTAACCTTGGATCCAAACAAGAGGACCGCTATATTACAAATAATTTAGAGAATTTGAGTGATGAGAATGCGATAATCGTAGACTACCTAGATAAAAGTTATTATGAGTTTAGTGTTAATGGGCTCAATGAATTTTTGTTTTATAAGTGGCGCGCTGAATTTGAAATCCGTCCTTTACATCACTTTTTGACGCATGCATCACAGGATGCGGTTTTTCATAGGATTAACATCTACGCCGATGTGGAGGACGTACCCCATATCAAAGAAATTCTTCAGGAAAACTTGTGGATGTATTCGGATAAGAAAACCAGTGATCCAAAACAAGATATTGTAGACATCTATTCGTCGCAAATGACACCACATAAATTGGTATTATTTGGTGACGTAGATTTTATGAAAATGCCCTATCCGATGTTATATATATCTGCAGTCGTTTTCGTTCTTGTGACATATGGGTATCTGATGAGGCAAAAAAAAGAGGTAGTCGTGAGACAAATGCATGGGAATGGTTCATGGAGATTGTTTAGACGTACTTTGATTCCGTATTTAATTGAAAATACCATCATAATGTGTTTAACATCTGTTGTAATGTGGGGCATATTAGTAAAATCATTGCGGCCCATGGCCCTTGATTTTATGAACAGTGTCACTCCCTATATTTTCGCTATTCTTGGATTGATGTATACCATGACCCTTGTGACTTTTTTATTTGTTGTTGGGGATGTCTCGGTAACTAGTTTGAAGAACACGGAGCGCAATAAATCGTTAATCTACATTGCTTCTATTTTGTTAATCGCAGCATCTCAGTTCTTTCTTCCCAATTTTACGAAGATGTATGAGAATTACCAAGAAACGAAGTATTACGTTGATATGGCTGACTCACATCCAAATATAAAGAATCAATATATAATCTCTTATTATGACAAAGCTATAAATATGGGGAGCTTATTTGGAGTGGAAAGTAATAAAAGTCTTTATGATAAGATTCTTCATTTGAAAGATGATTTTAATCTTAGGTATCGTAATTTTAAGTCATATAATGAAAATCCAAGTAACTATTTCGACATTCCAATATTTTTTGCGAACACACAGTATATGAATGGATTTGAGATATATGATGTTGATGGTGTGCGCATTGACTTTAATAAAAAGTTTATGCATGATCACCATGTCTTGGTTCCGAAGGATCGTAGGGAAGAATTTGAGACAATGAAAAACAAACTCACCGATTATGAATTTGAAGTTATATATGTAGAAAATCTACCTACGTTTGTTGATATTACTGGCCCCCTCGAACTTGCAGAACTTGAGAATCCAGTCATCTACGTTGTCCCTGATGATTTTAAATCAATGAATACTAAGGGTTTCCATGTGTGGTCCTTTTGGGGGTTATCTCTGGATGTCAAAAGCGATGCAGACATAGAGGCGTTTAATCAAGCCCTTATCGATTTGGATCTTGGATACACTTTCCAAATGTATGATGCTAGAATTATGTTTTCATCGGCTGCATTAAGTATTATCTATTACGAGGGCCAACTGTTACAAATGGGAATTTTATATACGTTATTCCTCGTTGTCTTCTCATATACAGTCACAAGTTTATACCTAGCTACGAACAGAAAGCAACGTGCAATTGACTATCTTCATGGTATACCATATCTTAAACGGTATGGAGATTTGCTAATACTATATTTTGGAATAGGTGTGGTGATGGCAATTGTCTCTGTCAATAAATCATGGATAACAATTTTTTTAATATTGTTAATTACGGTACTCAATATAATTTACTCTAATTTAATTTTATTTAGTGATATGAACAGAAATTCAATCAAGAGTATTAAGGGAGAAATGTGATGCGTTATTTCAAGAGAATTTGTCTTTCAATTATTCGTTTAAAGGTAAGGACTTTTTTGTTGTGCTTTATAATTTTCGTTTTTGCTACCGCAATCTCAGTTGTGACTTCTATTCATCAGTCGACTTTGGATGCGACACATTCAATATTGGATCGTGTCCCAATAATTACAGCCGTAAGATTTGATCATGATGCTTACAATGCGGGTTCTTTTGGCCCTGCTAAATATTTAACTTTGGACCTTATTGAAGCATTGGGGGATTACCCTGAAGTAGCGTATTATGATTATAATATTGTTCAAAATTTTCAGGTGAGAGATATAAAGCAGTATACGGAGTATGAAGGTGATGATTATTATGTTTCACTAACTTTCAAAGGTGTTGAATACCCAGAGGTTTTGGACTTTAAACAAGGAATCGTAAACTTGGTTAATGGAAGGACTTTTACGCAATCAGAAATAGATTCTTCCCAATCAGTGGGTATCATTTCAAATGAATTGGCCCAACTTAATGACTTAACGTTGGGAGATATGATAACCATTTATGAAGAGACTTATGCATATATCAATGATACATGGGTTGTAACCCATCTTTATGAACAAGATGTTGAAATTATTGGAATTTATGAGAATCAAGGGTTTAAGGGTGTTGATTCAGAAATATATAATAATGTATATGTGCCTAACTCGTTTGTTGTATCTGTTGTGGCACAGGGTGAATTGAGCGAAACAGATACCCTGGATCGAATGATATCAGTTTCTACACCCAATTTCGTGTTGAAATCACCTGAGGCTATTGATGAATTTGTTTCAACGGTACAGGCATATCTACCCCCGTATTATGCCGTTAATTCAACGTTGGGTTTGTATCGTCAACTCGCAACTCCTTTAATACAATTAGAGAATGCAAGTTCGATGAGTATGAAGGTCTTACTTTTAAGTGGATCCATTGTCTTGGTGTTGAGCGTTTTATTATATACAAGATCAAAACGATATGAAATCGGTGTTTATAAGAGTATGGGAGAATCGAACTTAAAGGTCATTTTGCTCCAATTGGGTGAGTTACTGGTAATATCATCCCTAACGTTAACACTCGCTTTAGGAACAGGATATATTATATCTAAAACAATCGTTGAAGCGACAACAAAAGAGGCCCTATCGACACCCAATGAATCTGAAACGGTGTGGCAAGATCCAATAGGTGGTGGAAACCTTAGCATTGAAATGGATCCCGATGTCTTCGCCTCTTCGTTTGAAATGGTCCTCAGTGTATCTTATGGCATAAAGTACTATGGCTATACTTTGGGTCTGATGTCTTTGGCGTCCTTGGTTTCGATTATTTATATGATCCGGCTTAAGCCACAAGATTTATTAATGTAAGGGGGTTTTGAAGTTGACTTTAATTAAACGTATATATTTAAGCATTGTGCGCAGAAAGTGGATGTCACTATCTGTATTTCTCGTAGTGTTTATTATGGGCGTTGCGATCTTTGTTTCTACGGGAATTTATCAAAGCACAAAAGATGCCAGACAACTGGTGTTGGAAAAGATTCCACTGGTGACTGCGATTACAACAAACCCGAAATCAAGTCAAAACCGCGAAGCACTCACTTATGAAATCGCAAAAGAGTGGTCTGAATATGAGGGGGTCAAATACCTTAATTATGTAGAGGATGATGAACTCCTTATTGATCTCAAACTATTTGAAGAAGATGGTATTCGACAATTTAAGGGAATGTATCGCGTTCCTGTGAGACGCATTTCCTATCACGGGATTATGGAAATTGAACAGGGACAAATGGAATTGGTTTTTGGATCAACATTTACAGAAGAAGATCCAAATGGTGTCTTAATCTCAGAAGAAATTGCGAGGTTAAATAATCTTAGTGTAGGTCAACGAGTAGGTGTCACCGTGTTTGATGAAGTCCCAGGAGAAGCAGAAGCAATAGAGGGTGGGTTTATCTTAAATATAGTCGGCATATACCGTTACACTGATATATCTGACAATGTTTCTCGCAACAATATCGTTTATTTAATGAATGAGAGTATTGAAGATTTTGAATATGAGTCACTGCGACCTTGGTTGAAGGTGGATGATGGCACCATTCAGGGATACTATGATACTTTTGCGTATTATGTTTTGGATAATCCAAATGATATAGAAGGATTTCATAAGTTCTTGAACAAAAATATACCAAACGAATTCGTTATGAGTGCCACAACCAATCTATACAATGACATGATTGGACCCCTTGATTTCATACAAAGCATGAGTGTGATTGTATTAACGATAACGATTATCAGTGGGCTTTTGGTATTGGTAGGTATGCTTTTCTTCTACACCTATAGCAGACGTAAGGAGTTGGGTATGTATCTTTCAATGGGTGAGTCCCGTACTAGACTCATTTCAATGCTACTTTTGGAAGTTACACTCATTACACTAACGGGTCTAACCCTTGCGTTGTTCACGGGAATCGGTGTATCGAAAATGATTTCGCCTCCCATTGAAACACCACAAGTAGAGAATCTCCCTGAAAATGAAATTTTAGAGAACATCTATCAAATAAAGTTAAGTCCTGAGTTAGTAATCGCTTATTACGTTATTTCAACGGGAATTACCGGTATATCGATGATCGTATCATCCGTTATAATCACAAGAATAAAGCCACAAGCGCTCTTAATGTAGGAGGAATCATGAATCAAATTAAAATCGAAAACGTAAGCTTTGAGTATAAAAATGGACCAAAGATTTTAAGTAAAGTTAACTACATATTTGAAAACAGAAAAACATATGCGATTATGGGTTACTCGGGTGCAGGAAAGTCAACACTGCTTTCACTCCTGGGTGCGCTAATGGATCCAACTAGCGGGAACATATACTTCAATGATAAGTTGTTGCATACGTATGGTAATCAATATCGTTTAAAGTATGTTAGCTTTATTTTTCAGACATATAATTTAATTGAATACATGACTATAAAGGAAAACATTGAATTGACCTATCAACTCCATTTCAATCAATCTTTAAATAATGATTCAAAAATTAAAGAAGTATTAGCGAATGTAGACTTATCAGAATCCTATCTCGATAGAAGTGTAAGGAAACTATCAGAAGGGGAAAAACAAAGGGTTGCGATTGCGAAAACATTAATAACGTCATCGGCAGTTATTCTCGCTGATGAACCCACAGGAAATCTAGACGTTGATCGAAGTCAAATCATTGTGGATAACTTAAAAAAACTCGGTAAAGACCGTATTGTTATTCTAACAACTCACCAAATGTCAGTAGCTGAACAAATGGATGTGATTTTAGAAATAAAAAATGGTGAGATTATTGAAAAAATAATGTCCACGAAGGAGTGAATTAACATGAGTATTGTTAGATTAGAAAACATCAATAAGTCATTCGGACCACAACATGTCTTGAATGATTTAAACATGGAGATACAGGAAGGTATTATTACAGTCATTATTGGACCCTCAGGAAGTGGTAAAAGTACCATATTGAATCTTGTAGGACTGCTTGA
>DEQB01000071.1 GCA_002359085.1 Erysipelothrix sp. UBA3377
TAAACCTATCTTACACATTAAAGATTTGTGAACTTATTAAAAAAAAGCCCGAAGGCTTTTTCAATTAATTATATATCTAATTGAGTATGAAACTCAGTAAGAATAAGAGTGTGGCAACATACATGATAGGATGGATTTTTTTCCAGTTACCCAAAGCAATTTCAACCACAAGATAAATGAAGAATCCGAATGCCAAACCATTTGAAATACTGTAGGACAATACAGTCATAATTACTGTAAAGAACGCAGGAATTGCATTTCTTAAGTTTGTCCATTCGATGTCCGCAAATGCTGAGCTCATCAATACCCCAACAATGACAAGAGCGGGTGCTGTTGCTTGAGTGGGTACCAAACCGATTACAGGTGCCGCAACAATACTGAGTAAGAAGAGTCCTGATACGGTTAATGAAGTAAGACCGGTTCTACCGCCTGCTTCAATTCCTGCTGAACTTTCAACGAATGTTGTTACGTTTGATGTACCCAAGACTGCACCAATTGAAGATGCGATTGAGTCTGCAAACAAGCCGCGATCAAGTCTGGTTGAAAGACCGGTTCCACTGAGCATTTTTTCTTCGTCTTCTTGGGTAAAGATGCCTGAACGACGTCCCGTTCCAATGAAAGTACCAATGGTATCAAATGTATCTGCCATACTGAATGCAAAAACAATTGAGAATACTTGGAATAAATTGTGGTTCTTAAATAAGCTTACAATACCTTCTGCTGACAATGCTTTCCCAAAAGTTCCCGCGAAGTCTTTGAAGACCTGACCATAACTGGTTGCACCCATGCCACTCAGTTGCGTTAAATCAACCAAGCCCATTGGAATACCAATGATGGTTGTCGCAATAATTCCAATTAGGATTGCACCTTTGACATTGGTTAACATCAAGATCACTGTAATAACCAAGCCAATTAAGAATAATAAGGTTCCTGGGTTGGTAAGAAAGTTATCCACAATAGCGGGAACACCACTTCCAAAATCAAAGAAACCAACATTTAAGAATCCAATATAAGCGATGAACAATCCAATACCTGCTCCAATTGCTTGTTTCAAGGTTTCTGGAATGGCAGCAATTAAATGAACACGAATTCTCGTAATGGTAATTAAGATGTTGAATACACCACAAACAAAGACCATCGCAAGGGCTTCATAGGGGGTATAACCCAACTTAAATACGACCGTATAAGTAAAAAATGCGTTCAATCCCATCCCCGCTGCTTGAGCATACGGTAAGTTCGCAAAGAGGGACATAATTGTGGTTCCCACTACTGCGGATAGAATCGTCGCAATATAAACACCATTTTGTGTTAACCCTGTTTCAGCAAGCATGCTGGGGTTCACAAAAAGAATATAAGCCATTGTAAAGAATGTAGTAAAACCTGCCAACACTTCTGTAGACACGGTTGTACCATGTTCCTTTAATTTAAAAAACTTCTCTAACATAGTTTCCTCCTCTGATTTACACCGACCAAATAAAAAAGACCGGGAGAAAACGATCTTGAGAGTTTTCACCACGATTGTCAGGACATTTAAGGTGCCTGGTAGATACTGCCCGACCATATTACGAGCATTAAATTTGGTATGTAAATACATTTTTAGTATATGAGAATAAAAACAGAGAGTCAATGAAATTTGGAAAATAATGTGAAAAATACAAGGTTAAGGGGTTTCATCTTCAAAATAATTTATGAATTCTTAATAATTTCTTAAAGACTCATCTATTTAGACACTCTATAATTTGAGTTGGAAGGGCACGATACATTATTTCTCACAATCCTTATATTTAAGAAAGTTTTCTAAGTGCCCTTACACATTTAAATAAAGACTTTAAAGGGGTATCGCGATACCTTTTTGGTTATTTCTTAAAGATTGAAAAGAAGGATTTCTTATCTTTCCCAAAAGCTTCAATCCCATCCAAATACTTAGATACGACCGCTTCACCTTCCTCAATAACTTTCTGTCCCTTCCCAAACTCAAAGACCCAAACATCGCCAATGGGAACATTCATCATCAAATCAACATGGGGTTCCATTAATTTATTCGTACTCTCAACCATTAAGTCATAGATACGATTACCCAAAGCAAGGGCAGAATCCACATCAGAGAACGTGTCTTCAGAAGTCATCGTAATAGCAGCTACCTTATCTGCGCCATAAGCCTTCAACAATTGCGACGGCAGGTTCATCTTAATGCCGCCATCCGCCAATAAGTAATCATCATACGCCATACCGGCAATCACAAGCGGAAACGAACACGAAGCGCGCACCACTTTAAAGAGTTCAACATCAGAAACCACGACCCAATCCTCTTGGGCTTTAAATAAATGGGGGTGTGATACGAAGACAATGACTTTACCTGTAAGGATGTCTACAGCAGGAATGGCCAAGGGAATTTTGACATCTCTCAACATCACATCTCCCAACACTTCCTTAACAATCTCCTCAATCAAAAGACCATCCACAAAGCCACCATGGATTCTGTCTTTAGAGAATGGTAGAATCTTGGGACTCGGTTTAACGAAGGCTTTGGTTTTCACCAATCGGGTCTCTATCTCTAAAGCAATTTGCGTAATCTCATTCGCGCTCTTTCCCATTGCGATTAAAGCCGCAATGGCTGAACCCATCGATGTTCCCGATACGAAATCAAAAATAACATCCGCTTTTTCAAAAGCTTGTAAAAGTGGCAATTGTCCATAGGACTTAATGCCGCCACCTGATAAAGCGATTCCTTTTTTCAACATACACAAACACACCTTTCTTCTTAAAAATAAACCTCTAAAAATATTATATCATGGTACAATGATAAAAGAGGAAGTGATAATATGAACCCAGAAATTTATTTGCTCATTGGTATCCTTATTGTAGTCATCGTTTTGATTGTGATAATTTTAAAACAAAAAAATGTACTTCAAGCAGTAATCCAAACACAATTGGAAAAAGAAAACCAAGACAGCCGTCATCAAATGTATCAACAAAACGAAAGTATGATTGATCGTTTCGATAAAAGGGTCAACGATCTTGTGGATCGAAACCGTACTTCAGAGCGCGAAGCTCAAAAAACTTTTACAGACTTTCAAAACAATCTCAGTCGAGACTTGAATGATTCATTTGATCGTCAACACCAACTCATAGAAACACGTCTAAATAAAATTGATCAAAAGGTCAATGAAAGTTTAAGCGAAGGCTTCGAAAAAACACAAAAGACCTTCACAAACATCGTTGAAAGACTCAGTAAGATCGATGAAGCGCAAAAGAAAATTGAGTCACTCTCAACAGATATCGGCGATCTTCAAAGTGTACTTACCGATAAAAGTGCACGGGGTGCTTTTGGGGAAGTGAACTTAAACCAAATTCTTAAATCCGTCTTTGGGGAGAAAAACGACAATCTCTATCGAATTCAACACACATTCTTAACGGGTTCCAGAGCCGATGCGGTGCTTTTCACCCCACAACCCTTAGGAACCGTAGCCATAGACGCTAAATTTCCTTTAGAAAACTACCAAAAAATGATGGCAGTTGCGCCAAGCTCACTAGAATATAATAACTTCAACAAGCTTTTTAAAGCAGATGTTAAGAAACACATCGATGACATTGCACAACGCTATATTATTACCGGCGAAACCAGTGATCAAGCCTTGATGTTTATTCCAGCTGAAGCCGTCTTCGCTTTCATCAACGCCTACCATCCTGATCTAATTATTCACAGTCAGAAAAAAAGAGTATGGCTCACTTCACCGACCACACTCATGAGTACTTTAACAACCATTCAAACCATCATTACCAATATGGAACGCGATAAATACGCAGCAGAAATTCAAGAGGAATTGAAACTACTTCAAAATGAATTCACCCGATACCGTGTCCGTTGGGACAAACTAACGGGAAGTATTGAACGCGTCAGTAAAGAAGTTAAAGACATCAATGTTACTTCAGAGAAGATATCAAAACGCTTTGATTCGATTGCGAACGTTGAATATAAAGGACTTGAAACTGAAGA
>DEQB01000035.1 GCA_002359085.1 Erysipelothrix sp. UBA3377
TCTTCTCTTTTATAATCAATCAAAGCATCTTGGAAGAGTTGTGAATTCACTGGATCCAATCCAGAGAACGGCTCATCCAAAATTAATATATCCGGTTCATTTAAAAACGCCTGGGTAATTTGAATTTTTTGTTGGTTACCCTTTGACAGTGTTTCTAACTTTCGATTCAAGTAGTGATCTACTTCAAATCGTTGTGTCCAATAATTTACAGAAGTTATCGCTTCCTGTCTGGTAGCGCCTCTTAACATCGCAAAATATACGAGTTGGTCCTTGACCGTTGTCTTAGAATACATACCACGTTCCTCTGGCAAGTATCCTATTTTGTGTTTGTTAGAATCGAAGACTTCACCATCCAAAGTGATATTTCCTTCATTGGCTTCAAAAACGTCCATAAGGATCCTAATCGACGTCGTTTTACCGGCACCATTTCTTCCCAAATATCCAAAAATACGTCCGCCATCAACCTCAAAAGATATATCTTTTAAAACATGAAAGTCGTCGAAATATTTATTAATATTCTCAAATCTTAGTTTCATAAAAAAGCTCCTTGTACTACATTCCTAATACAAGGTTACACCATACAACTCGATAATACAAGAAAGTTAAAGTTATATTTTATTAACATTCATTAAATTTTAACGCATAATGCGTCTCCAAACAAGTTTTCGTTCAGGGTGATTTACGTTTGAAAGATACAATAAATCGTCTTCAATTTTAATACTACGTGTCTGGATACTACCCACATATGCATCGATTAGACTCATGTCAACGGATGTGATGAGATGTTGTTTGTCTTCATCAATCACAAAAAATCCGCTGTAGGCATGGTAACCAAAAGCAGCCATTTTCTTTTCGACATCCGTCAAAAACAACCGTGAGTCAATAAACTCAGTTGCCATGATCTGAACTGAAACACATTTCTGTTTTGTAAACACAATACTTCCCAGTGCATCTTTTCCCAAAGGATATATAATATCCCCTTCTGTATTCTCTGATTGGTACTTCACAAGTTCCCAAGAAGTACCCAATAATAATTGTGCTATGTTCATATCATTACCCCGCATTTCATTTTTAGTAAATATCCTTAATTAGAATTTACTACAATTATAGCAGTTTTACACAAACATTTTATTCAGGATGAACTTTTATAACTATAATTCAGTAAAACCTGCGTGTTTAGACCATATTATTTTGATTTTTCATAAAAATGAGGTATGATTGATTATGCAATCAAAAGGAGAGAATATGGAACAATTTTTAGAAATTATAATTCATATAAGTGTACTGATTTTAGAAATCATTGCTGTCGCAGTTATCGCAATTGGTACTGTAAAGTCAGTCATTATTTTTATTCAAAATTATTTTACTGATAAAGAAAATCAAATCATTCGTGAAATGGCATCCAGTATGTCTTTGGCTTTAGAGTTTATTCTTGCAGCTGAGATCTTGGAAACAATGATTGTTGATGATCGCACACAACTCATAACCATGAGTGTACTCTTAGTCTTAAGAATTATTATAACATTTGTACTTCATTGGGAACTTCGTACCACGGAGTGCCATGAAAACAAATCTTCAGATGAATAATAATAAAATCCAATCTCAGCGGTTGGTTTTTTTTATGCTCGTAATATAAATAAAAAACCTTACTGTTAAGTAAGGCTTTAATTTTCATGGTACCCGAAGACGGACTTGAACCGTCATGAGTTTTACCTCGCTGGATTTTGAGTCCAGTGTGTCTACCGATTCCACCATTCGGGCAACTGCTCTATTATAATACTACTAATAATTGATTTAGA
Source organism: Erysipelothrix sp. UBA3377 (assembly GCA_002359085.1). Classification (GTDB taxonomy): domain Bacteria; phylum Bacillota_I; class Bacilli_A; order Erysipelotrichales; family Erysipelotrichaceae; genus Erysipelothrix. The sequence continues at coordinate 1,800 of DEQB01000035.1, forward strand.
CAATACCTTTTTTAAAAATATTGTAGTTTTACAACATAAATTTAGGTAAAGAAACGGACCCAAGCAAAATCACTTCGGTCCGTTTTAATATATCATTCAGTTTCTTGCAATCTTTGGTAAGCATCAAGACTCTCATAAAAGATTTCACGCGGTTTTGCGCCCTGTTGAGAACCAATGATTCCCTGTTGTTCCAAAGCGTGCATAATACGTGCAGCGCGATTGTATCCGATACCAAAGTAGGTTTGAAGATTAGAAGTTGAAGCGCGCTGTGAACTTATGACATGTTCCAACGCCTGTTCATATAGTTCATCTTCCATACCCTTTTGTTGACCTGTGGTTTCTGTAGGTGTCATGGCTTCCTCAAATGTATTATCAAATTGAGGATCTGCTTGTTCAGAAGCATATTTGGCTAATTTCTCAACCTCAGCATCTGAAACATAAGCACCTTGAACACGTGTCGGACTGGGAGCGCCCATTGGGATATAAAGCATGTCGCCATACCCTAATAATTTCTCAGCGCCTGTGGCATCTAAAATCGTTCTAGAATCAACTGCACTGGATACCGCAAATGCGATCCGACTGGGTATGTTGGCTTTAATTACACCTGTAACAACATCCACAGACGGACGTTGGGTTGCCACAATTAAATGAATACCAGCTGCACGTGCAAGTTGGGTGATACGTTGAATTGACGTCTCAACTTCCTTACCCGCAACCGCCATCAAGTCTGCCAACTCATCAATAATAACCACAATCCATGGCATCGCTTCAAGTGACTCATCTGTTTTTGATTTTTCGTTATAAGCACTCATGTTACGAACACCCTGTGAAGAGAACGTTTCATAACGTTGTTCCATCTCAACCACAATTTTTTGAAGTGCCGCAGCCGCTTGATGCGGATCGGTCACAACTGGAGTTAAAAGATGTGGAATATCAACATAAGGCGTAAATTCAACCTTCTTAGGATCAATCAAAACCAATTTAAGTTCTTCTGGATGTTTACTAATCAACAGTGAAGAAATAATACTATTGATGGAAACACTTTTACCACTACCAGTTGCTCCCGCAATTAAAAGGTGGGGCATTTTATTGAGTGCAATACTGATGGATTCACCCATTAAGTTCTTACCCAATGCCACCCAAATATTTTCTTTTTCGTAAAACTGAGACGTATTCAAGACAATTTCTTTCAAACGCACTGGTACTGTCTCTTCATTGGGAATTTCTATCCCCACTGCTGGACGTCCAGGAATGGGTGCCTCAATACGCAATGACGTAACCGCCAACTCCATCATGATGTTATCTTGAATGGAACCAATACGACTGATTTTAACATTACTATCCGGCTTAATCTCAAACTTCGTGACAGAAGGACCGATATGAATATCCACCAATTCAGCTTCAATCCCAAATTGCTCCAGAACTTCAATAACACGCTTACCACGCTCTTTTGCGGAATTACTATTCGCTGTGGAACGACCCTTTTTACCCACACTATCAAGTAAAGATAAGGGCGGCAGTTGATAATTAGAGAACTTGCGTTTTTCCTTATCACTTCCAGATTTTTTATCATCTTCAGTTAAATCAAAACGAACACGATCATCTTCAACAATTGTGATCGGTTGTGGATGTATTTTGGGTTCAGATTTATCATCTGTTACATCAATAAAATTAGCCGTCACATCATTGGGTTGTACTGCTACTTCAGGTTCATCCAACATCAAGTCGATCGGATCAACTTCAACGTCATCCTTAGCAGGTAAAAGTTTTTTAAAAAATCGTCCAAACCCTTTGATGAAGGAGAAAAAGTATCCCAAAACACGCTTAACACCTTCAAAGATTCTTTGAGGTGTCAACAATAAGAACGTTGCGACCAAACCCAGAAATACATTAACGATAATGGTTCCGGTTCTATCAAATAGAAATGAACTGACTGCATAGAATATAGCGCCAAGAATACCACCATAAGCATTCGTTTCAAAATCAGAATAAACGTTCTTTATGATCGAGAAATAATAGCGAACGACTTCGCCCCCAACCATCTTTTGAACAATTGGGAATGCCAATACGTTCAGTAAGATAACAATAAATATCAGCATTGCAATCCAAATTCTCTGTGGTACTTTTTTAAACTTTTTAGGATCAATCAAATAAAAGAGAATGAGTGCAATGAGCAAGCCAAAGAATACTTGAGGATAAGCTCCAAAAAGCACTCTAAAAGATCCAAATAAAAATCTTCCAACAAATCCTAACTGAAATATACCAATAACCGCAAATACTGCAATCGCGAGTAATAGCGTATATTTCTTTGCGTCTTCACGCATTTGTTTTTTACTTCTTCTTCGACTCAATTTAACACACCTCAGAGATTTACTTCTATAATCACAGGCATAACCATCGGTCTTTTACCTGTTTCTTTAAATACATATTTTGAGATTTGATCACGGGCATCATTACGGACCGCAACATTATCAAAACGATTCTCTTTGCGCGCTTTTTCAACCGTGCGCTCTAAAATATGACCCACTTCATTCATGATGTTTTCAGAACTTCTAATATAAATAACACCTCTTGATTGAACATCGGGTCCCCCAATGATTTCTTTAGTCTTATGATCAATCACAAGACCCGCAATAATTGCACCATCGGTAGCCAACGTTTTACGATCTCTTAAAACAAGGCTTGAGGTATCCAAGTTATCTTTACCATCAATCAAGACCTCATCTAAAGCAACTTTATCAAAGCTTTCAATGTGATTACCATTTTCAAAAGTAGCCACTTCACCATTGTCTAAAACCACAACATTTTTTGCAAGGAAATCCATATCAAAAGCAATGTCGGCGTTCTTAATAAGGTTTAAATATGACCCTTTAAGCGGTACATAGTATTTGGGTTTCATCATTGATAGCATCATCTTGATATCTTCAATTGATGCGTGCATTGCGGAAACTTCACGATAGTTTAAAGATACAACTCGGACACCATCTTTAAATAGTTCGTCCTCCATCGCCGCTGCAACCCTTTCGGTTCCTGGAACAATCGGTGAAGCAATGATCACTGTATCCTTAGGATCCAGTTTAATCCGTGCATCTTCACCACTCGCAATTCTATGCATACTTCTAAAGACATCTGGTCCTGTATTTGAGACAATCACCACCACATTATCCATCTTATTATTAAAATGCTCAGGGCTGACTTCTACTTCCTTAGGAATTTTATAATATCCCAATTTATCCAAATGATTTAATATTTTTCTTTGTGACTCATTCGCAAAGAATACACGACGACGATACTTTTTCGCCATCTCAACCACTTCAATTAAACGATAAATATTTTGGTCATAAAGCGTCGTAAAAATACGACCTTCACTTTCCTCAAACACGCGATCAATGCGACTTGAGATTCGATGGGTTGGGGATGTAAAACCAGATTTGTCTGCCGTTATAGATTCAACGGTTAATATAAATACACCTTTCTTCCCAATTTCAGCGAGATCAGAAATGTCGCAGCTAAAACTCTCACCTTTCGCATCAAAGTCAATCACGAATTCTGATGAATGAACGATATATCCTTGATCTGTATCGATAGCAATCCCAAAAGTATCAGGGATAGAATGCGTTAAACCAAAGGTTCTTATTGAACGCTTTCCAATTTTGAATTGTCCGCTACGTTTGATCTCATGAATTTCGACATTCTTTATTTTATGTTCTTGTAGCACATCTTTAATCATTAAAGACGTTAGGGGTGTTGTATAAACTGGAATGCGTACATCTTTTAAAAGATATGGCAAAGCCCCCATCACATCATCATGACCGTGTGTTATAAAAATCGCTTTGATGCGGTTTTTATTTTCAATTAAATACGTAAAGTCAGGAATAATAATCTCTACCCCTAACACTTCACTGCTCTCTGGGTAACGAACACCCGCATCGACCACATAAATTTCTTGATCAATTTCAATAACGGAACTGTTTTTTCCGTGCTCATCGTTGCCACCCAGTGTAAAAAAACGAATTTTTTCCATAGTAACTCCTTATCATTTTCTTGTAATTCTCATGATGTCTGTAGACAACATGGTTTCATCATCGATCGTAATTAGGACTGCATTTAGGAAGCTTTCTCCAGAGCCAACTTCATAATACGTTCTAACACCATCAATTATATTTTCTTTCAATTCATTAAAATCACGACCGATAATAGAATCCAATGCACCACACATACCCACATCGGTTATGTACGCAACATTTCCTATTAAACGCTCATCTGCAGTTTGAACATGGGTATGGGTTCCCACGAGTGCATCGATTTCATCTTTATACAGTGTAGCAAAAAACATCTTCTCACTGGTTGATTCTGCATGGAAATCAACAAAATAGTAATCTGCTTCAACATGATCTAAGACATATTCCATATATTTGTAAGGTTTATCACCCACGCGGTTCATAAATGCCTCCCCATAAAGGTTGACGACACAAATTAACCGATCATTCACATGATACACTTTATAATAATTCCCAAAATCAACGGGATCAATATTCGCAGGAATCAGTAAATGTTCACATTCATCATAAAAGTCATAAATTTCACTTTTAGCGAAGGTATGATTCCCCATCGTAACCACATTAACGCCCAATTGAATCAGTTGATTATAAATCCTTTTGGTGATGCCTTTTCCATGGGCGGCATTTTCACCATTTGCGATTACAAAATCAACATTGTAATCTTCTATCAACGTAGACAAATGGTCAGCAACAATTTGCCGACCACTTGAACCTACTATATCACCAATAAAAAGCAATTTCATTACTTCGCAAGCTCCTGTGCTCTTAATTCACGAATAACGGTAACCTTGATTTGTCCAGGGTATGTCATTTCTTCTTCAATTTGAGTTTTAATTTCACGAGCAAGCTTTGTAGTTTGTAGGTCATCAATCTTATTTGGGATAACCATAACTCTAAGCTCACGACCTGCTGAAATCGCAAACGCTCTTTCAACACCTTCTTTGGTAGTGGCGATTGCTTCGAGATCTTCAAGTCTTTGAATATAATTTTCAAATGACTCATAGCGCGCTCCAGGTCTTGCAGCACTGATGGTATCAGCTGCTTGTACCAATACGGAGATCACACTGGTAGCCGGCGTATCACCGTGGTGAGACGCAATTGCATTGATAACTACAGGATGTTCATTTCCTTTTTTAGCCAAACGAACTCCCAGTTCAACGTGACTTCCTTCCATTTCAAAATCAAGTCCTTTACCGATGTCATGGAAAAGACCAGCACGCTTCGCAAGTTTGGCATTCAAACCCAACTCAGAAGCCATCATACCTGCCAAATGCGCAACCTCAATTGAGTGTTGTAATGCATTTTGGCCATATGAATAACGATATTTCAAACGACCCAAAACGGTCACCAATTCTTTATTAACTTTACTGATACCTAAATCAAACAAAGTATCTTGTCCAGTTTTAATAATAACACTGTGTAAATCCTTTTGTGCTTTGGATACAACTTCTTCAATACGACCCGGTTGAATACGTCCATCTTGAATTAATGTTTCAAGAGAAATCTTAGCGATTTCACGACGAATCGGATCAAATGAAGAGACTGTAATAATCTCAGGTGTATCATCTATAATCAAATCGACACCGGTTGCCTGTTCAAAAGCACGGATGTTACGACCTTCACGTCCAATAATACGACCTTTCATGTCTTCATTGGGCAATGTAACAAGAGATGATGTGTTTTGAGTCACAACATCTTGTGAATATTTTGAGATTGCAAGAGAAATTATGTTCTTCGCAAGGTTCTCAGCATTTTCATGCGCCTGTTCTTCTTGTTCTTTAATATACGCAAGCATTTCATGTTCCGTTCTTTTTTCAACGATATCAAACAATTCTGCTTTCGCATCATCAACTGTTAATGCAGTAATTCTTTCCAATTCTTGGACTTGGATATCCAAGTGTTTCTCTAATTCTTCTTCCTTCTTATCTAGTACTTGTTTTTTCGATTCTAATTGTTGCTGGGTTCTTTGTAAACCCTTCTCTTTTTCAGTCAAATTTTCGTCTTTAAAATTTAAACTGTCTTCTCTACGACTCAGTTTATTTTCAAATTCTGACAATTCTTTCTGTTGTGATTTCAACTCTTTTTCAGCATTTAATTTAATTTCATAACTTTGTGTCTTTGCTTCCAGAGTTGCTTGACGCACTATGTTTTCAGCTTGTGAATTCGCGTCCTCAATAATTCTTAGAGATTCTTTTTTAGCTCTACTTAAACCAATTTTATTAATAACAAAAAATATAATTGTCATTACGATAAATACAATAATACCAGTTAAGAGGGCCATCATTTTTTCATCCATATGTATGCTCCCATCTTAATTAATTAGTTTCCTAATAAGTAAATTATACTTGATTTACTTATATTTCACAAGGAAAAATGTATGGTTGGGTACAACTGATATTTTTTTATTTGTTTTATACATGAGAATCATTTTATTGAAGACTCAAACTTTAAAAATACAGACGCTCTTTTCTCACCAAAATAAAAAAAAGCAAAACTTTCGTTTCGCTTAATTAACGTTTTCTTGTTTCGGAATGATCCGTTCACGAATCTGATCCGCAACAATTTTAGTGACATCTGGGTTGTCCAATAAAAATGTTCTTACAGCTTCACGACCCTGACCAATTCTTTCGCCATTATATGAATACCATGACCCACTTTTCTCAATGAGATCAAACTCAACACCCATATCAATGACTTCCCCAATAAAACTGACACCTTTTCCATATAGGATTTCTACGGTTACCAACTTAAAAGGTGGGGCTACTTTATTTTTTACAACACGAATATTGGCTTTATTTCCAATAATATCCTGCCCAATTTTAATTTGTTCACTTCTTCGAATATCAAGACGAACTGAAGAATAAAACTTCAAGGCTCTACCACCTGGCGTTGTTTCAGGATTACCAAACATAATCCCAACTTTTTCTCTCAATTGGTTAATAAAGATCGCAGTACACTCACTCTTATTCATCGCACCTGATAATTTACGCATGGCTTTTGACATCATACGCGCTTGAAGACCCACTTGGGCATCTCCCATTTCACCATCAAGTTCCGCTTGTGGTACCAACGCAGCAACACTGTCTACAACAATCAAATCAACGGCACCTGAACGCACCAAGACATCCACGATGTCCAAAGCTTGTTCACCACTGTCAGGTTGAGACAAAATCAATTCATCGATATCAACCCCTAAATTACGTGCATAGACGGGATCAATCGCATTTTCTGCATCGATAAAGGCAGCTCTACCGCCTGCTTTTTGACATTCAGCAATGGCATGCAATGCCAAGGTTGTTTTACCACTGGATTCTGGTCCATAGATTTCAATGATACGTCCACGAGGATATCCACCGATACCCAAAGCAGCATCCAATTGAAGTGATCCTGAACCAATCGCATCAACATCTACGTTACCACGATCTCCCAGTTTCATGATGGAACCTTTTCCATATTGTTTTTCAATCTGTTTTAAAGTTTCCTGTAAAACTTTATCTTTTTTTTCGCTCATACTGACCTCCATTATGAATTAATCAACTTAAAGTTATTCCCCTAATTGATTTGAAAAATATGTTCTACTTTGAAGTACGTAAGATACACCACTTAATACGGACATCAACGTTGCAAACCATACAACAATCGATGACACTGGAATACCTTGTAACTCAAATGGCAAGTTATTGAGCAATACCAAGATGATGGCGACCATTTGTAAAACAGTTTTTGCTTTACCCAAGTAACCAGCAGCCATAACCATACCTTGTTGTGCCAATAACATACGAATCGCATCCACGATCGTATCACGCCAAATCATTAATAATACGGCAACCACTGGAACAATACCCTCTACAGCAAATAAGATAAATAATGTATTGACCAATAATTTATCCGCAATTGGGTCTAAAAACTTTCCAAAAGTTGTGATCATATTGCGTGATCTCGCCAGATATCCATCCAAGAAATCTGTAAACGATGCGATTGCGAATAATACAAGTACCACAATCTTATCATATGACAGAATCACTGAATCAAAAGTAAAGTGATCAATCTGTATTCCAAATTGGTTATAAGGAAATACATAAATTAAAACGATAAGTGGAATTAGAGCAATTCGGAATACCGTTAATTTGTTTGCGACATTCATTTCTAAGCTCCTTCCTCAACGAATCTAAAATAAACTTTTGTAACGCCATTACTGTTTTGAACGGCGTCATCAAGGGTAACACGTTCTCCATTTAGATAGAACTCATTCCCTAACATAATTCCCATATGGAACATGACTTCTTTATTGCCTTCAAATACATCGCTATAGACAATCGATTCGCCTTTTGCGTACGTTTTTGAGACGGGATCTGCAACTTGTTGGTTATTGACCCTTACAGCAATCCATGTTTGGGGTGCCGTGAACTTAACTTCCAATTCAAAAGCATCTGCTTGCGTCAATCCTGATACCTCAATAATATTGGGCTCAACATATGTTAAGGAAACATTGGGTGTTTCATCCACAATATCACTGGGTTCATCGGGTTCTTCCGTATCCGGTGTCTTATCATTTGTATCCGGTATAACAATCGGTGGTTTTTCAATGGGTTCTGAATTAAACCAACCCGGTAAATACTTCACACCTACAAAAATCAATAAGATGACAAGTACCAACGCAGCCAAAACGAAAGAAACAAAAGAAAAATCAATACGTTTTCTCTTTTTAGAAATCGTGGTCTTTATATTTTTAATGTCACCCTGTTCATGACGCTTACCCCTGATACCGTCATTAATATCAATACGCTTGCGAATTTCACTAACATCCAAGCTTTGAGTAGTCGTTAAAATAATCTTATCCAAATCATCACGAATTTCATCATAATCAAGATTTACAGCATTCGCATAGTAGCGCACATAATACGCTAAATATGACAAATCTTGCTTAAAAAAATCAACGTTCCCCGCTTCGATTGCCTTAAGATGTGGTATCAATAACTTTGTTTTTTTGCTGACGTCTTCAATGGAAAGGCCCATATCTTCACGTGCGGCTTTAATTTTCTTACCAATAGTTTCCAAGTTTACACCCTCTCTTATTAGGTCGTTTGTATTATTCATAACATTATATCAATCAGTCGTCGTAATTACAATCATGCCAAAAAGTAGTTTTAAAACAAAAAATGCATAGACACGCATTAAGCCATGTTCTGTTAATGATAACCATTTATCTACACAATAATATGTGTCCGGTCTCTTCTTTGATTCGTTAAGACCAGCTCCCCTACCAAATTTGGGTTTCTCGCTTGCGGGGTTTACCAACGTTCCACTCACTTAATTTCTTAAATGACTCGTCTCTGTGGCACTTTTACAGTCGTTAACCATAGTTAAAACCTTAGGTTAAAGAGCAGCCGTCATAGATGCCTCTATGCCTTAGCTTATTTTTTCGCTAAGCACAAACACTACCATCATCACAGATGGTGCGAGCATGGACTTTCCTCTACTAAATAAATAGCAGCGATTATCTTTTGTGTCTTATTTTATTTTTTATAAACTACTTCTTCTAATTTTGATATACGTCTTAATAAATCGACATAGGATGGTTGGGGTTCAATACCACTTTGAGCACGCTCTAAACCTTGAGTTACGTGTTGTTTGCGTTTTTGTTCCGCCAAAGCATTTTCATAGCGATCTAACAATTCTTTTTGTTTTTTGATCAAAGTTTCGAACATTTCATAGTCCTGCATGACCTCATCTAAAAATGAGTCCACTTCCAATGCATTATAGCCTTGATAATCTATATGAAATTCTTTTTCTAAAATCTTATCAATTGTTAATCTCTGTTTCATCTTATCACTCCATCTCTATCCGAATCTTATTATCTCAAAAGATTCAGGTAGTTTCAAGTATATTCGTTAAAGCATTCGCCCATAATTTTATACTTTTTCACACATTTATTGTATAATAGATACGGTGATAACATGATACAATATCCAAGTGGACAAGGTCCTTCAAAAACAACGCCAAAAAAAACCAGTACCAGCAATCGCGGAACACACTTAGAAGACGACATCAATCGTTCAAATGAGTACTACCGTCACAACAAGATTGCGCTTGTGCATAAGAAGCCAACGCCGGTACAAGTAGTGGGCGTTGACTACCCTTCTAGAAATAAAGTTAGAATCACAGAAGCCTACTATCGAAAGGCATCAACTACGGATTATAACGGTGTTTATAAAGGGTTTTATTTAGATTTTGAATCAAAGGAAACAAAAAACAAAACATCCTTTCCACTCTCAATGATCCATGATCATCAACTTGATCATTTAAAGTCAGTCATAGAACACAAAGGCATTGCCTTTTTCATTATTCGATTCACATCACGTAATGAAACATATTTAGTCTATGCTAATGATTTAATTGAGTTTATTAAAAACAATGAACGTAAATCCATACCCATTGCTTGGTTTAATAAACAAGCATATCTTATAAATATGCGATACCAAATACCCTGTGACTACATTGAAATAATAGAAAAACATATCCATGAGGTGAATAACAATGGACAATGAACGTACCAAAGAATTAAATATACTGGAACTAAAAACTGGTCCTGACCAGAACGGCAAAGGAGATAACATGTCAAAAAAGAAACCAAAAACCAATAAAAAGAAACGCGTAACGGGCGCTAAAGTCTTTGCGAGTTTCATTTCATTTGCGGCCGTCGCTTTCATAGCAGGTGTTGTGGTTGTGAGTTTGTTTATCGTTTCAACGATCGCTCAAACCCCACCCATTTCCGCCGATGATTTCATTCAAAACGATTCAACCATTGTATTAGATGCAAGTGGTAACGTTATTTATGACTTGGGTGAAAAGCTCATTGAAACCGTTGAATACGAAGATATATCACAATCTCTAATCGATGCTTTTGTCTCAATTGAAGATTCAAGATTCTTTGAACACAATGGCTTTGACTTACCCCGCTTTACTTCAGCGATGCTTAAAAACGTGATGGTCACCCTTCAAACGATGAACTTATCATTTGATGGTGGGGGTGCTTCAACCATTGACATGCAATTGGTACGTAATGCCCTTTTAACTGAAGAAAACGTTGAAACAGGTGAAGTTGAACTTCCCGCTTCAAGTGGTCTTGATGGTATCAGACGTAAGATTAAAGAAATTTATTATGCAACCTTATTAAACAACGAAAGTATTTTAGACAAGAAAGCCATTTTCCAAAAATATGTCAATGAGATTTGGTTTGGGAGTGGCAACAACACACTGGGAGTTGAAAAAGCTGCCATGTACTACTTCGATAAAAGCGTATCCGATTTAACATTGGTAGAGTCCGCCTTTCTGGCAGGTGTTGTGAATGCCCCCAATTTATATTCTCCCTACAAGAGTCTTACTTTGGCTACGGAGCGAACACATACCGTACTTTATTATATGAACTACCATGGTTATATTGATGATTATGAATATGAACAAGCCCTTAAGATTCCTTTGGAAAACTTATTTGTGCAACAAAGCCTTACTTCAGAAGATGCGATGCCAAATCAGGCATATATCGATGTGGTCTTGGATGAAGTTGAAGCGTTGACGGGATTAAATCCAGCAACAACACCCATGATCATTCAAACGGCCATGAATACTGAGTTACAATCACAATTAGATCTTGTACAAAATAGAGAAATTGCCAACCTTGATATCCGTCAAGTGGGTAACAGCCCCATTCAAATTGCTGCCACGGTTGTTGAAAATTCAACCGGTGAAATTATCGGTATTGTCGGAGGGTATGACTACTATGGTCAACGTGTATTTAACCGTTCATACCACGGACTTTACCAACCAGGTTCAACCGCAAAACCTTTTATATCCTATGCACCTGCATTTGAATTTCTGGGTTATGCGACAAGCCATACTTTCTTAGATGGCCCTTATGTTTGGCAAGGTACAAATATCCAACTGAATAACTGGGATAACCGTTATCGTGGACAAGTAACCCTTAGAGAAGCGATTTCACAATCATACAACATTCCAGCCGTCCTTACCTATGATGCTGTCAATGATAAAATTGGGCACTCACGTTATGTTGACTATGTAGAATCCATTGGTTTTGTAAGCTATGCCAACAACTTAAATGCATGGTTTGAAGCCATTGATGATTCACGCCAAGGTAATGGACGCGATGCATTATCTGCTCAATTTGCGATTGGTGGATCCGATTTTTATACAAACACCCAAGAGCTTGCGGGTGCAACAGCGATGATCATGAACGGTGGCGATTATGTAACGCCCCATACGATTCGTGAAGTAACCATCGTCAATACGGGACAAGTTATTGAGTCCCCTTATAAAGCAACACCCGTCTTATCGGAAGCTGCAGCTTATCTAACTGCCAAAACGATGCGCGATGTTGTGGACGACAACCGCGGTATTGACGCAACCCGTTATGTATCAAAGAGTTATACAACTTACGCAAAAACCGGTACTTCTAACTGGAGTTCAGATGACTCCGCCACTTATGGCGTACCTGCTGGATCCGCAAAAGATAGACTTTTACTCACCGGTACTGACAAAATAAGTATTGCTTCATGGTCTGGTTTCGATGCTGAAGAAATTAATAAAAAAGATGGTAAATCTTATTTCTCAAATGCTGAAAAGAATTTCCAAATTCAAAGTAGATTGAATGGATTTGTCCTTGATATTCTTGAGGATTACTATGGACCGGGTCAAACAATACCGCAACCTTCAACGGTTAAAGAGATTACACATATTTTGGGGTCCTTCCCCTATCAATCTCCAATCGCTGGTATGAACGAAAACCTCATTACCTCTGGACTTGTTAAAGCTGAAGCAGCTTCACTGGTTCCGGCCACACCTCCTGAACTGGATTCCTTATCCAATTCAAGTGTGTCCGTAGAATCTTCCAGATTAAACAATGTGGTCAACATTACATTTGCGAAATATCCAGATGAAGAAAAACTAATCAAAGCACCAGATACAATTGAAATGACATCCGGAAACAGAACGTATACTGGTAAACGATTATATGATGCCTCATGGATCTTTGGTCCCGTACGATATCAATCAGATATCATACTTAATGGTGAAATTATTGAAACCATTCAAAGTGATACAGAGACGCAACAATTCACGGTTCCCCTCAATACGTTTGGAACGATGGAAGTATGTACGTATTATACCTTTGAACTCAACACGGATGCTGTTTCTAATAAAATATGTCACCCGGTTGATTTGGCAGATGTTTCTGTTCGTGTACCTTCTTTTGGAACACTGGACGACTTAAATTACTTTGCGAACAACTACGAACTTAAGATCAACGTAACGTATCGTAATGAAGCGAACCCAAACAGTTACAATCGCGTGTTAGAATTAAATCCAAACCATCAAAAGAAAACTGTAAAAGTATCAGAAATCTATAACAAAACATGGGACGCCGTTATTGGAGATCACGAAATCGTGGTCAACGATATCATTGGATCATCCGCCCGTAATTTCTACTTATCTTATAGAAATTATTTAAACATTGATATGCCCTCTAGTGGTAATATCACAAAAATTGTTGATTCAAGCGGTAATCCCATAAACTCTATTAGACTCTCTACCTATGATGGTGGTAAAATTACTTTAGTTACAGAATAGGGGGCCCGTCCCCCTTTTTTCTTTATCAGGAGGCTTATGAAACGATATCTCAAGCAGTTATATCTGTATTTAATACCACTCTTACTATTTGAATTTACGTTCAGAATACAGGAAATAGAAGCAGCGCGTTTCTCATTTCAAATGCGTTCTTTTCTTTATGCATTATTCTTAAGTTTATGTTTACTCACCATCAACCTCACAAAATTTAAGAAGATTTCAAAAACGATTACTCTCATGGTCTTCATTTTCATTGCCTTTTACTTTTTCATTCAAACTGGCATCAAAGATTATTATGGCACTTTTTTTTCATCACGATTTTTGATAGCTGGAACACCTGATGTTCAAAGTTATGCTTTTGACTTCATTAAATTTTTGAAACTCAAACATTTTCTTTATCTGTTATACGGCATGCTTGCGATCATTTCATACCTGAAGTGGGTTGATACAGATTTGAAATTTAACTTCCTTTCAATAATCTCAGTTTTGGTTGTATTCGGTATGTATATCAGTTCTCTTGTTTGGATGGACCCTACCTTCGTATTCGAAAAATCGATGTTGCTATTCAAAAACCCCTACTATACCGAACTCTCAATTCATCAATTGGGTTTGCAGGGATTTATGATTTCTGATTTACAATACATAGCCTTCCCAAAGCGTGCATTAATTGAGGAAGAGATTATTATAGAAACTCCTGAACCCAAACCAGAAGAAAAAGAACCTGATCTTTTATTAAACAGAACCTTTGATGATACAGCTTGGATTACGCAAATGGAAGCTGAAACAGATACAACACTTAAAAATATTGATCAATATCTCTTGAATCAATCCATAACGCCTCGCAATGAAAAAACGGGTATCTATAAAGATAAGCACTTGATTTTATTTTTAGTTGAAGCCTTTGATATGATTGCGATTGATAAAGATTTAACACCTACTTTATTTAAACTGAAGACCCAAGGTTCATATTTTAATAATTTTTACTCGCCGCAGTATAACTGCGCAACGGCTGAAAGTGAATTGATGGTCTTAACAGGTACCTATCCTGTAAACAGTATTTGTACGATGAACACGTATACAAAAAATGCGACGCCTCAGACCATATTCAATATGTTCAGAAAACAAAATTATGAAACGCAATCCTACCATAACTGGAACGATCAATTTTATGCGCGGAGTGTTTATCAGCCGCTGTTGGGTTCTCAAAACTATCAAGATGAAACTACCACCATTCCTCGATTGATAAAAGGGTGGCAAAGTGATTTGACGATGATGGAGAAAGTCGTTGCGGACTTAAATCAAAAAGAAGGCCAACAAATGACCTTCGTGATAACTTCTACCACACACTTCCCTTATGATAAAGATTCTTATCTGGGTAATAAGTATCTACAGGAAGTATCGCGTGTGTATCCAAATGCACCCATGCATATCAAACGCTATTTATCTAAAGCCATAGAACTTGATAAATCCATTGAATATTTACTCAATAACTATAAGGATATTGATAATACCGTTTTGGCATTGTTTTCAGATCACAGACCCCTCAACATGCCCCTTGAATATTTAAAGTCTTATTCAGAGGTGGATCGATCTCAATTTGTGGGATATGAAAAAACACCGTTTATTGTGTATACACCCAATCAAAATCATGAAACCATCTCAACCCCTTCCAGTACCATTGATATCGCCCCTACACTTGGTAATTTGTTTGATTTGGAGTATGATCCCAGATTGTTCTTTGGAAAAGATATCTATAGTAGTGATGAGAATGTTGTCATCTTTCAAGGGGGCAGTTGGATTGACAGTAAGGGTTACTTCAATGTGAATACCGCAACTTTTATCCCTTTTAATAAAGAGGATACGCATACAGTTGAAGTGATTCAAACGATGAATCAAAAAGTGAAAGCGAAACGGAATATCTCATCTCAAATCTATCAAAATGGTTATTATTCTAAGCGTGCTTTCTTATTGGAGGCGCATAAGTCCTACTAGTATGGGACTTTTTTTTAAAAAAAAAGACTGAACCAAATCAGTCTTGTAAATCTTCAATTAAGGCTTCAATCAAATCACGATACTCCATGCCCTCTTTTTCAATAAGCATGGGATATAAGGATACGCTTGTAAAGCCGGGAATCGTATTAATTTCATTAAAATAAATTGTTTCATCTTCTGTCACAAAGAAGTCTGCACGTGAAATATGCGCACAATCCAGTAAATCAAAGATGAAGGATGCCTGTTGTTTTACAGATGCTAACGTTTCTTTGGAATAAGGTGGATCAAAGAGATTCTCTTGAACATTTGAAACGTATTTTTCTTCAAAATCCGCAATGGGTTTGAAACGTGTTGCTTGAACTGGATGGGAAACAATATGATGTTTCTTGGTTTTTAAAATGGCTACAGACAATTCTTGTCCATTAATATACGCTTCAATCAAAACACGTTCATCATAGTGAAGCGCAACTTTAACGGCTTCTTTAAGTTCAGTGACATTTTCTACATAACTGATCCCAAAGGAAGATCCTTCCCTGCTGGGTTTGACCACACATGGATACGTCAGTAAATCATGATCAATATCTTCATACGAACCAATCAATTGGTAGGGCGCCATATTAATGCCCGCCTGCTCACATATCTTATGGGTAATGTCTTTATCCATACAGACAGCAGAACTGGTCATCTTCGAGCCTGTAAAGGGTATATTCGCCATCTCAAGCATGCCTTGGATCATACCCCCTTCACCAACGGGTCCATGGAGTATCAAGAGTGCCCCATCAATTTCAAGGGGTGTCATTGTTTTTTCTTCATAAAGCCCAACACCTGCATCTTTAAACTTAAAGATCAATTCGCTTTCTTTTGGAAAGTCTTTATTGGTAAAGTTATCGTTAGTAAAATTACCTGTAATCCATAAACCATCTTTTTGAATATAAATGGGCAAGCAGTTGTATTTATCTTTGGGAAAATTTTTAAACACACTGGCTGCAGATTCAACAGATATATCATGTTCACTATCTGTAGAACCAAATATTAATCCGATTGTTTTCATTTTATTCACCTTCTAAAAGTCTTTCTAATTCATAGTAGCGTGAGCCCTTCATTAAAATGAAAGTATCCGTTTTAAAATAAGGTTGAATCGCTTCTTTTAAAGCCTCAAAGGTTTTAAAATGAGTAACACGCTCATCCTTAATGTCTTGATGGGCCCGTCCAAATTCTTCACCCAAAAGAAATATCTTATCTGTGCTCTGAGAAATGGCTTGATTTAAAACATTGTGGTGATGGATTTCAGTTCCAACTCCCAGTTGATACATATCAGCCAATACAATAACGCGATACGCATTTGATGTATACTTCTCAAATAAATTAAGGGCTGCTTCCATACTCTTTGGGCTTGCTTTATAAGCATCAAAAAGGATGGTTGCGTTTTTATACGTATAAATCTCTGTACGCATTGAAGTCAACATGACATTTTGCAAGCCATGATTGATCACATCATCATTCACACCCAAATGACGCAAAAGTGCAATTGCACCTGCAGCATTTGAAGCCTGGTGTGTTCCCAGTAAATTCGTTTCATAGTGACGATCATTGACCCTAAAATCCATCTTATCGCCATGAATATCTACATCATGAACCACAAATTCATTGTCTTGTTTAAAACCAAATGAACGATGGTCTGTCGCATAAGATCTAAACCAACTGACATCCCCTTGGTAGAAACATCTGCGTTTATCTTCTATAGTTTCAAATATTGAGAATTTCTCTTGAGCAAGTACTTCAATATCATCATTGAAGTTATCCATATGGGCTTGGTCCAAACTTGTTAAAATCGCAGATGTTGGTTTGACTAATTTTAACATCTTCTCAATTTCACCTGGTAAATCAAGTCCCATCTCAAAGATACCGTATTTGGTCGTTTCATCCATTCTAAAGAGTGTCAAACATGATCCAATTTCAGTATTTTGGTTCTCAAATGTCGCGATGGTGGGTGCGATATTTACCAATACGGAATGTAGAATATCTTTGGTAGAAGTTTTACCATTACTACCTGTTATGGCAATGGCCTCGATATTCAACATATTTCGGTAGGTTTTCGCAAATTCAAACATCCCCAATAACGTGTCAGGTACCAAGATTTGTGAAATATTCAAATCAAGTTGACGGTCTACCAGTAAGGCAGTTGCGCCTTTATCAATCGCATTTTGCGCATAGTCATGACCATCCACGCGTTCACCGACAAGACATACAAATAAATCATCTTTCGACACATGTCTAGAGTCTACGCTTATGCCCTTCACAAATGCATTCCCAATTACATCTGCACCTAACATTTTACCAATTTCTAAAGTTGACATTTTTATCATAGTTGGTGTTTCTCCTTCAATGCTTCCAACAACACATAGGCATCACTTTGATTACGTGCTGTTGAATGATATCTACCAAATAACAGTAATAAATAATGGGCTTTGGCCCAGTCTTTGGCTTCAAAGATATGCATTAGTTTTTTTTCTACTTCCAGTACGGAATCATTTTCGTTCGCAAAGCCCAGTCGCTTCGCTACCCTATCTACGTGTGTATCTACCGCTATGGCTGGTTTTTTAAAACCCACCGCTAAGACCACATTGGCTGTTTTTCTTCCCACTCCAGGCAGTCTAATTAAGTCTGTGTATGTATCTGGCACAATACCATCATAATCAGAAACCAACATTTGACTGGTTTCAAGTAAAAATCGCGCCTTATTGCGGTATAAACCCAGCGTCCTGATGTATGATTCAATATCTTTAACACTGGCCTTCGCCATCGAAAACGCATCAGGATAAGCCTTAAAAAGGGCGGGTGTGACTTTATTCACCGCAACATCCGTTGCTTGCGCAGATAAAGTGACCGCAATCAAAAGCTGAAAATTATCTTCAAAATAGAGTTCACTATCCGCATCAGGAAATTCTTTTTCTAATATATCGAGGATTTCTTGAGGTGTCATAATGACAGACCCTTTTCTTTACGGTTATTAATTAGAATTGTATTAATATAGGGAAATGAAACTTTTTGATAAACAATGGCCGTTCTCAATGCCGCGATGATTTCATCTTGCGTATATTGATTCAACCAACTGTTTAATCGCTCCAATTCATTTTGACTCAATGGCCGTGATAACTCACTTTCAAAAACTTCAAAAATATTTTCATCCACATATTCATAACGGACCCCTTCTTCAAACAAGCGATCCAAAATGAACTCAATACGATCCTTTAAAGGTTTAATCTCCAGAATGTTTTGACGCACCAATTGCTGGATTAAGGTATCCACACGATCTTGTTGAAGACCCGTTCTTTTTGCCAAAACAGAAGGGTCAATACTGACATTCAAGCCATTTAAATAATCTATCATTAAGATTAATAGTGCTTGATCCGGTGAAATATGTAAAAGACTTAAATTCTCTAAAACCCAATCTCTACGGTTCACATAAGGTTTTTTATACCACATACTCATCTGCCTCCAAACTCAAATACAACTTCTAATGTTTCAATATTTAAATATACGAATTGTAATTCACTCTCAAGCGCAAATACGATTTGTTTATCATAAACCCCATACATAACTTCATCTTGATCAAAACCCAACAAAGATGCGGTTTCATACACGCTATCAAGTGCAATATAGTCTGTTTTATCGAATTGATTTAATGCTTGATTGAACCAATACATATCACGTCCCAAACGCACAATATAATAGGTATCATCCAAGGAGAAACGATTCAATAAGGTTACGTTCTCTAAATTATGTTGCGTTTCAAACGCTTCAACATATAAATGATCTTCATGCTCATGGGCACGATTGGGACCCGCTATAAAACCGACATGAAAAAGCAGTAATATAAAAATGATTACCAAAATTAAAAACATATTTAACAGAATATTTTTAACACGCTTGTTCATAATTACCTCATTAATATCTTATCACGACTATAACAATTTCCCAACATTTTTAAGGCGAATATCAATCTCACCATTGTCTTTTTCTTCAACTTCTAAAACAGCATCCACATCCAATTCATCCAAGGGTAATACGATTTCTAAACCCTTCTCTGTTACAATACGATGTTTGCGTCGACTGCTCAGACGATTGACCGCCGTTGACTCAACCCAAGCAGGTAGATGGGTTTCCATAATGGTATCATCCACAAAGTTCTTTTCTTCATCACTTAAATCTTCAAAGACGGTTGTGATGATACGTTTGGTTTCAACTTCATCAAAAAGTTCAGCATGCTCTAAAACAACTTGCTTGGAACGAATCTTATCTTCCAAAATATTGGAGTCTCTTTGAGTCGCTAAATAATCAACCATCACATCCACGATTTCTAAGGTTCTCTTCGCATTGGGGATCGTTTCAAACTTCAAAACAGATTCCAGTTGTTCTTGGGTTGCCATACTCAATTTCACGAAGAACTCCCCACTCTCTAGATCGAATGCGAAAGCAGTTTTAATGCTTGCGAAAGAATCGCTGAGAATGCCCATACTCTGTTCGATATCGTCTGATACTTTTAAATAACCTGCACGACCCATGACTTCAAACATCACAAATTCAACACTGTCTTCAGTGTCAATCATCGCAAAGATGAGATTTAATGAAGTATAGGTTGTACTACCAACATAATCATCAAACCATGCTTGCGCAATGCTTTTTGATAGGTCCATGAATTCAAAGTCACGACTTCCAATAGAGGAGTACAACATACTTTCTTCATGTAAAAGCCCCTTAGAGACTGTATTTGATTTCTTAAATGCGTTGAATAACTTAAGAATATAAGTATCCAATTCAACATTTTGATTTAAATTTACTTGTTTTTCACTCAAAACTACCGTATTTAACTGATTGTCTACTGAGTGTATCACTACTTTTATTACTGACATTTTATCACCGCTTCTATCATATCACTAAAAACACACCCTGAGGTGTGTTTTTCATTAAACTTTTTCGATTAAACTTTCTTCCCAAGATTCATGGGGTTCAAAGCCTAACAGGTCAGCAACCGTTGCAGCAACATTTGCCAAACCAAATTTTCCATCTTTCAACTTAACATCATTGTTATAAACAATAAATGGCACTGGCATTAATGAGTGGGATGTTTTGGGATTACCCTTCTTATCAATCATCTCATCGGCATTACCGTGGTCAGCCAATACAATTAAGGTTGCATTATTGCGACGCACTGCTGGTAATAATCTTTGGATTGCCAAGTCAACAGCTTCTACTGAAACCACAACACTTAAGAAGTTACCGGTATGTCCTACCATATCTCCATTTGGATAGTTAATTCTGATGAAATCATATTCTTTTGAATCCAATGCTTCAATTACTGCATCCGTAATTTCTGCGGATTTCATCCAAGGTCTTTGATCAAAGGTAACATCGTCACCTTTAATTTCTACCCAAGTTTCATGGGTATCACTGATTTTCTCAGAACGGTTACCATTCCAGAAATAAGTCATATGACCAAATTTTTGAGTTTCTGAAATCGCAAAGGTATTGAGATCGTTTTTAACCATAGATTCAGTTAATGTATTTTCAATATGTGGTGGCACTACCAAGTAATGTTCTGGAATATGTAAGTCACCATCGTATTGTAACATTCCTGCATACTTCACTTGAGGCACTTGTCCACGATCGAAGTAATCAAAGGAAGCGTCTCCTTCAAAGGTTTTTGAAATTTCAAGTGCTCTGTCCCCTCTAAAGTTGAAGAAAATCACACTGTCACCATCCAATACAGGCGCAACGGCTTGTCCATCTTTTGCGACAACCCATGCTGGTACGTACTGATCAGATAAGAGTTCTTCTGATTCATTACGGTATGTGGTAATGGCTTCGGTTGCACTTGAGAATTGACGTGCAGTCCCTTTAACATGGGTATTCCATCCCATTTCAACCATACCCCAGTCTGCATCGTAACGGTCCATCGTTACCAACATTCTACCGCCACCTGATGCAATGAAACTTTCAAAAGTATCGTCATTCAGTTCAGCCATTAAAGCTTCCACTGTATCAATATAAGTCAATGCTGACTGTTGTTCAACATCACGACCATCACTCAACGCATGAAGCGCTACTCGTTTGATACCATCTGCTTTTGCACGTCTCAACATTGCCAAAACATGATCAATATGTGAGTGAACATTTCCATCTGATAATAGACCAATCAAATGCAGTGTTTGACCCTCAAGATCCTCACAAAGCCACTTCCAAGTTGGACTCTCAAAAATTTGACCACTTGCGATTGACTCATTTACCAATTTTGCACCTTGCGCATAGACTTGTCCAGCACCCAGGGCATTATGTCCTACTTCAGAATTCCCCATGTCATCATCACTGGGAAGTCCCACAGCACTACCATGTGCTTTCAATTGAATATTTGGGCATTCCGCCATCAATTTATCTAAGGTAGGCGTATACGCTTGTTTGACTGCGTTTCCCTCAACGACATCACTCAAACCAACACCATCCATAACAACCAATACTACAGGATTATTTTTCATAATTTCCTCCTTAACTCTTTATTCATTATACAACGATTCAAGCACAAATTAAATATCAAAACACAATGTAACCGCATCCACTCGTGAATAAAAAAACAGTTAGTTGAAAAACTAACTGTTCATATCACTTCTTCTTCTAAATAGTTCATTAAACTGCTTGGCTTTTCTTCGATATACAAAAACCATCGTCAATACCAACGCTCCTAAAACTCCACTTACAACTTGATAAATCAAAATCTCATTGGAAACCTTTTGAACATCAAACGCCACATAAGCAATTTCACCTTCACCATTCATATTAATATGAGCCAAACGAACCTCGCCATTTTCATCAATAACATGGGTAAACAAACTCTCTTCATCATTAACCCAACCATGAGCTTGTGTTTTAAAGTTCAAATCCATACCAAACTCAGTAAAAACATCCAAACTTGGCATGTCTAACAATGTATAAGGATTACCCCCATACGTTGGCGACAACACACCTTCTTCAAGATCCAACTCCTGATCCACAACCATCACAACATGGTCATCATCACTAACCAAGATTACTTCATGTAAGACAGTTTTATCTTCGTCAATCAAAAGCCACTTAGCTTCACCCGCATCATTGGAGACCAACACTAACTTATTCTCACCATATTGGTAATAATAATCTAAGGCATCCTCATCCTCAAAGTACGTCACCTCAAACCCATAAGGTTTAAACAACGCATCCAGTAAAGCATCATTTAAGAAAGTATAACTCTCATCACCCACTTGATACGACACATCACTCTCATCAGCCATGGTCACATTAATAATATAGGTCTGTTCAACTTCGCCTTCACTCGCTTTAACACGCACCTCAACCTTGTCATGACCATTATCAAGTTTATACATCTGCGTATAATCCATATCAACATCATCATTCGTCGGATTCATGATCAATTTAAAAGCATTCACACCTCTGGGTAAAACCAATCCATATTCAAAAGTATTTTCTTTTGTTTCAACAGAACCAACCAACTTACCCTTCAAACGCGTCGCCTCAGAGAATATCTCAATTGAAGACACAACTGGTATCTTCATCTTTGCCTCTAATTCTCTAGCAGCTTTCTCTTCAGGAGTTTCTGCTTTCGGCAATTCTGGATTGTAGATATTGTTTCCTGGATCAGCGGTTCCTGACCCACCACCGGAACCTGAACCACCACCAGGGTTTGTTGAAGGTTTTGGACTTACAGTCACAGTCACCTTATTACCGTTCATATTTAATAAAGTACCATCATCTGCTTCGGAAGCTAAATCTGTCAAAGTAATCGTTGCAGTTCCTACTTTCTTTGCAGTATAGGTAAAAGTCATTCGTGCGGGGTCATCAGCAGAAGATGTATACGATGTAACACCGCTTATAACACTGGTATCAGAGATAGCCATGCGTATATTGTAATATGCTCGCTTAGATTGACCTGAGTCTACAATAATTGTAAATGTATCCCCAGGATAAAGTGTCGCAGAAGAACTTCTTCTAATAGATCCTGCTGCATGCACAACCCCTGTAAAAAGTAGTATCATCATCGCAAAAAGCGTCGTAATTTTAATTGTCTTTTTTATTAATTTTACCATCCGTTAATTAATTCCTTTCCTGTCAGGTGTTGATGAATAACTCTTAAATCACCGATGGTTATTCTGTTATCTCCGTTTAAATCCGCCAATCCAATTTGTTCAGATGTCATCGTTTTCTTACCCGTTAAATGTTGATGAATTATTCTTAAGTCTCCAATCGTAAGTCTGTTATCTTTATTTAAATCACCTACTTTAAAATTTGGCGTAGGCTCTGGATCTGGTTTCGGATCTGGATCTGGAAGATCTCCACCGCCACTATTACCACCAATTGCGATACCACCTTTTGTTAGAGATAAATGGTCTAGACTTAGGTAACCAATGTAATTACGGTTGCCATCGTTATATATTACTTGGAACCAACCGTTGTTTGTTTTATAACCTGTAAGTTTTGTATCTTTGGGTATTGTCAATATAGCACTGTAATCTGTGGACCAATCAGGTCTTAAGTTTAAGTTTGATAGTGTGTATACGGTTGTTTGTGTAGATTCAAAACCAGGTGTTTCCTTCATAGTTGGATTGGTTTGAGTCAGTAAAGTACTATCGGTACCTGTAAATACAACGTCAACCAGTGTTGCGCTAATATAAATCTGTGAATTGTTGATGTTGAATTGAGCACGTCTGTTTGAGCCGTCAGTTTTCCATGGTAGTAACTTTTTATTTGAACCCAGTAAATGCTCAGAAGTTATTCGATACCAAGTGGTGTTGTTATCTGATCCTACCGCTTGACCCGTTATAGTATCCGTAATAAGCACAGGAATGCCATAATATTTAACTGTATAAACAACATTAGAATCATTTGCGATTGATGCGGTATTTCTCGTTCTCGCACTGTGACTGTTAACAATCCCTATTGTGTAACGCCCATAGTCTTTGAACCCTGCGAGTTTGTCCATTGCGTAGTAGTGGTTTGCGATTTTTTCACCCCAATAAGGATCGGATGCATACTTAACATTCATACCCAATGCTTTATTACCTACGAATCCTCCGAAATAAAGGGGGTTATTCCCAGGATCTCCATCAATATAGTTCCAGTTCCAAAAAGTTGAGAAATGACGTTCTATGGCGAGTCCAGGACTAGCATAAGTGGAGGCTGAACCCGGTGATGAATCATAAGCGGAGTGTCCAAAAAAGTTATTACGATTGACCGCAAAGTTTGCGCCACCATAGGCACTCTCATGAACTCCAGTTGAAAATGCGAGTGCTGCATTGCCTCCGTATAAGTTTCCATAATCAATAAAGAGTTGTTCCATTTCATACATTCTGGATTTGTAAGTATTGTTGTAGTTCGCTCTAACGAGATAGTTTCTCAAGTCGGTTGCTGTAAGCTTCGTTTGCGCACGTGCAGGTAACCATTGGAAGTAATTGTAATAAGGCGCATCAGGATTAACTGAATGCGTTCTAATACCAGCCTTATAATCACTTACAAGGTGCGTATAACCTGCAACTGAGTTTTCATAGAAATAGTGTCCATCAAATGATAAATATAACGTATTCGCTTGGATATAGTCGGGTGCTTTACCTTGAACCAATGCTCCAGATCCGTATCGGTTTGTTGTATCCGTTGCATCGTATTTGATGTAGTGAACCAACTCATTCTCACTATTTCTAGTATAGTAGTTATAGTTCGCATTGGTTGAAAAGTCACTTGTTTTAAACTTTGTTGTTTTATCAATCCAGCCCACAATACCGGCAAGCGCAATTTGATAACGGTTCTCTGTTTCATCAATCACCGCTACAACACCCGAATAAGATTTACCATCTGATACATATGTATACGCTGAAGTTGTTGTTGCATTTTTGTATATATTGACTGTGTTATTACCGGAACCTGTAAAAGTTCCAAGTTTTAAATTAGGAGTACTCAACAAAGAGAAAGTTCTCGCTCTGAACAATGGTTCTTTCACGCTTTCGATTTCTTGATCCCCAAGAACATATTCAACTTCTGTTTGAAGATTTGGCATAATGGTCAGTCCTTTTCCTACATCGATGGTTTCTGTTTCAACTGTTTCCGATAAAGTTTGCACATCAGTAACACTTGAAACATCATTAAAACCCTGTGCAAAAGTTACGACAGGTATCGTTAATGCAAGCATCGTTAGGAATAAAAGTAGTTTTTTAAGATTTGTTAACATGTTATCACCTTTTATATTTTATCATAGTGGGCTTTTGTTTGTGTGAATTTTACATAATTATCATAATATAATGTATTTTATCAAATTTGTGATATATTAATAACCAACGGAGGTATTCATATGAATCAAAGTAATTCTATTAAAAATAAATCAATAGTTGATAGCGATGAAACAATGACCAATAACATTCAACTCTCCTTTGGAGAAGAACTTGGAAATAGTATATCCCATGGCGTCATGAGCGTTTTACTCTTGTTTTCACTGCCTTTAGTTTCCATGTTTGGTTACGCAAAGGGTGGTTTTGTACTGGGTACAGGATATGGCATTTTTGTGATATCCCTGTTCTTAATGTTTACAGGGTCTACCCTCTACCATGCGATGGCTTATGAAACAAAACATAAGTATGTGTTCAGAATACTGGATCATATATTTATTTATGTCGCCATTGCGGGAAGTTATACACCCGTTTGTCTATACGTAATTGGTGGCACCTTTGGATATGTGCTTTTATTCTTACAATGGAGCATGGTTTTGATTGGTATTCTTTATAAATCGATTGCCCGAAAATCAATTCCCAAACTATCCGTCACAATCTATCTGATAATGGGTTGGACCGCAATTGTTGCGCTACCCACCTTGATCAGAAATTCAAACGCTTGGTTTTTATCCTTAATTGTTTTGGGTGGTGTTCTGTATAGTGTGGGTGCATGGTTCTATATGCAAAAGGATCGTCCTTATTTCCACTTTATTTGGCACTTGTTTATCATTGCTGCTTCAATTGCACACTTTATTGCTATTATTTTCTTTATCGGATAATACGTAAAACCTTAATGGTTTGATGTTCCCAAAGAAACAATATACGCCAAGGTCCCGTCTTAAAGACGTGGCCTTTTTTTTCTAAAGGTTCACTGTGCACATACTTCTTTTCAAAATAATCCAGTAACATATGACTTTGAACTTTGTCTTGTGACTTTAAATCTTCAAGGACTTGGGCATCATATAAGAAGGTCATAACAACCCCAAACGAGACTTCAATTCTTCAGAAGTCAACAAACTGGTCGTATCAGTATGGCGTGACATTGCTTCATCAAAAGTCAACGCATCCAGTTGATTTTTGATTTCATTCAGAGCACTCTCACGCAAAAATTCGGAGATACTGATGCCCTTTATCTCCGCAAAATTTCGTATTAAAGTGTTTTCTTTTTCATTAAGTCTTAATGAAACTGTATATTTCTCACTCATAGATACTCCCCATTTTGTAGTTCTATTATATACAGCTTTGTATTACAAGTCAATACACAAGTATTACAATGTATTACACAATGGGTAAAAGAAAAGCTTGAAATTAATCAAGCTTAATGTTTCCATCCACAATAATGTCAATTTCTTGACCGTCATATGTGATCCCAACTGCATGCATGTCTGCACTACCAAACATGAAGTCCTCATGTAAGATAGAATTATTGGCATGGTTGGCCTTTAGTGTTTCAGCATCCATTGCTGTACCACCCTTGATATTCATTGGATACGCTCTTCCTAAAGCCATGTGACACGATGCATTCTCGTCAAACAGCGTGTTGTAGAAAAGAATATTCAAATCCGAAATTGGAGATTCATGAGAAATTAATGCAATCTCACCAAGACGACTACTTCCCTCATCTGTTTCTAAAAGGGACTTTAACGTATCTTTTTCCTTTTTCGCGTCATAATCAACCACTTTACCGTCTTCAAATCTCAACCAGAACTCATCAATCAGTTTTCCGTTATAGTTTAAAGGCTTCGTGCTATAGACGATACCATTCACGTTTTGACTATCAGGCATAGAGAAAGATTCTTCCGTAGGCATGTTGGGATTAAAGGTATAACCTCTACCAGAGATTTCAGCACCACCAGCCCATACGTGATCTTTAACGAGTCCCACTTCAATATTCGTTCCCAAACTATTTTTAAAACGAATGGATTTGAAATTATGACGATTCAATACTTCGCTTTGATTACGCAAGACTTTATTATGCGCATCCCAAAGTGCAACAGGATCATCTTCACCATTAATTCTAACTGTGTACAGAATAGATTCCAATAGTTTTTCTTGACCTTTTTCGTCATCAAGTTCAGGGAACACAACGTTTGCCCACTCCTTAGTAGGAAGTGACACAAGTGACCATTGTCCTCTGTTAGCCATCATATACTCACGATAGTTTTTCAAAGCTTCACCACTGGCCTTGGATGCTGCGGCGATTTTTTCACCATCAATATCTTTTAAGATTCCAGGAGAAGGTGCATAAATACTCAAAATACAAAAGTCTTTTGAGATATAGTCATCATACTCATCAACGTTCCATTGCGGAATGTCTGAAAGTGTTTCAATATCTTGATGTTCATAATGCATTTTTGAGATATGATCGTCACTAAATTTAACAATTACTTTTTTCGCACCTGCTTCGTATGCCTCATTAACACAAAGGCGGACAAACTCAACGTGTTCCGCCTTGGCTTGAATGAGTAGCGTTTGTCCATTTTGAACATTTACACCTGTACGAATTGCAAGTTTCGCATACTGATTCAATTTGTTATTCATAGTTACTCCTTAACACCATTACAAAGCATGGCTGCCCCAATAACACCCGGTTCATCCAAGAGTGCCAATTCAAACTTTGTATTGCGCATACCGGGATGTACCAATGTATTGTATGTTTCAATAACTCTATTTAAATAGAGGTTTGCCGATTTAGAAACGCCACCACCAATTACAAACACATGTGGTTCAACCACGTGTGCGATGGCAGATAGCATCATCGCAAAGTCAACAACCATTGTATCTATAATATCAACAGCGTCTTTATTGCCTTCATTTGCAAGTTTAAAGATTTCATAAGCAGATTCAATATCTTCTGAAATTCTTTCTTTTGCTTGTCTTACCATTGCGCTACCTGAAGCCCAATTCTCAACCGCACCTGCATTCAAGTGGTTGATTTTTGGACGATCACGATCAACAATAATGTTCGCAATTTCTCCCGCATAACCAAAGTTACCGGAAACGACTTGACCGCGTACTACAAGAGCGCCCCCAATTCCAGTGGAATGGGTAATATAATAAACAATTTTTTCACCTTTACCAGCACCGACCATCGCTTCTGCAAGGCCTGCGACATTGGCGTCATTGTCCATAAATATTGGCAAGTTTAAACGTTCGTTTAAATATTTAACAACTGGAAAATAAGCGAAGTCCTTAATGTTTGTACCCAAGGTAACATAACCATTTTCAGTATCAACTGGACCTGGAATACCCAAACCCACTCCCAGAACTTCATGCTTGTATTTAAGTTGATCAATCAAACTTAAAATGTTATCCAGAACAACTTCTGGACCTTGATCTGATAGGGAAGGACTTTTTACGTCCTCAAGGATTTCCCCCAATTCAGTTACAGTTGCAACTCTGACATTGGTTCCCCCAAGGTCAATACCAATAAATTTTCTCATATCAGAATCCTTTCTCAATTATTTAACTTCAATAATTTTCATGAAGTTGGTTGTACCTTTACCTGAAGGATATCCAGCAGTAATGATAACTTTACGACCTGGTTTAATACCATAATCTTTCGCAATTTTTGAAGCCAACTCATCATCATTTGTCATTTTATTTCTAACATCTGAATAAATTGGAACCACACCCCAGTTTAAGGACAAGCTTCTTTGAACACGTTTATCAAATGTTACAGCCAAAATAGGAACAATTGGACGGTATTTTGAAATACGACGCGCTGTGTTTCCACTTTGTGTAAACGCAACAACAGCATCCACATCATCCATGTTCAAGCAAGTTTCAGCAACAGACATACCAATGGAGTCTTGAGTTGTAGCATCAGAAGATTCGATTGACATATCAAGTCTTTCTCTAAATGGGAAAATATCTTGCATTGCTGTAGAAATGTTATACATTGTTTGAACCGCTTCAACTGGGTAGTTACCCACTGCAGTTTCACCTGACAACATGATTGCATCTGTACCATCAAGAACAGCGTTTGCAACGTCATTTGCTTCCGCACGTGTAGGACGTGGCGTTGTCATCATTGACTCAAGCATATGGGTTGCCGTAATAACTGGCTTACCAATTTTGTTTGCAACTTGAATGATATGTTTTTGGTAAATAGGAACCAAGTGAGCTGCAACTTCAACACCCAAGTCTCCACGTGCAACCATAACACCATCAGCAACTTGAAGAATTTCTTCAATATTGTCATAACCTTCTTGGTTTTCAATTTTAACAATAATTTGAATGTCTTCACGACCTTCATCAATTAAAATATCTCTGATTTCAACAACATCACTTGCTCTTCTAACAAAAGAAGCTGCGATATAGTCAACATCATTCTTCGCTCCAAAACGAACGTCAGCATCATCTTTAACACTGATAAAAGGCATTGATAACTTAACACCTGGGATGTTAACACCTTTACGTGTTTTGATCATACCTGGGTTTTCTACACGACAAATTAAATCTGTTTCATCCTTATCAACAACAGTAAGACGAACCTTACCATCATCAATTAAAAGATAATCATCTTTACTAACATCTTTATGCACTTCAGGCACCAATAAACTAAAGCGTTCTTTGTTACCCACATAGTCAGCATCAAATCCTACTTTTACGATATCGCCTTCATTAAAATGAACGCCACCATCAAGCATATCTGCACAACGAATTTCAGGACCTTTCGTATCCAATAGGATTGCCAAGTTAATACCTGTTTCCTCGCTTGCTTTACGTACGTTATTCATACGTTTTAAATGATTTTCTTGTACATCATGTGAGAAGTTAAAACGCACTACGTTCATACCCTCTTTAGCCAATGTAGACAACATTTCAACTGATTCAGTTGCAGGTCCAATTGTACATACAATTTTTGTGTTTTTAATATGTTCCATCTTTATTTCCTCCTATACCAATCTTCGATGTAACTCAAACAGATCTTTTCTAGACTGTTTTGTAACTGCCAATGCTTCGGTGATGTCCATTGTAATAAATTCATCACCAACCAAACAAACACATACGTTTGTTTCTCCATTGATCAGCGCATTCAATGCGGTATCTCCATAACGCGTTCCCAAAATACGGTCACGAGCTGTAGGGGAACCCCCTCTTTGAATATGTCCTAATACGGTAGAACGACCTGAAAAAGCCGTGTTATTAGATATTTTTTGCGCCAACAACTCAACATCCGTAATCTTTTCAGATATCAATACGATAGAATGACGTTTCTGTTTACGAGCATCTATCTCACGTAGCCGTTGCAATACTTCACTTTCATCAAAGCCCGTTTCCTTGGTAATCACAATCTCAGCACCCACGGTCAAACCCGCATAAAGTGCCAAATCACCACAGCGATTACCCATAACCTCAACCACCGAACAACGATGGTGAGAAGCTGAAGTATCACGCAACTTATCAACGTTTTCTATAATTGTATTCAACGCTGTGTCAAACCCAATTGTATACGAAGTTGAAGCAATATCATTATCAATGGTTGCAGGTACTGCAATACAATTAATACCCATCGCAGAAAGCTCACGCGCACCACGATACGTACCATCTCCACCAATTACAACCAATCCTTCGATTCCCAAAGCATTCAGATTATCGACGGCTTTTTGTCGAACTTCGACCAACTTAAACTCATCGAGTCGCGCAGATCCTAAAAGTGTACCACCCTTAATAATCATGCCACTGACATCGCTTCGCTCAAGTTTTCGAATATTGTTCTCGACAAGCCCCTGAAAACCATTGAAAATACCATAGATTTCAGCACCTTGAGAAAGTCCAGATCGAACCACAGCACGAATGGCTGCATTCATACCAGGAGCATCGCCTCCTGAAGTTAAAACACCAATCTTCTTCATTTTCCACCTCATTGTATATCATACCACTATTTTGTTAACATTTACACATGTAATCACTGATTTTACCGATTATGACGACGGTTTTTTCCAATAATTTCTAAAGGTTGTGCAATTGCGTAGATTCTATCCACAAAACGTTTTGAACGCAACTTATCCACATTACCTTTTTGATCAATTGCGTAAAGCGTCTCCAACATATCCATTGGATAATTGCTCGTAAATAGTGTCTTACGATAATTTTCCAAACGATGATTCAAAAGCGGCAACAACACCTCATCACGACCCCATGTACTGATGGGTTCTGCACCCAAGTCATCAATAACCAACACATCCACAACTTTCAAACGCTCCAAAGTGTAATCAACTTCATAACTCTTATTAAAATTACGTTTCAATTCACTGAGTAACTCCGCAACACTCACAAAAGCAACAGACTTCCCTTGTTTTGCAGCCCTATTGGTCACACAGGCTGCCAAATAACTTTTACCCACACCCAAATCACCATAGATGTAATATCCCAAAATATCATTGGAAAAAAACTGAGTCAAAGCTTCAAGAGATTCCTTATAACTCACCCCAAAAACACCCGTTTCAAAGCTCGCTTTCTGAAGACTTTTATTCAAAGGAAACAATTCATAAGCACCCAAATATTGTTTGGCCTGATACGCCTTTTGAGCCGACGCAATCATTTTATGTTCATCCAATAAAACCTTCGCAACGGAATCATACGTCAGATTAATATACTCACCCAAATATGGATTCACATCCAACGCTTCTTGTGATAACTTATTCACGCGATCCAATGCCTCAAGCCAATCTTTAAAGCGATATAAATTTTCTTCAACCACTTCAAAAGGACAATCATAATGTTCCATGAATCTCTGTATCGTTTTATTATTTCGCAGTGCTTCAACCAGACGTTCCTTATCCTTAATTTGAGCTTCTGATAACTCAAAATTAAACAAATTCGTATCCATTATTCATCCCCACTTTCCGACAACTTCATAATCCACTCACGGATTTCACGCGCTTCCTGTTCAGTAATATCTTCACCTTCTTGATATGTTGGAACAGGCGCGACCTTATTCACTTTAGGTTTGCTTGTTTTTGACAGACTCAAATCTTGGATTGTCGCATTTTTCGCATCCTGTAATGACTCCACTTTATTACGCTTCCAATTGGCCGCAATCTTTTCAACATACGATTTATTGAGATTGTTTTGATTGGTCTCCAACACAAACTCAAGCAATACATTAATTACCTGATTATTGAAACCAAAATTACGCGATAAAGATTGAATTAAATTACGATCCGCATCCACGACATACTCATACCCTTGTTTATGACGCATAAAACTGATCGGATCCACATCATAAGGATTCTGCTGGTTCACCTTCATCTTACCCGCATGCTTCTCAACAGAGAACACAAATCCTTGCGTATTAAAATGCTTCGTATCAAAGTTACTGTTCTCAATCAAAATACGACGCATGGTAATCATATCAATATCATACGTTGAACCTGCTGCCTCAATAATCTGTTTCAGTTCCGCAGTACGCATCGCATAAGGGAAAATTGTATCCGAAATTTGA
Source organism: Erysipelothrix sp. UBA3377 (assembly GCA_002359085.1). Taxonomy (GTDB): domain Bacteria; phylum Bacillota_I; class Bacilli_A; order Erysipelotrichales; family Erysipelotrichaceae; genus Erysipelothrix. The sequence continues at coordinate 35,249 of DEQB01000035.1, forward strand.
TTAAAGAATAAATCCACATCAAAATGGGCCATCGATTTAACTTCACTTGATTTTTCAAATTGTTCCTCATAATGTTCATCCCAAATCGCCAACCTATTAGAATCAAAACGTTTCGTAATATTGCGACCAGAAATTGGAGAAACATCTTTTTGATATCTCAAAATCGCACGTTTGTACGTTTCCTGCCCCACCACAAATGAATACAACCTCCCAAATATGGGGTGAGATATAAACTCATTGGGTGATAATGGCGGATGAACCACAAACTGATAATCATACTCATAATATGTCGTCAATAAATTCAATTGTTCAAGTTCTTCACGCTTTTGTGTGACTTCATCAATGGATTCATTCAGAATACTCAATAAAGTTTTCGTATCCAAGACCAGTCCAAGTTTTCCATATTCATAAAGTGTCAAATAAAGAGACGTCGCATTAAAAGAGAAAACAGGTTGATACAAAAGCATCAACGTCTCCAAATTTTCTTGACTCAATTCAAAATCGACACGAATTCCAATTTTTTCAGACATCTTTTATCCTCCTCAACACCGTATCCAATGCATCATATAAATACTCCAAATCATGATCATTATATATGACATAGTCAGCTTTCTGATTCTTAAAAGCACCCTCAAGTTGACGCGCTTCACGCTTCTTAATTTGATTCAAACTCAACCCACGATCCCCTAACCGTTGATAACGCACTGCCATTGATGCATCCACCGAAATTATGACATCAAATAAATCTTCCATCTCTGCCTCAAACAATAACGGCACCTCCACAAATAATAAAGGGGCATTGTTTAATTGGAGTATGTCACTTCGAACCAAAGAAAAAACTTGTTGTTCAAGTAAAGCTAAAGTAAAAGAATCATTAAACACAATTTCGCTTAATGCTTTACGATTAACTGTCTCATCCTCATTCAAGATTTGGGTACCGAAAGTATCCATTAACCATGGATATAACTTTCCTTTTGGATCATAATAGCCATGCGTAAAAGTATCCGTATTGTAAACCGGATAACCTTGTGCTTTTAAATACGTGCTCACCGTTGATTTTCCTGCACCTATGGATCCGGTAATCGCTACTCTCATTTTCTCACCCTTTGACATTTTTCACAATAGACACTGGTTCTTCCTGCAATTTTTGTTTTACTTAATAAAGTTTTACAATTCACACAAGGTTCTTGGTAACGCCCATAAGCATTCAAAACCAATTGGAACCTACCACTTACACCCAAACTAGAGGTATAGGAACGAATGGTCGTACCCCCTGCCTCAATGGCTTGATTCAGAACAATGACTGTATTTTCAATGATACGCTTCAAGTCTTTATCGGATAATGTATTGGAAGTAGTGAGCGGATGAATCCGACTTAAAAATAAAATTTCATCAGCATAAATATTCCCAATACCCGTTATAACTGATTGATCCAACAGTAATGCTTTAATCGCAATCCTTCTGTTCTTTAATTTTTCCCTCAAGTAAGATACCGTCAACTTTGCATCAAAAGGTTCCAACCCAAGGTTTTTCTTCTCAAAATAAGCATTCAAATTATCAGTAATGGCCATTCTCGAAAATTTACGCGTATCCAAATAATGAACATGCGTACCATCAGCGATCAGCGTCAAATGCGTGTGCTTATTTTTCAAAGTTGGAGTTTCATAGAGATGAAACTTACCTTCCATCCTTAAATGAACGATCCAATATAACCCATTTGAAAACCCAAAAATAAGATATTTACCCCTTCTTTCAAACATTGTGAATGTCTGGTCTTTGAGTATCGATACATCAAACAAACTGTCCACTTCTAAAAGCGGTTTATAAAATAAACGTATCTCTTTGACTGTTTTCCCCATTAAATTATGAGCCAACACATTTTTTATCGTTTCAACCTCTGGTAGTTCTGGCATTACGCTTCCATCCAGTTCTGACCACTTGAATAAGAGACCTTGAGTTTAACGGGCCACGAAACGATGTTTTCCATGATTTCCACAATATCTTTTTCAATCATTTCAAGTTCTTCAATTGGTACATCAAACACAAGCTCATCATGTACTTGAAGGATCATCTTAGTCTGTTTATCTTTTAAATAGGCATCCACTTTAACCATGGCCATTTTTATAATATCCGCAGCCGTACCTTGGATGGGCGCATTCATCGCTGCCCGCTTCCCAAACTCACGAACCGCATGGTTGGCATCAAACACCTCATTGATATAACGCCTTCTGCCAAAATATGTACTCACAAAACCTTCTTTCATACAAAGCGCAACTTGTTGGGCCATGTATTCACTGATATTTGGATACACTTCATGATAACGGTCAATGTAAGCTTTAGCGGCTTTGACAGGGATATCCAACTGTTGTGAGAGACCATAATCACTCATACCATAGATGATCCCAAAGTTAACACTTTTGGCTTCACGTCGTTGAGAACGATCCACTTCATCGACCCCAAAAATATCACGAGCCGTCTCTTCATGAATATCTCGAGATTCATTAAATGCCGCAACCATTTTTTCTTCATTGGCCAAAAACGCCAACACACGCAATTCAATTTGAGAATAATCAATGCTGAGTAAGACATTTCCAGGTGAAGGTACAAATGCTGCACGCACCCGTCTTCCCGCTTCATCTCTCACGGAGATATTTTGAAGGTTGGGATTTGATGAACTCAAACGTCCCGTTTGGGTTGCATGTTGATTCAATGTTGTATGAATCTTACTATTGGCTGTAATGTGTTTTTGAAGCCCGACAGCGTATGTACTATATAGTTTCTGTACACGACGATACTCTAATATTAATGGAATGATTTCATGTTCAGGTGCCAGCCTTTCCAAAACGTCAACTGCAGTGGAACGCTTTTTAATAAGGGGCAGTCCCAATTCATCAAATAAGACTTCAGCCAACTGTTTGGGTGAATTCAGATTAAAGGGCCCATTTGTATACGCAAATATTTGTTCAGATAGATGATCGATTTGAGATTTCGTATCAATCGCAATCTCATCCAAAATATTTTGATTCACATTGAAACCCACATATTCCGCTTTCGCCAATATCTTAGTTAAAGGCGCTTCGATCTCTTCATACACTGAAAATACCGCTTCCTTTTTAGCACGTTTGACCTGTCTGTCCCACACTTCAAATAACTTACGTGCGATATAATACCCTTCATTTTCATCATGCCATAAATTAAAGGCATCTTTAACCTTATCAAAAGTATTCACGTTACCATCCACCATAAAGGACAATAACATCAGATCATTGAAGTGGTATTCATCCACATCCAAGCCCAATTCAAGCAACAATAGATATAGAGGCTTACTTTCAGAAGCCGTAACTCGACTCTGTTTCATTAAATTTATAAATTCAGGATTTAATGTCATTTCCATATACGTTAAATAACTCACACGCATACCATCGGATAGATAAGCTCCCAAAACTTCCTTATCCTTTGCGACATCCAGATAGATGGCAACATCATTTCCCACCCAACTTTGATCAAAGGGTGTTTCTGAAATCTCAACCACTTCACGATCACCAGGTACATCCTGAACCAACGAATTCATGTCATATTTACGATAAAAAGCATTGGTAGACTGAACATCTATTTTAAGTTCAAAGTCATTGATATCAATTTCAACGGGAACCTGAGTATTAATCTGTGCCAAGTTAAAAGAAAGGTACGCTTGATCTTTATACGTTCTTAAGTTCTCACCCATTTTACCTTTAATGGTATCCGCATTATCGTACACGGTATCCAAATCACCATATTGTAAAAGTAACTTCATCGCCGTTTTCTCACCGATAGAAGGTACGCCTGGAATATTATCTGAATTGTCCCCCATCAAAGCTTTTAAATCAACGATTTGAGAAGGTTTCAAATTCATTTCCGTCATCAAAACTTGTTCATTCACACGCACAATGTTGGTCAAACCTTTTTTCATCAGTAAAACATCTGTGTGCGGATCCACAATCTGTAATAAATCACGATCACTGGTTAAAATATCAACTTCATCATTGGAAAACTTTTTAGCCAGCGTTCCAATGATATCATCCGCCTCATAGCCACCCAATTCCAAACGATTGATATTCGCTGCATCTAAGAATTCACGAATCAAAGCAAACTGTGAAATCAATTCAGGATCAATTTCACTACGCGTTCCCTTGTACTCCGGAAACATTTCATGTCTAAAAGTCTTTTGATTGGTATCAAATGCAATCAAAATATGCGTCGGTTCAAAAAGTTCCAATGCTTTGTTTAACATGGTCGAAAAACCATAAACCGCATTGGTGGGAATTCCAGTAGATGAACGCATTAACCCCCTACTAAACGTGCCATAATAAGCTCTAAACAACATTGAATAACCATCTATTAATAATATCTTTTTCATAACGTGCCTTTCTAAAATAAAACCCTTAAACGCTAAGCCTAAGGGTTGTCAATTTCCTCTTCATCTGTACTTTCACCCAGCGCCATCAATGTGTCCAGGTTTTGATACATCAACGATATATAATCTTCATTATTCGCCAGATCTTCGTTACTTAACGTATATAAGTTATGTAAATTTATTTGTGTTAAATCCAATTCAGTTTTAATTTGATTAAACAACATAACATAATCTGCAGGTAAATTATTTTCAAATACAATGTATTCAACACCATCCGCTTGGATACGCTCGCGCATTACAGATAATAATTTCTCATCTGGTAAAACACCATTTTTAGAAAGTGATAAGGGATATACATTGATTCCATAACTCTTTTGCCAATTCCCAAAAGTAGGTGTTAAAGAAACAAATGAAACCTGATTATCAACATTTCTCAACGAAAGATATTCAGAATATAGTGTCACCAACTCAATTTCCAACTTATCAAAGTTATCATTGAAATAAGAAGACTGTTCCGGATACTTACCCACAAGATAATCCAAAATAGAACGACCCATCGATGTCATCGCAATGGGATCAATCCAAAGAATAGGATCATTCACATACAAGTCATTTTGATTGATGAGATTCGTGTCATAGTAGGGACCCTCAATGTTTGTGGTAACCCCACCAATTGTAATATTTTGGTAACGTCTAAAATCATATAATTTAGAGTACTGACTCAAATCAAACATTTTGTCAGTCACTGCATTTAATTCAGGTTCATATAATTCAAAGTAAGGTTGTGCTTCACTGATATAAAAAATTACATCCGCCACATCTAAAACTTCTTCATAGTTTGTGACCATTTGAGCACGCTGCGCCACTGCACCATTATCAAGACGCAGTACATTTGCACGATCTCCAGCAATGCGGTTTACCAAAAACTCCAGTGGATAGTTCGTAACCGCGATATCCATGGTTCCTTGAACACAGCCCGTTAAAGAACTCAAAACAAGTCCTACAATTATCAATTTAAATATTTTATGTTTCATAGATACCTCACTCTTTTATTATACCCTATTTTAAGATGTTTTAAACTATCGATACGTTATTTTACCAATGATCCTACTTGAGTAATCATACATCCACTTTGCAAGCGGAACAAAAATCAAATTACCCAAAATAACCCAAATTGTGCGATCAATAATAAAATCATTTAAAGGAACACTTTGACTTTGAGTCACGATCAACATCATATACAATACGATTTCCTTCACAAATAACCCCAAAGCCATCAACAAACTTAACTCAACCATGGTTTCACCAATATGACGATACCAAATTCGAATAATAATGGCCGCAATCCCATAACTTACATAAAAAATGGGAAATGTTTGAAGATGCATTAAATCCAATACCAAACACACTAAAATAACTTTAAATGTGATTTCAAAGCGATCATCTTCTTTTGTCATCAATAAAAGAGTCAGAAAATGAATTTGACTCACAAATGTCAATGGACCCAAATCAGTTGTGTTAAAAATAGCTTGAATAAAAAAATCAATCGCAAACGATACCATGAATAACCCCAAATGAACCAATCTACGTTGCCTCATGGTGCCTTCACAACCTTTATATAATCAATCGCATTAAAGTTGGCATTGGATTTTGATTTCACAATCACCCCAACCCCCTCGGCGACTTGTTTGACTTCACTAACATCCCCAAAATAAATACCTTTTGGGAAATGACCCCCTAAACCAGAAGTCACAATCTTTTGACCCACATCTAGGTTTTCATTTGAATCCATCAAAAGAATATCAAATGTTTGGGTCTCATAATCATAGTTATTAATAATACCATTGACAGATTGATCCCCTACTTCAATGACGACAGATATTTTAGAAAATTCATCATTTGAAGTCAATAAAGTAATCAAACTGGTAGTCTCATTAACATTCAACACCTTACCAACCATGCCGCCAGTAGTGATGACACCATCATCCACCGCAACACCATCGTTTGATCCGATATTAATCGTAAGCACCTTATTCCATGTTTCAAATGAACGATCAATAACACGACCCGCAATCAATTCAATGTCTGTATAAACAGTATCCAAATCATTGAGTGCTCTCAGTGTCTCGATTTCATCAAGATACATTTTTTCTTTTACTTCCCACTCAGCGACTGAAACCACATAGCGCCTTAACGCATCATTCTCTCCACGTTTTTCCCAAAAACCCAAATAGTCTTTAGAAAAATTAGAAACTGTTTCTGCAGGATATTCAAACAAGCCATAACGCACCATGGAAAAGAAACCATAGACTTCTTGATCACTTGTACGATAAAAACTGGTATGTCTTAAGAGATTGAACCCAATTAAGGATACCACCAATACCACAATTACATTGATTAAAAATTTCGTTAATGACATTCTTTGTTTCATGCATATCACCTTTTCTCATTATACTAGATTTTACTGTAAAGATAAACTTAAAAAAGAGGTTCAAGCCTCTTTTCTTTATTCTATCACAAACAGCTCAGGCATGTGCTCCCGAATCGAAAGATATGAACCCTCAGATACAATTAAATGATCTAAAATATATACCCCCATCATATATCCAGCATTCACCAAGATTTCAGTAGTATCAATATCTGATTGACTGGGCACAAGACCACCACTAGGGTGGTTATGAACCAAGATTATGTGAGAAGCACTGTTTTTAACCGCATCCTTAAAGATCTCACGTGGATGAACGACACTACGATCCAACGTTCCCACAAATAACTGAGACGCTTTGATGAGTCTATTTTGTTTGTCCAAATAAACCGCAATAAAATACTCCTGACGTTTGTATCCAACCTCCAAATTCAACCAATTCACCAACGTATGTGGCTCATTCACTTGGATCACTTCACCTGATTTTGGTTTTACAATGCGCTTGGATACTTCAACCAATGCCATGATTTCAAGCGCCTTAATGTGACTGATACCCCGAATTTCCATCAACGCATCTTTTGTGATGCGATTAATGCCATTGAGTGAGCCCGTTACTTTTAAGATTTCATCCGCTACTTGTAACGCCGAGAATTTTTTAGTTCCCTGCCGCACAAACAAAGCAAGTAACTCCCGATCTGATAACCGCTCCAACCCATGTTGCATCGCTTTTTCCCTGGGTCTTAATGCCTCAGGAATTTCTTTTATTTTCAATTACTATCACCCCATAATAACTATGCTCCCCCAAAGAAAAAACCTTCTTAAAGAAGGTTTAATCTAAAGTACTAATGACTGCAGGCGCAAAGGTCTCCGCAATATATTTTTTAACAGATTCATCATTGAACGCCGCAATAATTGCTTTTGACTTTGCAGTTTCAGTTTCCCCCGCTCTAACTGCGACAATGTTCACAATATTTGCGATGGTCACGTCATCAATGGGTTCTGCTTGAATACCACGATTTGTAATACCACCTGCCAATGCGTAGTTCCCATTCACAATACCATAGGCAGCACTGTCTAATAACTTCGGTGTATTTTCAGCACTGGCCAAACGAATCTCAATATCGTATGCGTATTCTGTAATATCATTTAAAGTCGATGTATCACGATTGTTAGGATTCAACTTTATCCAACCAATCTCTTCTAAAAGTTTTAAAGCTCTGGGTAAGTTTGTGGCATCATCAGGAACCACAATCACATCCCCATCCGCAACATCAGCTAACGTAGTTTTTAAACCGCTATAAATCGCAATGGGCTCATAGTGTACTTGAATGAGCGGTACAAGGTCTGTGCCATGTTCTTCATTAAAGTTGTTTAAGTAAGGTGTATGTTGGAAATAGTTCGCATCCAGTTCACCACTTTCAAGAGACGCATTGGGCGCAACATAGTCATCAAATTCAATAACTTCCAAATCATAACCGAGTGCTTTTAAAGGCGCTTTAAGTTGTTTCAAGAAATCCGCATGGGGTAAAGCAGTTCCTCCAATCACAATTTTCTCTAAATCATCTGTTTGATCTTTTCCAGATCCACATCCAACCAATACCAGTAACACCAATAATATACTTAGTAATTTCTTCATCTAAACATCCTCCTATAAGTATATAAAAAGCACGCCTCCCATAAGGATGAGCGTGCTCTCATGTTACCACCTTAATTCGTATCAGCCTCACGACCAATACCTCTTCGAGTTCAATCAAACTCTATTGCTATAACGGGCAAACCCGTCTTGATCTAAATAACTTTCGACCAAGCAGCTCCAAGACCATATTCAATTAATTTCCACTTGCTTAATTTCACCACCATAAGCTCTCTGTAAAGTTTTCATTAATTTACTCTTCTTTTCATCGCATTTTCATTTATGTTTACATTATTATACATTTGATTATAAAAGTCAACCCTCAAACAAAAAAAGTTGTCTACCAATAATAGTAAACAACTTAACAACCTTATTTTTCAGGGTATTCAATTAACAAATGCAAATCATCCAACTGTTGTTGGGTCGCTTTTGCAGGTGCCTGAGTTAAAGGATCTCTTGCAGAAGCATTCTTCGGAAATGCAATCACGTCTCTGATTGAATTTGAATGCGTTAGTGCCATCGCAAAACGGTCTAAACCAAACGCAATCCCACCATGAGGCGGTGTACCATATTGGAAAGCATCCACAAAGAAACCAAAACGACTTTGGATTTGTTCAGGCGTAAATCCAATCAATTCAAACATTTTCTCTTGGAGTGCTTGTTGATAAATACGCATGGAACCCCCCGCAATTTCAAAACCATTTAACACCAAGTCATATGCTTCCGCAATGACTTCAAGTGGGTTGGTATCCAGTAGTGGGATATCTGTTGCTTTGGGTGCCGTGAAGGGATGGTGACGCGCAACCAAGTTACCTTCTTCATCTGCTTCAAACATTGGGAAATCTACGACCCAAGCATATTTGAATGCATTTTCTGCAATTAAATCAAAGTCTTTCGCAAGTTGAAGTCTCAAGGATCCAATCGCATTGGCACACACTTCCCATGCACCCGATCCGATAAATAATACATCACCATGAACCAATTTGTGTTCATTCACAATCGTATGTTTTTCATCTTCTGAAATGAATTTTGCAGCAGATCCTGAGAATACATCGTTTTCATATTTTAAGACAACCAAACCATTCAATCCGTGCTTCTTAACAAGATCCGTATACTTGTCCATGACTTTACGAGTGAATTTTTCACTGTGGTTACCCCTTAAGATAAGACCCTTTAAGCTTCCATTAGCAGCGATTGTATTGGAAAATACTTGGAATTCACTGTTTTTAAAAGTTTCATTAAAGTCATTCAAATGCATTTCAAAACGTAAGTCCGGTTTGTCACTACCATAAATATTCATGGCATCCACAAACTTGATACGTGGGAATTCAGGTTTCGCTTCACCCAAAACATCAACCATTACATTGGTCGCAACGGTTTCAACAATTCCCATAAACTGGTCTTGTGTTAGGAAAGACGCTTCAATATCAACTTGTGTAAAGTCCAATTGACGGTCTGCTCTTAAGTCTTCGTCTCTAAAGCAACGCGCAATTTGGTAGTATCTTTCAAGACCACCAATCATCAACAGTTGTTTGAAGATTTGCGGTGATTGTGCGAGTGCATAGAATTCACCTGGATGCACTCTGGAAGGTACTAAGTACTCTCTTGCACCTTCAGGCGTTGATTTGGTTAACATGGGAGTTTCAATATCAATGAACCCCATGGATTCCAAAGTATTACGCATATTCGACGTAATCTTAGCACGTGTCATCAAACGATTTTGCATGATGGGACGTCTTAAGTCAAGATAACGATATTTCATACGTGTATCTTCAAGGGCATCCGTTTCATCCGCAATAATCATAGGAGTTTGTTTAGCAGCATTGATAATTTCAAATTCTGTAACATCAATTTCAATATCACCTGTACGTAATTTAGGATTCTTATCTTGTCTTTCAATAACAGTCCCTTTTACATTTAAAATATATTCACTTCTTACTTTTTCAACTTCAGGAAATTGTTCTTGATTGATCACCAATTGAACAATACCCGTACGGTCACGTAAGTCAATAAAAACAATAGACCCAAAGTTTCGTCTCTTTGAGACCCAACCCAGAAGTTCTACGGTTTCATTTTCATGCGTGATTCTTAATTCACCATTATGATGTGTTCTATTCATGTTTTTCTCCGATCCAAGCATTGATTGCTGAAACCAATTGTTCCAGTGGAACATTGATTTGTTGTTGTGTTTCAATATTTTTAAGCGTCAGTGTGTTGTTGACAACCTCATCTTCACCCAATATTATGGCGACTTGAGATCGATAGCGATCTACCAGTTTGAATTGAGCACGCATGGAGCGATTATAGAAATCCATATCCACACTGTATCCAGCTTCACGCAATAGACCCATCGCTTTTAAAGCCAAAGTATTTGAAGAAGCATCCAAAGGCATCACAAATACATCCACTTTATCTTCCGTATCCAAATTGATATTGCCAGATTCCAAGAATACCATCAAACGTTCAATCCCCATCCCAAATCCAAATGCAGAAACTTCCGGACCACCATAGTATTCAACCAAGTGATCATATCTACCACCTGCGAATATGGTACTTTGCGCACCCGCATCATCTGATGTTGATATAACCTCAAAGACAGTATGGTGGTAGTAATCCAAACCACGCACCAACTTATGATTGACTTCATATGGAATTTCTAAAGCATCCAACACTTCACAAACCTTCTCAAAGTAATGTTTTGAATCTTCATTCAATGCTTCCTGATTTGTGGGTGCCGTAATGAGTGCTTCATGGTCTTGGTAGAATTTATCATCCAAGATACGCAAAGGGTTTTGTTTATAACGACGTTTGTTATCTTCTCCCAAATCTTCAATAAAGGGTTCAAAGTGTGCGATCAATTGTTCACGGTATCGGTTTTGACTCTCTTGGTCTCCCAATGTATTGATAACCAATTTGAAATCTTGAATGCCTATTTTTTTAAGTAATTCAAGTCCCAATGAAATGGCTTCAACATCCGCATACGGACTTTTCTCACCAAAGAATTCAACACCAAATTGGGTATGCATACGCATTCTACCTTTTTGAGGTCTTTCATATCTAAAGTTGGGTCCAATATAGAAATACTTTTGAATTGCAGTGCCTTGAGCATACAGTTTGTGTTCCACAAATGCACGCACAACCCCCGCAGTTCCTTCTGGCCTTAAAGTGAGAGAACGTCCTCCTCTATCTTCAAAGGTATACATTTCTTTATTAACCACATCGCTGGCATCATTACCGCGATCAAAGACTTCGGTATGTTCGAATATCGGCGTCTTAATTTCAGTAACATGATATGCATCGGTCAATTCACGCGCAACGGTCTCTATCTTGTTCCAAATTCTAACCTGTTGGTCAAAGACATCTTGTGTACCGCGTGGTGCTTTTAAATTTTTTGACATAATATGCTCCTTCTCTTAAACAAAATAAAAGATGATCCCAAGGACACGCTACGTGTGGTACCACCTTTCTTTATACTCAATTCTTTAACGCAGAACTACGGATCAGACTACTTTATTCATCGATCTTCTTCTGTGGGGTCACATTAGATTCCAAAGCATACATTTCACCAAAGTTGTATGTCTCTAAACATTGTCTTCTAATTCAGTCACAGTCTAACGAATTTATACACACTTAAGATAACATAAGTGTACTGTTTTTACAATATTTTTCTTTCAACACGCACCACCGAGTCAACTTTTCGCAAGTTTGCGACTAAGTTACGCAAGTGTTGAGAGTCATTAACCACAACACGCAAGGTCGTGGTCACATGAATTTTATCTTCATCTATTTCAGAATTAACGGCTGTCAACTTCACCTTCAACTGAGAAGCTGTGGTCACAAGGTCAGTCAACAAGAAATTTCTATCGGTTGAGTATATACTTAAAACCGTTTCATAATCACCATGGTCAAAGACATCTTCCCAATAAACATCCAACAAACGTTTGGTTTCATTTGCGATATTGGGACAATCTTTACGGTGTACCTTAACACCCTGAGCCTTGGTAACATACCCTACAATGTCATCACCATAAACGGGTGAACAACACTTGGACATAGAAACCATCATTGAATCTACACCTTTAACACGCACTCCCGTATCACCTTGAGAACGTCTCTCTTTTGTGTTTTGAGATAACAACTTTTCAAAGCGTTCTGAATCTCCAACGGGTACTCTATGTACGGATAGTTTTTCAAACACAGATTGAAGTGACAGTGATTTTGTAGCAATCGCAGCCATCAAATCATTTACCGTATTGACGGAAAACTGATTCAAGATATGTTCCAAACGTTTATTACTCTTTAATTCTTTCTCATCAAAATTACGGCGTTTGGCTTCCTCTTTGAACATTTGTTCACCCTTTTGAATCAAGGTTTCTTTTTCTTCAGAAGCAATGCGCAATAAATATTGACGAATTTTATTACGAGCATGACTTGTTTTAACTACCTTCAACCAATCCTCAGAAGGACCGGAATTTTTATTGGTAGAGATACTGACCACATCACCGGTTTGAAGTGGTGTATTCAGCGGCACCAACGTACCATTCACAATGGAACCCACGGTTTGATGTCCGACCTCAGTATGAATACGATACGCAAAATCAATGGGTGTTGCGCCATTGGGTAAATCAATAACACGACCCTTAGGCGTCATAACATAGATGTTCGCTTCAAAAATATCCCTTTGAAGCAAGTCCATAAAGTCCCCAGCATCTTCATCCATATCGTCTGTCATCATCTTGAAATCCTTAAACCACGCGAGACGGTCCTCAATTTCTTCAGAACCCTTAGTTGGACTCAGTGTCGTACCTTCTTTGTATCGCCAGTGGGCAGCAACCCCGCGTTCAGCAATCTCATCCATTTGATACGTTCTGATTTGTATTTCAAATATGGTACCCTCTTCTCCCACAATGGTAGTATGAAGCGATTGGTACATGTTTGATTTTGGCATTGCGATATAATCTTTAAGTCTTCCAGGAATGGGACGATAGTCAGCGTGAATATAACCTAAGATTTCATAACAGTTCAATTCACTTTCAGTAATGATTCGAATTGCGAGTAAATCTAAAATTTGATCAAAACGACGTTGTCTGGTTTCCATTTTCTTATAAATACTATACAAATGTTTTGAACGACCAAAAATATTAAATTTAATACCATTTTTCGTTAAAAGCGATGATATATCCGTAATCATTTGCGTAATCTGAGCATCACGCTCTACTTTTCGCATTTCAACAAGGCGTGCAATTTCATAGTAGCGATCACGATGTAAATATTGGAAACTTAAATCTTCCAATTCATTCTTAATTTGCGCAATCCCCAATCTATGCGCAATGGGCGCATAAACATCCAAGGTTTCCTGTGCAATTTTCTTTTGTTTTTCAGGTGATTGAAATTGAAGTGTACGCATATTATGAAGTCTGTCTACGAGTTTAACAAAAATAACACGAATATCTTTAGCCATTGCGATAAATATTTTTCTATGATTGGCTGCAAGATATTCTTTTTCATCTTTAAACTCAAGGGCCCCAATTTTGGTGACACTTGAAACTATCATGGCGACATCTTCACCAAACTGATCTTTCAGTTCAGATTCCAAAACACCACTGTCTTCCACAACATCATGAAGCAAACCTGCCGCAATGGTTGTGGGTGACATGTGTAATTCAGCGAGAATTTGTGCAACGTTCAGTACGTGAATCACAAAAGGCTCTCCACTTTTACGATATTGACCGGCATGTTTCTCGTCCGCAAAAACATAGGCATCATAAATGAGCTTTAAACTTTCTTCACTTTTAATGTATTCTTTTGCTTTTGATAAAATACTTTCAATACTTACTCTTGACATATTCTCACCTCCTTATTGTTTTAAAAAACGAAGTATTCCACTTCGTTATTAATAATCTAAAATAGTATAGATGTCAATGTTCTCGAGTTTATCGCGACCCTTGAGTTCTAGCAATTCAATTAAGAATGCACACCCAACGACTGT
>DEQB01000038.1:0-3081 GCA_002359085.1 Erysipelothrix sp. UBA3377
GATTCAAACCACAAAGCGCCTTCACTGTCATAGGTGTCACCACTTAGTTTTAAATCATCCAATGTTTTTTCAACACGACCCTGATCATATAGTGATTTTTCACTCACCCAAGAATCAAAGGAAACTCTAAAAGTATTTAAATCCTTATCAATACGTTTGAGTTCAAATTCAATACCCAATGTCTTGAAGTAAGGTTCCCAATCTTGCGGATCCGACTCAAGCCATGCGTCGCCTTCTTGTGCTTTCACATCTTGTGCAATATCAATGATGTCTTGACCATGGTAGCCATCTTCCGGTAATTCTGCTTCCAAACCAAAGGCTTGTTTATATCTCGCATACAGCGAATGACTCAACATCGTTATCTGATTTCCCAAATCATTAACGTAGTATTCTCTCAGTACTTCATAACCCGCAAATTTAAGAATTCGTGTTAATGAATCACCCCAAGCTGCACCCCGTGCATGGCCTACGTGCAATTGACCCGTAGGATTCGCTGAGACATACTCTACCAATACCTTCTCATTTTGATTCATTAAAGAACCGTAGTTATCGCCTGCCTCCAATACTGCGTCGATAACTTTCGCAAGGACTGTTGGTTTCACAAAGAAGTTAATAAAACCCGGTCCTGCCACTTCCACTTTATCCAAGATATCCAAATCACGCAAAGCTTCCACCAAGCCATCCGCAATCTGACGTGGATTTTGTTTCAACGTCTTCGTTAAACGCATCGCAATGTTTGTGGCATAATCGCCTTGTTCTTGTCTTTGAGGAATCTCAAGCATCACCATGCCTGATTCCGCCTCAAAATCAAACTGTGTTTTCAAACAGTGCTCAATGGCTTCAATAATTGTTTTTTCTATAAAATTCATGTTAAACTCCCAACTTTCTCAACGCAAACAAATCCAATGTTTTTAAGATCCATATGCGTCAATATCATCGCAGTTAAGGATCCTTTAAATACAGGCTTTCCTGTACGTTCTTTTATTCTTACATTATAAACTATACCATAATTACGATTTTCTTTGATAACTATTTACAAATAGTTTTAAATGGGCTAATATATTAAAGCACATGGCGGTCGTGGCGAAGTTGGTTAACGCACCGGGTTGTGGCTCCGGCACGCGCGGGTTCAAGTCCCGTCGATCGCCCCATAGTGAAAAAACACCCACTCTTAAGTGGGTTTTTTATTGCTTTCAACACATAAATTAGACTCAAGTAATCAAAAATATAAACAACACTTCATCTTCTGACATATAGATACCTATCGTGTTTTGGTTATCATTTTTCATTTGAATAAACTCATAATTCTCATAATTATCGATACGCAATCTCAGTGCTTGGTTGACGGATTCATCATACGCCAGCATGGGAAACCCATCCGACAGTAAGAAAGACTGATCCATTGAAAAAATATAATCATGGTACACTGCATACGTTTTAATAGAATTCACCAACGCATCACTGCGCTCAAAGATAATATAATCAAAGCGATCGCCTGTGAAACTTGTCTTATCTCGATATAAAGCGATTTCTTCCTCTTGTGGATAATCCATATCCCAATCATTAAAATGCATCCGTTTGAAATATCGGAAATTCCGATCATTCAATCCCGTCACATCCGCTTTTGAAAGATAACTTCCCACAAAAAACATCAACCCAAAGATGCAAACAACCCCAACCCAAATCTGTTTCTTTTTCATAATGCATACCTCTATATGTATTATACATAAAGTTACCCCCTCTATAAACGGTTTGATTGATTGAAATTATGTGAACATTTCAATATAATGAGTTTATAAAGGAGGCGGGCTTATGATTGGAATTATTTTGTGCGGACACGGCGAGTTTTCTAAAGGCATGCGCAGTGCCGTTGAACTCATCGCTGGAAAACAAGAAGCGTTTATCAATCTTGATTTCACACCGGAAATGACCCCCGATACATTTGGGAATCAAATTGAAGCAGCGATTCATTCCTTGGAAAACAAGATTGGCACTTTAATTTTCACGGACTTGGTTGGAGGTACACCTTATAAAGAGTCTGTACAACAGGCATTGAAGTTTGATAACGTACGGGTTATCACGGGAACAAACGTCTCCATGCTCCTAGAAACAGCACTCAGAAGACCCACCGTCTATGACCTAAACCGCTTTGTGAAAGGGATTGTTGAAACGGGTTCAAACCAAGTTTTGGCTTTCGATATCAATGATTTAAATTTCTATTAATCTCAAATTACCATCTCGCATTTCAAATACTTGATCACAATATTCAAGCATTCTTGTATCATGGGTGACCATGATGACAGAAGTCTCTGATTCCGTTGTGATCTTTTTAAATATTTCAATCACATCATACGCTTTCTCAGTATCCAAACTGGCTGTGGGTTCATCTGCCAAGATAACACGGGGCTTCAATAATAACGCCAAACCAATGGCCGCTCTTTGTCTTTCTCCACCAGAAATCTCTTCAGGATATTTGTGTTGGATTTTATCAATACTCAAGGATTCAAATACTTCTGATATCCTTTTTTTATCGACGCGTCTGTTCGCATACTTGTATCTCAATTTATATTGTTCAAAAAGTGTAAGGTACGGAATTAAATTAGAAGCTTGTAAGATAAAACCAATTTCCGTAAAACGATAGTTTGATAAATCTTTTGAATTCTTTGTCGATAAGATGGTTTCACCAAATCTAAGCTCACCGGTTGTGGGCTTTTGAAGTGCACCCAACATGGTCAGTAAGGTTGATTTACCACTCCCACTGGGACCAACGATGGCTGAAAAGGTACGATCAGGAATGGTAATGTTTGTATTTTTTACCACTTCTACTTCAACGTTATTGTTAAAGAATACTTTACTAATATTTCTAAGTTCAAATGTGTTCATAATTTCCTCCTAGATCGCATCAAGCGGATCGATTTTTAAAATTGTTTTGGCAGAAAATAAAGCACCAATTAGGGAGAACCCTATGGTCAATACACTCACTGCCACATAAAGTGTTTCGTTAATTTTAATGGGTACCGTATTGGGAATAAACGCAAAGGTGATGGCCGTTAAGATGATTCCCAACCCAATCCCAATCGC
>DEQB01000038.1:3185-3821 GCA_002359085.1 Erysipelothrix sp. UBA3377
TGATTTTTTCTGCATGGTTATAATATACATAAAGATTGCGATGACGATGGTTGCGATTAAAATCAACGCACCAATCATCATACCAAAGGTCAATATTTGAGCTTGATATCCAGGGATTGTATTGATGAAGTCATCATAATCTAAGATCGTTAATTCATTTGAATCAATCGTGACTGCTTCATCAAAGACAAGTGCTGAAATTCTTTTATTCTCAAATAAATTGGATAAATTTTCTTGAGTCGTAAATGCGACAGGCTTGGTGTTATAGTCTGCTTCTGAAGCGATACCTACCACGATAATCTCTTGATTGTCTTCTGCTAGAAACAATGTATCCCCCACTGAAACATCCATGGATTTTAAGATACTCTCACTGATTACAACTTCCTTTTCATTTACGGGATTTTTGCCATCAATTAATTGATACGGTGCCAATGCATCCACATCTGACACGCCCATAAATATCAAATCATAATTCTCTACATCTGCTTTCACAACAGAACTCATGAGTGTTATGTTTTCCGTATTGTCTTGTGTCTCCTGTATGTTTGAAGCATAAATATTTTTATTCGACGCTTCTGACAGTGCTATTTGTTTATCCTTTAGAAACTCTAGTGATGTCACATTGGATTGTGCCAG
>DEQB01000099.1:0-9202 GCA_002359085.1 Erysipelothrix sp. UBA3377
ATCATTTTGAATCAATACTCCGACATGTTTGGGGGTTATGTATCACCCATCATTTATACCATCAATCGCTAAACACTAAATGCCATATCCGTGGCATTTTTTTATTGTTCCAACACTTCCCGAACAACTTTCTTAAACTCCGGCAATACATCTTCTACAAACCAAGGATTCTTAGCCTCCCATCTCCGATTCAAAGGAGAAGGATGAACCAACGGAAAATAACCAGGTAAATAATCTCGATACGATCTCACAGTCTCCGTAAGATTTCTTTTCTTAACGTCTTTAAGATAGTAATTCTGAGCATACGTTCCAATCAAAATAATCAACACCACATCCGACATACACTCCAATAATAACGGATGCCACTTCGATGCGAAATCCTTACGAGGCGGTAAATCACCCGTCTTACCTTTTCCTGGGAAATAAAAGTCCATCGGTAAAATAGATATCAAACCCGAATCATAAAAAGTAGATTCATCAATCCCCATCCAATCCCGCAACCGATCCCCACTTTGATCCCTAAAAACATCCCCTTCAAGTTGTGTTCGAATACCTGGAGCCTGACCAATGATCAATATCCTCGCATTCATACTCACTTGTAAGATCGGTTCCCAACCCATGTTCGTATATTCCATATTATCCAACTTAACAGCTTCGATGATTTCAGATAAGGTTTCCATTGTCTCAACTCCATTCCATTTATATTTATTATAATTCAGGTACGATGATTATGCCATTGTCATGGTTTTTTTCGAAATAATATCATTTACTTTTTCACATAATTAGTGATAATCGTTAAATAAATAATGAGGATTGTTGTGAAAGTATTTTCATCGGATTTTAAGTTGATATTCGTTTTGTCCTCATTGAAAGACAAAGTATAATTAATATAAAGGAGGTGATATATATGAGTAAAAAGACAAATACAAAGCAAACCTCAAAGAAGGTTGCAACTAAAGCTTCTAAAGCTTTAAGAGATAAACGAACCAGCAAAACAACAAAAACATTAGCTGGAAGTGTGCTCTCTCAAACAAAAAAAGGGAAATAATAATCAAGAATGATTATTAAAACCCTACTGTATTAGTTGTCCTCGGAAAAAGTATCAACTAAATACGCCCAAGTCATGTTTTATCAATGTACTCGGTTCAATGAGCAATTTACACCTGATAAGACATGATTTTTTATGTGGTTGAGTGTAATTTAAGGCTAAATACCTTAATTTTATATTGAACAACTCATGCCTCGTAATTATTTTATCACTATTGCTAATACTTTTACAAGTTAACAAGATTTTACTTGAGAACTAATTTAGATTCTATTAAGGCATTTTTCTAATCTAAAATCTCATAATATGTTGCGGGACCAGATCCTAATTTTTCAATTACTCCATCATTACTTAACTTCTCAATAATAGTTCTTGCTTGACGATCAGTAATACCAAAATCATTTTCTATATCGATTCTCTTGAATGTATTGCTTCGCCCTCTATAGTAATCAACTACTGACTCTGGCGATACCTCAAATTTGGTTTTGACTGCAGCATCTGAATCATTTTTATCGAAATATACTGTTACTGTTACATCATGTATACTTTCATGATTAATTTCTAAAGGTCTCATATTTTGCTCAGTTAGTTCATAATTTGACCTTTGTATTCCTGAACCCCACTTTTCAATATGTCCCAGACTGTGATATACCTCAGCGATATTTTTATTTCTTACTTTAGAAATACCTCTTAATATTTCCTCAAGTTGAAGACCATCATATAATGATCCAGGAGAAATAACACTCAATCTGTCTTCATATACTTCTATTCTAATTGGATGTTCATCAATGTAATTCCGGTGAACTACGGCATTCGCGACAATTTCTCGAATAACGACTTCCGGAATAGCAAACTCCTTTTTTCGCACCGAATCTAGATTATATCCCTTATTTAAAATATCTTTTAAACTCTCTAATACAGCTTCATATTGCCCAATTATTGAACCTTCAAAACTCTTTTGATCATGAAGTTTCGCTTTATCTGTACCCCTAAATATACCCAACCGAATGTAGGCATATGAAAAAGGATTAGAATTCATCAACATAAAGCCATTGGTCGCATAATATTTATCAAATATTTTGAATATAACTTCCCATTCCAAAAGCTTACTTAAATTTATTTTTTTGGACCTTCTGTTTTTATTGATTTCATCCAGAAATTCATTAATCTCTCCAATAGATAACTCGTATGGTTCATTGTTTTTTGACATATATCTATCATTAGAGAATACAGTCCTCTTACTCTTTAACTTTAATTCATCAATTTGAGCTTGGGTAGCTACCCTATCAGAAGACGAAAATCTAACATAAGTGCCTTTGTCGATTTCCAAACTTTTAATGTAATATGGAGTTTCATTACCACGTGACACATCAATTATTAGAACATCTTTATCTTCAATGTTTTGAAAGGATATATCAATAACTGGAGTCGGATTTATTGCATTAAATATTGTATTCATTATTTTATTCTCAAGCATTGCTCTTGATTCTTTAATACCATGCACTATTTTTGTATCATCCTCTATACCAACTATAACCTTTCCTCCTGCAGTATTACTAAAAGCTACTATCGTACTTAACCATTTATTATTATCTGAAGGCAACTCCAATTTATACTCAATGACGTTAGATTCCTCTGGTAAATTAAATAACATATAGATCACCCCTATTCTTTGGGAATATTATATCACTTCTATCTCGCATTATCTCGCATTATCTCGCATTATCTCGCATTATCTCGCATTATCTCGCATTCCTTTTGTATTTCAATTAAATAGAAATACATCATTTATGTGTCTACATTTATATTAAGAGTTCATGTATAATAAGAGCAATAGGAGGCTGACATGAAAGAGATAAATATAAATGATACTTTTTATACCATTACCCATGATGACAATACTTTAAAGGAAGCTTTGATTGAATTTGGTTTTGCGCCTATGAGAGAAGCTGCCGCATACCAAACCATGGGTCGCGTTATGACCTTAAAGAATGCGATGAAACATATAGATAAGGATATTGAATCGCTTAAAATATATTTGGAAGAGAAAGGGATTGAGGTAAGTTTTTATGAGTAAAGTTTCTGAGTTGGGAAATATTATCTTGAAACTTCATAAGGGTGAAGATCCTGAAGTTGTGAAAGAAGAATTTAGAGAAAAGTTTGGGACTGTTACGTCTCGTGAAATCATTGAGATGGAACAACAACTGGTGAATAGTGGGATGCCTGTTGAAGAAATCATGCGCTTGTGTGATATTCATGCGGATGTGTTTAATATGTCCATTGAAGAAATTCATGCGCTACCCAATGAACTGGAACGCATTGGTCATCCTGTACAAGTGTTAAAAGATGAGAACAGAGCCCTTGAAACACATTTAGAAGATATGTTTTTTGATGTGCTTGAATTTGAGACCAAGAAGGATCCCGGTTCACTTTTTAAATTAAGAACGAAGATCAATGAACTCTTTGACTTAAACAAACACTATTCAAGAAAGGAACAACTGTTCTTCCCTTTACTTGAGAAATATGGATTCAATGCGCCCCCTAAAGTTATGTGGGGTGTCGATGATGAAATTCGTGAAGACTTAAAAATATTTGAAAAGAAAGTCATCAACGAAAACACGGAAGGTTTATCCGTTGCCTTTACTGCTTTAAGAAAACGCATCGAGGATATGATTTTCAAAGAAGAAATGATCATGTTACCGATGATTAGTGAAGTGGTAACTGAATCAGAATGGCTTGATGTTGCGCTGGATTCAGAAGATATTGGATATTGTTTGGTTTCTCCCAAAGAGAAATGGATACCCCATTCAAAAGGACTGTATGATCGCGTTAAAGAAGACCTTACCGTTAAAGACCAAAAGGTATACTTTAAGTCGGGTGTTTTGCGTTTAGAAGAACTAGAGGGCGTTTTAAATGCACTCCCTATTGATATCACATTCATTGATAAGGACGATCACTTTAAATACTTCAACTTAGCTAAAGACCGTATTTTCGTCAGATCAAAAGCAGCTTTGGGACGATTGGTCCAACACTGCCACCCACCCAAATCCGTCAACCTTGTGGAAAGTATCTTGGAGGATTTAAAGTCGGGTAAAAAGAATGAAGAAAGCTTCTGGATTGAAATGAAAGGCATGTTGATTCACATCAGCTATCACGCAGTTAAAAATGAACATGGACAATACTTAGGGACCCTTGAAGTCAGCCACGACATCATGCCCTATAAAGAAATAACAGGACAAAAAAGGTTACGCGATGCATAAAGCCGTTATCTTTGATATGGATGGGGTCATTGTTGATTCAGAACCCGTCTACATGAACACATACCATCATCCCTTTATAAAACACAATCAAGATGTTTCACTAGGGGATATCCACCAAGTAATCGGTCTCTCCAATGAAGCCACATGGAATATATTGGGAAACCTATGGTCACCCAAAAAAACTGAAGCAGAAATTCAAACATTCTATGAAAACATCCTAAATGACACGTTGGTAGAAGACTATTTGGATATTAAAATGCCACACCTTGAGTTTTTAATGCGAAATCTTAAAGACAAAGGCATTAAAATGGCCATCGCATCGGGTTCTCCCCTCAATACAATCAAGAAAGTGGTAAAAGATTTAAACCTTGATCCCTATATCTCTTTTTATATCAGCGGTGATCAAGTTGCAAAATCAAAACCAGCCCCCGATGTCTATCTTGAAGCCATGAGAGTCTTGGATGTAAAACCAGAGAACACAATCATTGTGGAGGACTCACATATTGGGATTAGAGCAGGAAAAGGTGCGGGTGTAAATGTCATTGCGTATAAAGATCATCGCTTCGGTTTAAACCAAAGCGCTGCAGATTATATCGTACATGATCATATCGAAACATTTCATACCATTATGAAACACTTCAACCTATGATTACACTCGCACAAGAAAAAGACCTACAAGAAATTCTAGATCTTTATAAACGCTGTTCCGATCATGTGATGAAACGATACAATCGTACACAATGGACTGAACACTTCGATGAAAAAGAATACTTAACTAAGACACAAAACAATCTAATCTACATTATGAAAGATAAAGAAACCCTTGTATCAAGCTTCATCTTAGAAGTAGAGTATCCATATTACATCTCAAACATGGATAATCTCCCCTTTAGATATCTAAAGAAGCTCGCTGTGGACCCTCAGTACCAATCCCAAGGAATTGGGTATCGGATGATGAAACACGCAGAAAACATCTCAAAAGACCTTGGAGCAACCGTTTTAAGAATGGACTTTAGATCAAACTTTGAACACCTCAGAGCTTTTTACCAAAGATTGATGTATCAAGAAATTGGACTTGCCTACATTGAGGATATTGAAGTAATGGTAATTGAGAAAATACTTTAATACGAAAAAGAAGTGCTGTAACAAATAGGTTGTGGATACCACCCTTTAGAAATTACAACACTTCTTTTTTATATGACATCGCGTCATAGACATTACTTAAAACATTTATAAACCTTGATTTACTCCAGATAATTGATTATAATTAAATTAACTGGAGGATATATGATAAAAACAACCGCAATGCTTCTTGAGGAACTTCATGAATATAAAGCACCACAGAACAAAATTTTAAATATGGTAAAGCACCAAGCGTTATTTCCTGTTATAAGAGGTTTATATGAAACGGATAAAAATGTTTCCGGATATTTACTTGCTTCTAGCATCTATAACCCATCATATTTATCATTAGATTTTGCGCTGTCCTTTTATGGTTTAATACCCGAAACTGTCTATACCTTCACTTCAGTAACCTTTAAGAAAAATAAAAAGAAAACATACAAAACATCATTTGGAACGTATACATATCGAGATATACCAGAACTTGCGTATCCTGTAGGTATTACAATTAGATACGAAGGCACGTATAGCTTTCTAATTGCAGACCAGGAAAAAGCACTGTGCGATAAACTGTACACCCTAAAACCTGTGACTAATATCAAAGATCTAGAATTTGTATTGTTTAATAATTTACGCATAGAAGAAGATAAATTCTATAGTTTAGACACAGAGAAGCTAAAGGCTTACGCAAATTTATACCAATCTACGACTTTGGATACACTCACTAAACTATTGAAAAGGAGCCCACAATGACCCTAATTGATCAAATGCTTGAACAATATGAAATCAAATCAGATTACGATAAAAAGAATGCCATCAAAGAAATCACTCAGGAAATCACACTTTATGGTTTATCTAAAGCAGGTTTTTTTAAAGAAGCGGCCTTTTATGGCGGTACGGCCCTCAGAATATTCTATGGGTTGGATCGATTTTCAGAAGATTTAGATTTTTCCTTAGTTACACCCAATCAAGATTTTGACTTGGCTGTTTATTTTCCGATACTTAAGAAGGAACTGATGTCCTTTGGTTTAAATGTTGAAGTGATCGAAAAGGAAAAAAATACAGAGTCAAACATAGAGTCCGCTTTCTTAAAAAGCAATACAAAAGAACAATTTCTTTTATTCTTTAGGGAACAGATACATTCAGGGGTTCACCCCAATGAATTGATTAAAATAAAATTCGAAGTAGACGTGAATCCCCCGAAATATGCAGAATTTAAACATGAATTCAGATTACTACCCAGTCCCTATGAGATTAAATTATATCAGCCATCCTCCCTTTTTTCAGGAAAAATACACGCAGTTGTGGGTAGAGCTTGGAAAGAAAGAATCAAGGGGCGTGACTTATATGATTATGTTTTTTATATTTCAAAGAATATCCCCGTGAACCTTAAGCACCTAAGGGAAAGATTTTTGGATACGAGTTTTCTAAGTGAAGCAGATCCCTTTAATCTAGATATATTAAAAGAAATCTTAAAACAACACTTTGATACAATCGATTACAATAAAGCCAAAGAAGATGTTCTCCCTTTTATTAAGGACCCCTCTCAGTTAGATATTTGGTCCGCAGAATTCTTCAAACAAATTACGGATAACTTAAAAGAAGATTAAAATAATCGTAAATCATAAGCCCACTTAAAAACATATACTAAGTGGGCTTTTATCATTCTTTTTTTAAAACAAAAAGACCCACACCTAGGTGCGAGTCTTATATTGTATATTCATATCAGATAACTTAATTAATCTTCTTAAACGAATCCGCAATCTCTTGAATAACTTGTTCACGGTTTACTTTTGTAATGACACGAACATTGGGGGATGCATCTTCCACTACATAAGTCTTACCACGTGTTTCACCATCTGTATAGTCAACTTGTAAGTTAAGACTCTCCGTCTCAAAGAGTTCAGGGTTGGTTACCCATAGTACAGATACGGGATCATGGAGTGCTGAATCATGTTCAGCATATCGCCACATAATGTCACCGATTAACTGTGTTAAAGGTGTCGATATAAATGAGAACTTCTCCATATCTTCCATGAGAAGACTGGCTTGATGGGTTGCGTTAAGGGTTGCCCATACCATGGGAACACCACTGTTAAGCACCATATGACATGCTTCTGGATCAACATAAATATTGAACTCCGCATGTTCTGTAATATTACCCATTTCTATACCACCACCCATGATTGATATTTCATGAATTTTGGTTTTAATATGAGGGTATGTGTGAAGTAGTAATGCGATATTTGTGAGTGGACCCACCGCGATAATAGTGATGGGTTCTTCTGAGGCTTCTAAAATTTCCGCTATCAATTGAACTGCACCTGTATCAGAGAAATGTTTATAAGACTCTTGGGGAAGTGTATGAGACTTATTTCCCAATCCATCTTGACCATGAACATCTGCGGCAACATGTTTTTTAACAAGTGGTATCATTGACCCTTTTCCAAGTGGAATATCACTGTCCAAGGCATTGAGTAAAAGTTGCGCATTGCGGGTGGTCTTTTCACCACTCACATTACCGCAAACAGTCGTAATGGCTTGAACATCCAAATTGGATTTGGTCAACGCAAGCACTAGAGCCAGGGTATCATCAACACCTGGATCACAATCGATAATAACTTTTTTCATATTTTTCATCCTCTCAACTTATTAAATTGATTTCTAAATAAAATGGCGATTAATGACAAACCGATACCCACAAAAATTGTTGAAATCATCAGTTCATTCACACCGATATGCGTCACAAACCAACCAGAAACACTAATCATAACACTAAATCCGAGCATATTAATAGTTCCGATTGCTCCAGTTGCAGCACCTGCATTTTTCTGATACATCATACCACCCATGTTAATGCCAAAGGAGAAATAGACCCCTTGGAAAAACCCAATTAAAAAGAGGGTAAGAAATAGCATCGTAGGTGTGTTGGAGAAAATAAACGCAACCATAAAGACACATGCAATTAAAGGATTGATAATCATAAACAAGGTCATTTCAAATTTTCTTAATAAATAGGCCAGCGCGAATGAACCAGCAACAGACCCAATTTGAAAGGCAGACAGAATAGAAACCCCTTGGGCTTCCGTTGTATGTTTGATATCTACAGCAAAGGTTGGTGTCCACGTTGTCATGATGACATGAAACGTCGCACTAAACAAAATACAAACCATCAAAATTACCATAGCTTTCATGGGATTTTTTTTGATCTGTTGTTTTTCTTCTACTTTGAATTCAGGTTCGTTATTTTTAATCTTGGGAAAGCGTACTTTCAAAGTCATTAACAACAACATTACCGTTAACACAAAGAATATAACAAAGAAGTATTGGTATGGAATTAAGTTATTGATGAAAAACGAGGCCAACAATGTAGCCACAACGCCTCCACCTGCAAAGAAAACTTGAACCAAACTCATCATGGGTCCAGTATTCCCTTCGACAGCATCGAAGATCAGGGATATGCCCGGTGAATCCGTCAAACCATGTCCAATGCCGCCCAACAATGAGAAAAGTAGTAAAAGATTAAAATCCCTTACAAAAATAAATCCCAATAAGAAAGCCATAAACAACAAGACACCAACTACCATGATGCCCTTGCGACCAAACTTATCAGAAAGTGTACCCGCTAAATATAAAGTAACCATCGTACCGACGGACTTAAAAGACACCAACAGTGCGATCTCAGCACTTCCTTTGCCAAAAATACTCGCAAAAGTCATCATAAAGACAACTAACACAACATTCAATGCTCCTTCAAGAAACATTGTCGCATAGG
>DEQB01000099.1:9273-26608 GCA_002359085.1 Erysipelothrix sp. UBA3377
TTAACACTGTTTCTTATTTTTAGAGTGGGTTCAAGCATCACTTCTACTATCTCTTCATTGCCCTCAAGTGCATTCATTAAGATATCTACAGCATGATGTGCCATTTTTGTGATATCTTGATCCACAGAAGACAAACCGCGATCCAAATAATCGTTGAGATTTAAATTATCATATCCCACTAAAGAAACATCTTCAGGTACCCTTACTCCCATTTCAACGAGACGTTTTCGTACTCCAAAAGCAATCATATCATTGGCACATGCAATTGCGGTGACACCACTCTCATACAATTCCTTCGCAAATTGATATCCTGTTTCTGTCGTATAATCACCGTGTTTAATGTAGGATTCATTAACAGGAATACCCGCTTCTTCAATTGCCTTTAAATATCCTAAATGCCGATAGAAACCAGTCATCGCATAGTTTTGAGTTGAAATGAAACCAATCTTACGATGCCCGTTTTCAATTAGATATTTAGTGGCCAAATATTCACCCGTTTTGTTGTTGAAATAGACTTGATTTACAGGGAAATCATGTAACATCCGGTCCACCAATACAAAGGGAACATCCAAATTATTTAAAACTTCTTTGATTTCTTTGTCATCATTAAAAGTTTGAGAAGATGGCGCAATAATCATACCATCCACGCTTCTTTGACGCAATGAACGAATGATACCTGGATCGTTTTTATGATCCTCCAAAGTGTTCATCATGATCATTACAAACTTTTCAGCACGACAACGTTGTTCAATTATCTTTGCCAAGGTAGAGAAAAATGGATTTTCAATATCTGGAATAATTAAACCGATGGTTCTTGATTTATTGGTTACCAAAGAACGCGCAGCCGCATTTGGGACATACTTCAGTTCTTTCACAACCGCCATAACATTATCTTTAGTTTTCTGTGTGATACGCGGTGTATCTGGATCATTTAAAACAATGGACACCGTCGCAATCGAAACGCCTGCTTTTTTTGCAACGTCTATTAATCTAACTTTCATACGTATCATTACACCTCACTATCTATATTAAATCACCAAACAAGGGAGCATCACAAGGATGCTCCACACTAATAGTCATTCATTTCATCCAAAGTTGGAATCGATGTTTGTGCCCCTTCACGAGTGACCGCAATCGAGGATGCCCGATTCGCAAATGTTATTGCATCAACCTCAGTCTTATGCTGAGCCAATGCACTCACAAATGCACCATTGAAGCAATCCCCAGCGCCGACTGTATCGATGGCTTCTACTTTAAATGCTGGAACCATTTCTCTTATCTCTTTATTAACAAAATAAGCACCTTTATCGCCCTGTGTAATAATCAAGTTTTGAATGCCTGAATTTAAGAGCGCATCAATTTGATGGTCCATGGTTTCAAAATGACCCAAAGACTGAGTCATTACTTCAAGCTCCGTTTCATTGGGCGTGAAGTAATCAATCATTGCATACACTTCATGGCTCAACTCCGGCAAAGCTGGCGCAGGATTTAAAATAATCTTCTTACCAAAATGATGGGCACGCTTGATCGCATACTCGATGGCTTCCAATGGAATCTCCATTTGTAACAAGACAAAGTCACACGCTTCAAATGCATCATCATTTTCTTTTAAATAATCAATATCACAATCATAGTTCGCACCTGCGATCACAACAATTGTATTCTGGCCTGCATCATCAATCGTAATGAGTGCAGATCCTGTTGGATTGGATTTGGATACTTTTACGCGTTCGACATTCACACCCGCAGCTGCCAGATTCTCTTGAATCTTTTGACCATGGTTATCATCGCCCACAGAGGTTAAAAACATGACGTCTGCACCCAACTTACCACAAGCTATGGCTTGGTTTGCACCCTTACCACCGTAAGAATAACGGATGTCTTTACCCATCAAAGTTTCCCCAACTTTTGGAAGGTTCTTTGACATGACATTGATATCAACATTACTGCTTCCAATCACTAGTATCTTCATATCTATCACCTAATACTCTAACATGAGACTTTCAATCGTATCTGAGAACTGTTGTTGATTAACATCAAGCATAACCAATGTATCGCGTTTCTCAAATTTGAAGTCACTTCGTAAGTCACATACTGTTTTACCCATGGTAATCTCACCTTGAGTTTCAACATAGACACCCGCCATTTCACCACTGAAGAGTTCAGGATATTCTAAATATAAGACCGGACATGCATCATGCAAACACACTGTGTCCACATATCCAATTTGATCATAGAACTTCTTAATGTGAACGGTTGTTTCCAAGAAGAATTTTGCAACTTTAGAATCAGAAGCGTTAATACGCGTCAACTGACTCAGTTTCAACGAAGATTTCAACGTCACATCCAACCCAAACATTACTTTAGGAATTGAGGACTTAAATACCGCCTCTGCAGCATGGGGGTCAGCATAAATATTAAATTCAGCGGCCGCCGTTTGGTTTCCGCCTTCAACAGCACCACCCATGATCAACAAACGTTTAATGTACTTTTCAATATCAGGGTACTTCGCAATCGCAATCGCAATGTTGGTCAAAGGACCCACCGCAACCACTTCGAGTTCGCCTTTACTTTCTTTCGCAACTTCATATAACTTATCCCACGCCATCTCTGTTTCAATTGGCGCATCGGAACTGTCAATTAGGATGCCACCCAATCCATTGTTACCATGAACATGAGATGCAGTTTCTTGTTTGATATTTAAAGGCACTTTCGCACCTGGATACACTTTTAAATCATGTCGATTTGCCAAATGCACCACATCGCGATTATTTTTAAAGGTCTTATCTTCCTCAACGTTACCCGCAACAGAAGAAATTCCCTTAATCTCAATTGTTTTCAATTTAAAAGCCGAAAGCAACGCAATCGCATCATCAATGCCACAATCAGTATCTAACCAGACAGGTTTCTTTTGAATCATACGTGCACCTCTTTCTCTGAATAATAAGCACAACTTGCGACTAACATTTCAATGAATGCTTCACGGT
Organism: Erysipelothrix sp. UBA3377; assembly: GCA_002359085.1. Taxonomy (GTDB): domain Bacteria; phylum Bacillota_I; class Bacilli_A; order Erysipelotrichales; family Erysipelotrichaceae; genus Erysipelothrix. The sequence goes on from DEQB01000099.1 coordinate 12,261, forward strand.
CAATATCCACTGCCGCTTTCACATTTGGTTTTTGATTGTTGACGCCATAGTAATCAGGAACTGTCGCACCACGGGTATATTGACCCTTAAGCTCAACTTCCACATAAACTTCTTTAAATGTAAATAACTCCGGATGTACTACCGTTAAGACAGCACATGGATCATGTAGGGTTGCACCCTTCCAGCCAAGGCTGCTCAAATGTTTCATGAAGAAGTCAAACCATCCTGCAACCACATCAGAAACGGGGTTGCCTATTTGACGAATTCTCTCATATTCTTCAGGATAACACAGTGCTTTTTCAGTGACATCCAAACCACTCATAATAACAGGTATTCCAGACTTCATGACGATATCTAAGGCTTCTGGATCAACGATAACATTGAACTCAGCTGCACTGGTCCAATTTCCACCGCGTAAACCACCACCCATAATAGAAATACACTTAATTTTATCTTTTAACTCAGGATATGCCAACAAGAGTGCGGCAACGTTTGTGGTTGGACCCGTTGCGATAATCACAACTGGCTCATCACTTTCTTTCAAAATCCGTGCCATCAATTCCGGTGCATACACCGATTCAAGTTCTCTTTTTGGTTCAGGTAATGGAGGACCGTCTAATCCCGACTCCCCATGAAAGTTTGGTGCCGTTATTAAAGTACCCAACAACGGAACAGCCCTTCCCTTAGCAATTGGAACATCTAAATCCAATAACGCCGCAATTTTTTGTGCATTCAAAGTTGTTTTATCCAGTGTTTGATTACCAGCAACCGTGGTGAATGCCTTAATTTCAAGTTCCTTCATGGAAGCCGCCATGACCCATGCTATTGCATCATCGTGACCCGGATCTCCATCTAAAATTACGGGAATCTTTTTCATAATTTCCTCCTAAACTGTTAGCGCTTCTTTTTTGGGTCTTTTTGCTCTATTGCGCGCAATCAAGGCAAAGACCACTAATCCAATAATTGTAACTAAATACGGAATTGGGGATACCAAGTTGGAATCAACACCCACAGCAGAGGCTTTAACCGCCAAGGCTTGTGCCGAACCAAAGACCAAGGCTGACAACATCGCACCCAATGGCTCACCGCCACCCATGGCTTGTGCTGCCAAAGCAATAAATCCACGACCCGCAACCATATCTTGAGAGAATCCCATCGAATAGGACATGGACATATAAGCCCCACCCAAGCCCGATAAGGCTCCCGCAATAATCATTACGATATATTTCATCTTAATTACAGAAACACCCACAGAACTCGCCGCATTGGGGTTTTCACCAACTGAACGAATATTCAATCCAATGGATGTCTTATATAACAGTACCCATACCAAGAACACCAAAATAAACGCAAAATAGGTCAACAAAGAATGCCCCGAAAGTACTTCACCCAATAGGGGAATGTCTTTGATTAATGGAATGTGAATCGTAGGAACCTGTAAGCTCCTTGAAATTAAACCATTGGTAGAAGTCATTTGTGTTCCTTCAGTAATACCGGTAATAACACGCACCAAGAAGATGGTCCCACCACTACCTATCATATTGATGGCTGTACCACTTAAAATAATGTTTGTTTTTAAATTGAAGGCAAAGAATGCCATCATAATACTCACAATAATTCCAGTCACAATGGCCATCAAAACACCAAAGATCCAACTACCAGAATAATAAGCACTCAATGAACCAAACAATGCAGACATCATCATGGTTCCTTCAAGACCAATATTTGAGATTCCTCCCTTTTCAGAAACAACCGCTGCCAAAGCCGCAAAGACTATAGGTGCTGTAATTCTTAAAATTGAGAAGAAAAAGTCAGGGTTAAATATAAAACTCATGTTATTCCCCACCTTTCTGAACGATCATATCTTCTTCTGCACTCTTAACAACTAAACGTTGACGATAACGTGATAAGAAGTTATTTGCTGCAAAGAACAAGAAAATCACTGCTTGAATAATATTAATTAACTGCGCAGGCACATGAGAATACGTTGACATTAATTCTGTCCCCTTATTCAAGAATGCCATAAAGAATGCTGCAAAAGGTACAAAGGCAGGATTGTTTCCAGCCAAGATCGCAACTGTAACCCCGGTCCATCCATAGCCTGGCAATGCTTTCCAGTCATACGCATTATAACGACCCAACATCTCAACGGCACCACCCATACCTGCTAAGATTCCACCCAATGCTTGCGCTAAAATAATATAGAACGCTACATTGATACCAGAATACTTCGCAAAGTCTAAGTTCTTACCAATCATACGAATGTTGTATCCCCAACGTGTACGATACATAAAGATTGTCACCAAAATTACAGCTACAATTCCCAAAATAAATCCGATGGACAACTTCGATCCACCACCTACAAGTTGTGGCAAAGCCGCATGTCCTTGAATGGGTAGTGATTGTAATTGACCTTTTGATCTATCTGCTACAAACGTTGTTAATACAAAGTTAATAACATACATAATAATATAGTTTAACATTAACGAGTTAACCATTTCACTAACACCAAGCTTTGCCTTAAAGACAGCCGGTATTAAGAGTGCTAACATCGTAACAAAAGCTCCAATTAAAATTGAAACAATCGGTAAAATCACCGGTGGCAAGGGCAGATAAATACCACTCAATGCTGCCGCAAAGGCACCCAACATAATCCCACCTTCAGATCCCAAGTTAAACTGATTGGCTGAAAACATAACAGTTGTAGCCAAACCTGTAAACATAATTGGAATCATTAAAGCCAACATATCGTAGAATGCTTTAAGATTGAACTTACCATTCGCTCTAATTAATGGACTGATTAACATCGCTCTAAGTGCTTGAATTGTTTCAGTAACCTTCACCCCAAAGCTCGCACCTGGAGCACTGATGAAAATTAGCAAGGTCGCAACCAAAATTGCAATACCAATAGCAGCTAAAGAGCGTACCATATTAAACATAAAACTTCTTTTATTACTCATAACACACCTCTTTAATGAGCGCCTCATCTTGTTTATCTAATCCCAACATGTAGCGACCCATTTCCTCATCAGTCAAGCCCTTTGTGTCTTCAAAGTAAGCCACAATTTTACCACCACTCATGATGATCAAGCTATCCGACAATTCCATAACTTCGTTCAAGTCAGCTGAGACCAACAAGACCCCAATGCCACTTCTAGATAATTCAACCAATTTCTTACGAATAAATTCTGTAGCACCGACATCAATACCACGTGTGGGTTGATCTGCAATAATAAACTCAGGATTGTTTGAGAACTCACGTGCTACAACAACTTTTTGAATATTACCACCCGATAACATCCCAACATTTTGGTCCAATGAACTACATTTAATTAAGTAATCATCAATCAAAGTATTCACATCTTGATTGATTTCCTTCACATTAAACAAAGGTCCTTTATTATATTTCTTATGGTGACTACGGTCAGACAAAATATTGTCTTTAATTGAAGCATCTGCCGCAATTCCAAATAACATTCTGTCCTCTGGAACCAACGAGAGATTTCTCTCACGCAAACCTGCTTGTGAGAGGTTTACAATTGATTCACCTTTCAATTCAATTTCACCACTATCGACTTTGATAAAATTAAACAGGGCATCAACCAATTCTTTTTGACCATTACCTTCAACACCCGCTACTCCGAGAATTTCTCCTCGTCTCACTGAGAACGAAACATTATCTAACATACGCTTATTCCATGCATTCACATAGTTTAAGTCTCTGACTTTCAATATTGTTTCAGTAGGTTGTGCCTTATCTTTTTCAACACCTAAAACCACATCACGACCCACCATAAGTCTGGATATGATTTCGGGGCTTGTATCCTTCGTTTCATGAACACCCACGGACAATCCGCCTCTGAGGATGGTCATACGATCTGTAATTTCCATAATCTCATTTAATTTATGAGATATGAAGATGATTGTAAATCCTTGATTTTTCAAATTCATAAGTTCCGCAAACAATTCACGCGTCTCCTGTGTTGTTAACACAGCGGTAGGTTCGTCCAAAATTAAAATTTTTGCACCGCGGACCAATGCTTTCAATATTTCTACCTTTTGTTTCATTCCTACCGGAATATCATTGACTTTCGCCAATGGATCTACGTATAGGTTATATTTTTTCGAATATTCTTCAGTAATGCGAATGGCTTCCTTGAAGTCAACAAACATACCCGATTTACGGGGTACCATTCCCAACACAATATTTTCAGCAACTGTCAAACTTGGAACCAACATAAAATGTTGATGCACCATTCCAACTCCCTTGGATATGGCGACTTGTGGTGAAGTTAAATGAACCAACTCACCATTCACTTTGATTGCTCCTTCTGTTGGTTGTTCCATACCAAAGAGCATCTTCATTAACGTCGACTTCCCAGCACCATTCTCACCCATCAATGCATGAATTTCACCGCTTCTTACGTTGAAATTAACATCTCTGTTAGCGACAACACCGTTAGGATATATTTTGGTCACATTTACCATTTCAATGGCTAATTGATCTGACATCATACAATCTCCTTTATCTTTTAGGAAAACATGGAGGCACTTGGCCTCCATGTCTCACAATTCTAACTTAACTAAAATTAAGGTCTAACAGCATCACGTGCTGCAGGAATATCCACTGCATTTGGACCGATTGCGGTAGGCACTTCAATTGAACCACCCTTAACACCATCAATTGCAGCTTGAACTATCGCTTTGATATCATCAGTTACTACAGAATCAAAGTTCTTATCTGTAACAAGACCAACACCACCGTCAGCAAGTCCGAGTGCAATTTCAGTTCCCCAATACTCTTTACCAGCATCAAGCTCATCAAATACCCAAACCAATGAGTTTCCAATGTTCTTCAATCCTGAAGTTAAAGTAATGGCAGCCAAATCAGCTGAGAATGTTTGCTCTTGGTCAGAGTCAACTCCAATAAACCAAGCTTCATTATTTTCTAAGATCGCTTCAGCAGCACCGTTTCCAGCATTACCAGCAACACCCCAGATAACATCAACTTTTAAGTCATTCATCATGGATAGACCGAATTCTTTAGCTTTCGCTGTATCCACATAGTCATTTGTATAACGAATATCTACTTTGATGTCGCTATTGACAGATTTAGCACCTTCAATATAACCAATCAAGAAGTCGTTAATAACAGGTGAATCAACACCTCCAACAAAACCAATTACTGCATCTTCATTAATGTTCGCAACGGAATTTTCAGTTGTAATACTTCCTGCAAGTGCACCAACGATATAACCCAATTCATTTTGCTTATACATCAAGTTCAATACATTTGAGTTATCTCCAACGTATGTATTGTCATCAAAAATAATATACTTTTGATCAGGATACTCAGTTGCAACTTCTTTCAAGAAGTCAGGCATTTGGAATGTACCCACAACAATCACATCATACTCTTCGGATTCAGAAACTTCATAAAGCATGGACAACCACTTAGGCTTGTCAGAATCTGTCCCACCCATTTCGATAGTTCTCAGAGTAATTCTGCCATCATTTTTAAGTTGTTCTAATCCTTCATAAGCTGAATCAAAGAATGACTTGTCACCCAAGTTACCATTCACAAGATACGCAACGTTATAAACGTCATCACCATTGCCGTTATCACCATTGTCACCGTCTGTTGTACCAGAACATGCAACCAAAGTAAGCGCTAACAACAACACAAATAATTTTTTAAATAAGCTATTCATATTTCCTCCTCTTGCTTATGTAAGCGTTTAACCAAAGTATAGAGCATCTCGTAAAATAAATCAACCTGTCAAGACAACTTTTCTTTTTAAACGTTTGACAACGCTTTCTAAAATGATATTCTTTAGGTATGAAAAGGAGACAATTCAATGAAACAAGCACACATATTACTCGACAATACAGTCAACGCACACTACGCACTATTACCCGGAGATCCCGCCAGACTGGATCACATCAAACAATTTCTAGATGACCCCCAAGAACTTGCATATAATAGAGAATACCGCAGTATCGTTGGAACCTACAAAGGCGTCAAAGTACTCGCCGTCTCAACTGGAATTGGTGGCGCTTCTGCCAGTATCGCAATTGAAGAACTCAACAACATTGGTGTTCATACCATGATTCGCATCGGATCATGTGGCGCATTACAACCCAATCTAAAACTTGGAGACTTGGTGATTGCTGAAGGCGCAATCCGCGACGAAGGTGCCTCAAAAACCTACGTTAACCCCGTATTCCCTGCAGCACCCGACTTCTATGTCTTAAAAGCCATTGTTGAAACTTGCAAAGAAAACAACTACGACTACCACCTCGGTATCGTTCATACCCACGACAGCTTCTATACCGACGATCACAAAGAAGTCGAAAAGCACTGGGCAAAACACGGTGCATTGGGCGCAGACTTAGAAACTGCAACACTCCTCACTGTAGGACGTCTCAGAAATATTAGAACCGCATCCATCTTAAATAATGTTGTTGTATACGGTGAAGACACTTCAGAATCCATCGGAAACTATGTGGATGGTGAAAACATGACCCTTGAAGGCGAAAAAAGAGAAATCCTTACTGCGCTAGAAGCTTGCTACAAACTGGAGGCCAACATATGAAAACACTACTCTACATCGATTGCTGCGTCAGAGGCGAAGCATCCAGAACCCAAAAAGTAGCTCAAAGTCTACTTCAATCCATCAATGACTCATACAATGTCGTCCATCTCAAACTCACAGACATGGACTTAAAACCTTTAATAAACGAAGCATTCAATGAAAGAGAAGCACTCCTGGCATCAAACGATTTTAGTCATCCCCGTTTTGATCTAGCCCACCAACTTGCACAAGCAGATGCAATTGTTATGGCTGCCCCATTTTGGGATTTAAGCTTCCCTTCATTGCTAAAAATCTATATTGAGAACTGCGCTGTCGATCGTATCACATTCAAATCAACAGAACTGGGACTCAAAGGACTATGCAAGGCAGACAATCTCGTCTACCTCACCACACGCGGCGGATTTTACACAGACAACCCCAGCGAACAAGCCCTGCCCTATATCAAGCACATGGCTGATTTCTTTGGCATTGACAACTTCCACGCCATTGCTGCAGATGGCATGGATGTATACGGCTTTGATAGTGAGGGCTCACTCAATGATGCCATCACAAAAGCCGCTACACTTGGTGAACAGTTGTTTGGTTAAAAAAGATTACTTTCTTTTTTGGTGGTATACACTACCACCACATCAAATATTAGACTTATAAATACTTAAGGATTGATCTTCGTAATACGGGGGTCAATCCTTTTTTTTACTCAGAAATCCTACGTACTTTAAAAGAAAAACCGCACCCTCTTGTCCAAGACATTCGGTACGGTTCTATCATTTCAATTAATTAGACGCAATTAATTTACTCCACAAATCACCCAATAAAACTTTGGTTTTTGCGTTGTAATAAAACTCTTCGTCTTTGTCATAATTCGTTCTTTGAATATAGGCATCAATTCCCGCATATTCACCTTCACTCACACTTTTCGCAACACTTGAAATTGGACTTGTATATCCTACTTCAATAGAGATTGCTTCTTGGTTTTCAGTTTCTAAAACATAATTCATGAATGCATGCGCCAATTCAACTTCACGGGCATCCTTAGGAATCACCATCGCATCCACCCATACGTTGGTGCCTTGATGCGGTTCAATATAAGACAGATCTTCATTGACACTCAACACATACGTTGCGTCTCCTGAATACATAATCGCAAGATCTTTTTCGCCTACTTCCATCGCATCAATCACATAGTCATCCACATACACTGGATTCATTTCTTTTTTCATATCGATGAGCCAGTTATATGCGGCTTCAAGTTCCGCTTCATCTTCAGTATTCATTGAATAACCCAAAGCTTTTAAAGCGACCATGAAGGTATCACGTTCTGAGTTGTATAAGAAGAGATTGTCTGCGTATTTTGTATCTCTGAGGATATCCCAACCCTTTGCTTCAATTTCACTTTCACTGATGACTGTTGTGTTGTATACAATGCCCACACTTCCTACAAAGTAAGGGACTGCATATTCATTGTTGGGATCAAAGTGACGCCCTTTATATGCATCATCAATATTTGCGTAATTGGGGATTAAAGAATAATCAACTTTTTGAAGAAGATCCTCCTCAACCAATCTTTGAATCATATAGTCTGATGGGATGATCACATCATAACTCTCACTCACAATTTTAGTGTACATGTCTTCATTTGAAGAGAATAGATCATATTGAATGGTCACACCATATTCTTTTTCAAATTCATAAATAACATCGCGGTCAATATACTCTCCCCAGTTATATACACGAAGCACTGGTTTATTACTGTCGCTGCCACATCCTACAATCATGAGCAAAACAACAAGGCTTAATAATAATTTTTTCATTTCTAATTTCCTTTCACTAAGCACTGAGTACTTTTTTACTGGTATTCTTTTTCAATACCGGAACCAAATTAATAATAATCAAGAAGATTGTCACAACCACAACCATAATAGTACTTAACGCATTCACGGATGGGTTAATTCTTTTACTCATGGTATACACGAGAATTGAAATATTTTTTACCCCATTACCCGTCACAAAGTAAGAAATCACAAAGTCATCAAATGACATCGTAAAGGCCAACAAAGCTGCCGAGATAATACTGGGTGTTATTTGAGGTAAGATGACTTTCACCAAGGCTTGAGTCGGTGTTGCGCCCAAATCCATGGCCGCATCCGCTAAGTTTGGATCCAGTTTTCTAAGTTTGGGTAAAACCGTTAAGATTACATACGGAATACTAAAGGCAATATGCGCCAATAACATCGTAATATACCCTCTGGGAATTTTAAACGCAATGAACAGTAACATCAAGCCAATGGCCGTTACAATTTCAGGATTCATAATCGGTAGATTGTTGATTTGTAAGATCACATTACGAATTAACTTCTTTGAATTCACCAAACCAATAGCCGTTAAGGTTCCCACTATGGTGGATACCACAGTTGAGATCAACGCTACGGTAATTGAAACCCGTACCGCCGCAACCATCTCACGGTTGTTAAACAAATCTTCATACCAACGCGTAGAAAAACTACTAAAATGCGTCAATGATTTACTGGAGTTAAAAGAGAAAACAATCATGATCACAATGGGCAAATAAAAGAAAACAAACATAAGAAACAAGCTCGCAAACTTCGTGAAATGATGTTGTTTTTGTCCTACCATAACCTTACTCCTTTTCTTCTCTTTCAAATTTATTCGTTAAGCTAATTGAGAACATAATGATAACTGCCATAATCAATGAAATGGCTGAACCAAAGTTCCAATTACCGATTTGTACAAATTGTTTTTCTATCAAGTTACCAATTAAAGCGTATCCCCCGCCCCCTAAAAGTTGCGGAATCACAAAGGTACTGACTGCTGGTAAAAATACCAATGTAATACCGGAAATCACACCACTTAAAGACAGTGGAAAGATAACTTTTCTAAAAGTTTTATATTTATCAGCACCCAAATCATAACTCGCTTCAATGAGTGATTCATCCATCCGACTCAAGACATTATAAATTTGAAGAATCATGAAAGGTAAGAAGTTATAAACCATACCCAAGATAACCGCAAAATCCGTATACATCATCTTAAGGGGACCCAGACCAAACAATCCAAGAAATGAATTGATCAATCCTTTGTCCGCAAGTAAACTCATCCACGCGTACGTACGAATTAACATGTTAATCCACATGGGAATGGTGACCAATAAAATCCACATCGTTTGAGATCGTTCCGATTGACGAGAAATGATGAATGCGAGTGGATAACCCACCACCAAACAAATCACCGTGGTAATCAAAGCAATTTTCAATGACTTCCACAAAACGGAAATAAAGACTGGATCAAAAAATTTTTTAAAGTTTTCAAGTGTAAAATTAATTTGAATAATCTCATTGGTATTGGGAGACGTAAAGGCATAAAATGCGATCAATAACATGGGAATTAATATCATCAGTGCCAACCATACAAAGTATGGAACCACCAAGCGACGATAGGCTTTCATTTAGTAAGCCTCCAGTTTCTGCATCACATGTAAATCTTCTGGACCAAAATTAATACCCACTTGACTGCCTACTTCCGCTGCTTTGATTGAATGAATAACATATTCTCTAGCATTTGTCTCAACCAAAATTTCATAATGAACCCCTTTAAAGATAATCGAGGTCACTTCCCCCACAAACTTACCTTTATCACTGGGCACCACTTCCAAGTCTTCTGGACGTACCACGATATCAACCGCTTCATTGTCATCAAATCCATAATCAACACAATCAAAGGTTTTCCCATCAAATTCAACAAGATAATCTTGAATCATGATGCCTTCCATGATATTGGAATCCCCAATAAAGTCAGCCACAAATTTATTTTCAGGTTCATTATAGATATCGATGGGAGACCCAATTTGTTGAATCTCTCCCTCATTGAGAACCACAATTTTATCACTCATCGTTAAAGCTTCTTCTTGGTCATGGGTTACATAAATAAAGGTAATTCCCACATCCTGTTGAATGGACTTCAACTCATGTTGCATTTCTTTACGTAATTTAAGATCCAATGCACCCAAAGGCTCATCCAATAAAAGCACCATCGGTTCATTCACCAACGCACGCGCAATCGCAATTCGCTGTTGTTGACCCCCGGATAGTTGATTGATATGTCTTTCCTCAAAACCCTTAAGACCCACCAAATCCAACATTTTTCTTACTTTTTGATCAATGACATCCTTTGACTCTTTTTTAATATGTAGTCCAAAAGCAATATTGTCATATACGTTCATATGTGGAAACAATGCATAACGTTGAAACACAGTATTCACTTCTCTTTTATGCGGCGGTGTTTGAGAAATCTCAATGCCGTCAAAATAAATTTCACCCGAGTTTTGTTCCAAAAAACCACCCAAGATTCTCAACAATGTTGTTTTACCACATCCAGATGGACCCAGTAACGTCACAAACTCATTCTCATAAATATCCAGATTGATACCTTTTAAAACAAGTGTGTCATCAAAACTTTTTACAATATTTTTAAATTCAATCAATGTCTTCATCAGTATCTCTCCTTTAGAATACAGGTGGCGTACAAACCCAAAGAATCTTCGCCAATTGTTTATGTTCATTTTTAAAATAATGGGACCGTTCCCCTTTAATATAGAAAGTCTGTCCCTTACTCAAAGTCAAGCATTCATCCCCATTGGTAAGGGTACATTTCCCTTCCAATATATATCCGAACTCTTCACCTTCATGTGGTAACACCTCAAAAGATTCACCACCCTGTTTCAGTTCCAATAAAATGGGTTCCATTTCATTTTTTTGTGCATTGGGCACAATCCACGTTATCTTCGCATGGGATTTCTCATCCACAAAGTAATCTTCATCTGTAAAGACAATTTGTTCATCCTTATCCTCTTTAAAGAAAGAAGACAAATCCATCCCCAGTGCTTCAACGATATCTCCCAATGTTGAGATAGAAGGTGACGTTAAATCATTTTCAATCTGAGATAAGAAACCCTTCGTCAATTCAGTACGACTCGCCAGTTCCTCTAATGTGAGATTGTTTTGAACACGGTACTTCCGTAATTTTTTACCGATTTCCATACCCTACCTCCTTGTTTAGTTCTACTAAACTATTTGATTAGTAAACCAAAACTCAATGTTATTATACACAAGTTTTTTCATAATGCAAGACTTGTCATTAAAATAGTGTAAACCAAGAGAAAAGACATAAAAAAAACCAACATCACTGCTGGTTCATTTAATATTAAACACCTTGAATAAACTTAATGACTTCAGGCTTAGGCATAAAACCTGTACGACGATCCACTGGTTTACCATCTTTAAATAAGATCATGGTTGGAATTGACATTACATCAAATCTTTGTGCCAATTCACCGTCTGCATCAACATCAACTTTAATAATGCTGACTTCATCTTGAAGTTCTTCTTGAACCTCTTTTAGAACTGGGGTAATCATCTTACAGGGCCCACACCAATCAGCGTAGAAATCCACAAGGACAACGCCCTCTTTTGTTTTCTCATTGAAGTTTTTATTATTTACGACTTCCATCTATATAACCTCCTTTGATTTCGATTTTAATTATAACACAAATACATGGTTTTTAAATTATTATGCATTCTTAGGGGCCCGAAGATTCAGATAATGTTTCTTAACTTCAATCTTAATAGAAGTTGTTTTAAAGATCTCACCATCACATCCAACCACCAACGGAACATCACTCTCAATTTCTATCCGTTTGATTTTTTCATAACGCACTTCTTTTTCTTCCATATGTTTCCCACGCATGTATTTTGGGAGTAAAACCAAGGCCCGAGACAGTGATATCGCATCCACCATACACAGATCCAAATAACCATCATCTATGACAGATAAGGGCGCAGCTTTAAAGCCACCACCATAATACATACCATTCATTACACAAAGTAAGGCGATCGATGCATCGATCATGCGACCATCCTTTTTAACACGAATTGGATACGGTTTAATTTTAAAAACTTCTTTTAAAGCACTGATCAAATAGACAAACTTACGCGGCATCAAACCTTCTCTTGTATTGTTTGCGCGTTCATTGATATCCGCATCGATACCCAGATTTGTGACATTTAAGAAAAGTTTATCATTCATCGATCCAACATCTATTTTTCTAGTTTCACCATGAAGTACTGTATCCTCAATGGTTTGAATCAAACTGGTTTTTCTACCAAAGACCTTCGCAAAATCATTACCCGTTCCCGTGGGAATCATGCCCATGGTTGCCTCAGGATGAATGCCGTTCAAAACCTCATGGGCCGTCCCATCCCCACCCACAGCATAAATCACCACATCTTTTCCAAATGAATGTGCGAGTTCTTGTGCATGGCCTACGTATTCCGTATAGAATACTTCATAATCCAAATTATTTTGTGTCAAAAGCCAATCCTCAAGTATTCTGTATTTACCTGTACCTGAAGTTGGATTGATTATAAATATATGTTTCAAATTACTGTCCTCTTATTTTCTTTATAAATTATAGCCAAAGAATCAACCAAACACAATAAAAAAGCGCCTGTTTAAGACGCCTCGTTATTAATCTTCTGTGGGTGTTTCTGAGTCGGCCGATTCATCGCCCGTATTTTCAGGACCCTTTGAGATATAAATGGTAATGTATTCAACTTTTTCTGCATGTTCCCCATTGGTGACATTCGCAGAAGCAATACTTCCAACAGGAACTGTATCACTGAACTTCTCTTCAAATGTAAGGATGACACCATGCTCACTGGCCCAAGCTTCCGCTTCAGCCACAGTCATGTCCAAGAAATAAGGTACAACAAACGTATTATCAACGACCAATTCACCATTCTCAACGCGAATCGTAATGGCACTCATCTTGGCATCATGATCACCCGCTGCCACATTGGCACCAACAATCTTACCTTCCGTTTCACCCTCAACCCATTCTATATCCAGTCTAACACCATTGGTATCGGCCCAACTTTGCGCTTCATCCAAAGTCATCTCTAAGAAACTGGGTACCGTAAATACATCCGGTACAATGAGATCTGAATAATCGAAATAAAGGGGCGTTCCCACATATTTATAAACATTGGTATCCACATCAAACTTATACGGTCTGTTGACACTGAAACCAAAGGACATGGCTTGAGGCTCAGGAATATCATCCGATAAATTCGCATGAATTACTTTCTTATTATCCTCCAAGGAATAACGATACGGGACCACCACACTCATACCATTGATAAGGGGTGTCGTACCATAGATTTGCGTATTTTGAATCACAAAGGTATCCATCGCATTCACCGGTGAAACAGAGATATGATTCAACAACAATCCAAAGATGGGAGAGATATGATCTTTCATGGTCATATTCATCACAATGTTATCTTCACCCGCTTCAATTACTCGAATCAAGGTTTCAAGACTGGATTTAGATTCCGTAATAATTTTACTTGCGACCTCTTTAATCACATACTGTTGGTTCAACTGTCTTTGGAAATCACCATTCGCAAAGTGATAACGTTCACGCGCAAAGGTAATAACCTGATGACCATTCAATAAGTTCTTACCCTTGGGAACATAAATTTCATGATATTCTCTTGGGTTGTCTTCTTTGGGTAAACTACCACCAAATGCGATGGGACTCTCAATCTCAAGACCCCCTAAAGCATCCACAATCTTAACCAAAGCATAGAAGTCTGTTTCAAAGAAGAAATCAACTTCCAATTCAAATAAATCTTCGACCGTTTCAATCAAACAATTTCTAGAAATATTACGAGAGTG
>DEQB01000099.1:26712-30919 GCA_002359085.1 Erysipelothrix sp. UBA3377
TGCGAGAATGATAGAATCCGCCAAGTTTTCATTGACCCCTATCATCAAGACTGTAAAGGGTTCTTCCAAGACACTCACATTGGTTTGGCCACTTCCCGATACTTGAATGTTAAAGGTATCCAAGATGATCGCATTTTCCAATGCTACTTTGGATTTTTCATCCATGTTCTCAGCATAACCCATAAACTTCTCAGGTAAAATTGCGAGATCCAATATGCCTTCCAATAAATAATCATCCAACATTTCTTGATACGTTTCATACTCAATGATTTCAACCGCGTTTGAATGTTTCGCAATTTCTACATCAACCGCTGTATCAAAATCCTCTGAACCCCCCACATAACCAAGGGTGTTCATACTGGTAAGATTACTTAATGATATGCCTTCATAAATCGTCGTCACATGATAATCCATTTTTTCAATATTGTCTTTAGAAATTAAATCATCAATGGCGGTATTGATACGCGTAAGATAAAAGGATCCAACTCCATAAATGAGGATTAAGAAAACGGAAAGACCCAAGAATACGCGTCTGCCTACTTTCTTACGGAATCCAAATCCGATCATGAATAATAGATTCACAAGCAATGCTAAAACAACGATGCCACCAATAATCATCACAAAGATCTTTTTGGAGACACTCACATAGCGACCGACATTGACCAAAAGTAAAATGGTTAACGTATTCACCAAAAGCATGGATCCAATTCCAAAGACTGGTGAATCAGAAATACGACTGAAAAATTTCTTCTTAGTTTTCATGCGTTACCTCCACAATCATGGGTGCACCCACATCATTCAACATCAACGTAATATAAGCATGAGAATCATAATCATCCACATTTAATGTATCGGAGGTTACATAGTTCCATGCGACTTCAACTTGCATCGCATCATGGTAGTCTCCTACCCTGTAACGCCCTGATACTTCGTCATAGATTTCATCATTACCTTCTGAATCAAAGATGAAGAAATCAATATATTCCGCTTTAATTACGCGTATACTTTCAACTTCAAGTGTGCCTGTAAGCCCACCGTTATTTAAGTAGTAATACACATCTCCATAGAGTGATGCTTGTGCAGATTGGTACACATTGGTTTTGATATCTTCAATAACAAATTGGATACCCCCCACATCATTCAAACGAAACTTGTTGGTCCAAGTATAAAAATCCGCGACATAGTTCTGTGCGACCCATGTTGCGATCTCTAGATTATCTTTCGGTTCTGCATGTAAGGCTTCGTTTAGGTTTTCATAAAGCTCAATTTGGTATGCAGTGGCATTGTTTCGAATCGAATAAAATTCGTCTTGTTGAATATTCGTTCCATCTACATTCGTCTTTTGTATTAAAGTTTGGTACACATAATATGAACCCAATAACACAATGACCAATGAGAAAAGACTTCCGATTAGAACCAAAGCTCTTTTTTGTTGATTCTTTTTATCCTTCATTAGGTTACCTCATTTCGTTATAATTCTATTAAAAATAATAAAATTGTCAATAAAATTCACAAAACTCCCTTATTATCACATATAATAATGACAGGAGGTATTTTTATGAACACACTTATCATTTCAGACATACACGGGTCCTACCAACAACTTGAAAAAGTACTGAGTACACCCCATGCATTTGAAACATTGATCCTTGTGGGAGATTCACTCTACCATGGACCCAGAAATCCCATTCTCAAAGACTACAATCCACAGAAGGTCGCTGACTTACTCAACGCGATTTCTGTTTCTATCATCGCTGTAAGGGGCAACTGTGATGCGGAAGTTGATCAAATGTTACTGGACTTCCCCATGATGCAAGACTACAGTCAACTCCATACTGAAACACACAGTTTCTTTATCACCCATGGCCATATAATCGAACCCAAGGATGCACACACTACAAAGGCAGATGTCTTTATCTCAGGACATACACACGTTCCAGGTTTCAATAATCAAAATGGTACGCTATGTTTCAACCCAGGATCCATCTCACTTCCAAAAGAAGGCCATCCACCAACCTATGGCATGATTTCAAACGATACCTTAACCATCTATACTTTAGACCATCAAGTGTATCTACAACACAATTTATAGACCAAGAGCCAAACACATGCTTGGCTCTTTTCTTTTACTTATTCCAAAGTTTTTCTGGGTAAGAACCATCAGTTTGAAGATTCTTAAAAGCTTCCAATACACGCGGCTTATCATCTTGGTAGGTAACCCCAAACCAAGCATCCGGTGTTTCTAATACCCGTACTTTTAGTAATCCCTTATCAATGAGTTCACCCACATCATTGGGTAATAACGCTTCTGATTTAGATGGATTGTCTTTTACATTATGATCTAAGAAATTTATGAACTGCGCTTCCATCATCTCAAAGATATCTGTGGTAAAACCCCAGAAGTTCATAGAAGCCAGTGCATTTTCAGCCAACACTGCATCATCCCCGTTCACAACACCTATATCGGTACGCTTAATACCATCCATCTCCACAATATTACTCAAATAACCGTCAACACGTTCACAAACACCACGGGTTACAGTACCATGATCGGTCAAGGTATTATCCAAGTAGTAACCCACCATTGCACCTTCTCCGGGTTTCACATCACTTAAAAACTCAGCCATAACTTTAAAGGCTTGTTTACCATAGTAGTCATCCGCATTACAAATCATAAACGGTGTGTCCACATGTTTCTTTGCACTCAATAATGCATGGGTTGTTCCCCATGGTTTTTCTCTGCCTTCAGGCACTGAATATCCTTTAGGAATATCATTCACATTTTGAAATGCATACGCAACGTCAATATACTGACGAATTGGCCCTACCAAAACTTCTTCAAAAATATCTTGATGTTCCTCACGAATGATTAAGACCAATTTATTAAAACCTGCCTCAATCGCATCATAGATAGAGAAATCAATAATTGCTTCCCCATTCAAACCAAATTTATCAATTTGTTTCAACCCACCATAACGACTTCCCATTCCTGCCGCTAAAATAACCAGTGTCAAATCTTTATGCATGATTTAAATCTCCTTTATAATTTCTTCATATATTATAACATAACTCCCTGCCGTAAAAAATAAGGTTCAAGTTATATCTTCAGTGTTTTAGATGACGCCACGTATAAATTTCTATAATGACCATCCGTTCGCATTAAATCCTCATGTTTCCCCATTTGAAGGATGCCACCTTCCCCCATAACCACGATTTTATCCGCATGGTGAATGGTACTCAATCGATGCGCAATCGCAATGACCGTTCTGCCTTTGGCCAGTGCATCCAATCTTTCCTGAATGGCACTCTCCGTAATATTATCAAGAGCACTGGTCGCTTCATCCAAGATTAAAATTTGAGGGTTTCTTAGAAAAATACGCGCAATTGAAAGTCTTTGTTTCTGTCCCCCCGACAACATGACCCCACGTTCCCCAACCATGGTCTCATACCCCTTAGGTAAACTCACAATGAAATCATGAATATGAGCCTGTTTCGCAGCCTCAATGACTTCATCACGATTCGCCCCGGGTTTACCATACGCAATGTTATCCGCAATACTACCCCAAAAGATCATCACATCCTGCTGCACATACCCAATTTTATCTCTGAGTGATTTGAGTGTCACATCATGGATGTTATGGCCATCCACATAGATTGCACCTGACTTCAGATCATAAAAACGCGGTAAGAGTTGTGCAACGGTAGTTTTACCCACACCACTGGGACCCACCAGCGCTACCATTTCCCCAGGCTTAATTTCCAAATTAAAGTCTTCTAACACAGACTGATTGTTTCTAGAATATCCAAACGAAACATTTTCAAATAAAACATGACCCGTCACATCTTTTAATGTTGATGCATCTTCTTTATCAAAAATGGTGATGGGTTCTTGCATCAATTCAATAAAACGTTCAAACCCAGCCCATCCTTGTTGAAACGTCTCCAACATCGTCATCAAACGACGAATGGGACCCACCAACATTGAAAAGTAAATATAATACGCAAACATATCCCCCACAGAGAAACGCCCCCACATCACAAGAAAAGCACCCGTGAGTAAGACCATCACTGAAATAAATTGAACAAAGAAGTTATTCATCGCATTGGCACCACCCAACGCACGATACGCCCCTTGATACGCTTCAATATACTGATCATTGTCTTTCTCAAAACGTGATACTTCAAATGCTTCATTCCCAAAGGCACG
>DEQB01000064.1 GCA_002359085.1 Erysipelothrix sp. UBA3377
ATTACACCACAATATTCAATCATTAAGAACTTGTTTCAACAATATTATGAAGTTATAAAAAATAATAAAGGTTGAAAAAATCATAACCCCCAAACCAATGTGATTAATACGCATGATTCCAGTTAATAAAGTTGGACTTCTAAGTGATAATAGAATCAAAACAAGAGCACTTAAAGGACCCACAATCGTAATGAATATCATATTTCTTTTCTCAATAATCCAAAATAAAACCCATAGAATCAAACTTGCAATTGAGATATCTCTCAAAGACAACAGGATAAATTCTTGAATGCCTTGGGTCATACTGAGATAGTTTCGAATCAAACGTACCAAAAACAATGAGTTCGATTGAATCACATTTAAACCATCACTCAAATTACTCAGTTGATATAATGATTTTCCCAAAGCCAAAAACTTAAACCAAATAAATATAAAATACACATCATGCGCCAATGATAATAAATCCCGATTACGCTTTGTCAAGGTGATCACTTCCTTTAAAAACCTCAACTGTACTCAAGCCTTCATAGTTCAATTGCCTGGACGCTTCATAGCCACAGATAGCGACAGCGTTTGATAAATTAAGACTCCTAGCATGCGCACTCATGGGGATACGAAAGGCATTCTTTTTGTATTTCTTTAAAATATCAAGTGGAATTCCTTTACTTTCAGACCCGAAAATCAAATAGATATCATCTTCAACTGTATCAAAGTGCATTTCACTGTGTGCCTTTTGACCATAACGGGTTAGAAAAAATAAATTGTCGTTTGCGCTGTTTAAAAAATCATTAAAATTTGGATGTACGGTATAATCCAGTATATCAATATAATCCATCACTGAACGTCTAACCCTTTTCTCATCCAATACAAAACCCAAGGGTTCTATTAAATGAAGTTTTGCATTCAAAGCAGCACAGGTTCTCATAATATTACCAGTATTCTGCGGAATTTCGGGCTCATATAAAACAATATGTAACACTATATCTCTCTTTTCTCTCTAATTTTAGCAATGATATACATCGCAACAAAAACAATCGCAAAATGAATCATAACACGGATAACCAATCGGTTGAAAAACACTTCGGGAAACATGTTGATCATGCGATCCGTATTGGGATTTAATAACCACAAATCATTTGAAAATAAGACTTTATGAAATATAACCCAAAAACCACTGAAGTCAATAAATGCGTAGAGTGCGATACCACCTATTACAAATAAATACACACCCAAAGCACGATAAATACTGTTTGTTAAGGAAGACATGCGATTTGTGATCGTCAATGCAACAATCAATATGATAAAGATCACATAAGCTGCCATTTGAAGGCTGTTAAGCCCTGTAAATAAATCCTTTACATCGACCATGTGATCAATTTCTTTTTGATTGAACATGGGTACATTTTTACCTTCAACTACAACTTCTACATTGATGTCATCCCGTTTATTTTGAAGGTAATCGAGTAAGGTGTGGGTCGCTAACATAAGGTCTTCATCGCTCATGTCCATACTCTCTGCGGTATTTAATGCTTTATACTGGGTTTCAAAAAAACGTTCGTTGAATACTGCCAAATTAAACATGGTTACAAGCAATCCAAAAATAAAACAAACGATTGCAAAAGTAGTGAGTCCCTCATTAATCTTCTTTTTCATTGAGATACTCCACAAATTTTTCTAAAGCTAAAGCACGGTGGGATATTTTATTTTTTTCAATATCTCCCATCTGAGCAAAACTCATATCACGTTGATTCGGAACAAAAATTGGATCGTAACCAAATCCATGATCTCCTAATATTTCATGCGCAATGTGTCCATCACATTGTCCTTCAAATAATAAATCACCTTGTAACCCTACTACAGCGATCGCGCTGTGAAAGGCAGCGCTTCGATCTTCTTTTGATGAAAGTAAATCCAGTATGGCTTGGTTTTTAATTTTATAATCCGTATCTTCTCCCATAAATCTTGCGGATTTTACACCCAAAATATCTGGTAGAGCATCGATCATCAACCCTGAATCATCTGAGATTACGGGCATATTCACAAGCGCATGTACAAAATGTGCCTTTAACATCGCATTCTCTGCGAATGTTTCGCCTGTTTCTTCAAATCCATCCATATTAACCTTATAATCATCAAGGTTGTATAAGGTATAACCTCTTGGTTTTAAGATTGCCTCAAATTCTTTGAGTTTTCCTATATTGTGTGTTGCGACTAGTATCTTCATAGATTTCTCCTTTATGTGTTATAATAGCTTCATGAAAAAAGAAACTATTATTGAAAATATATTTAATGTTAAAGCATTAAGTTATGAATATATTGAGACAGGCTTAACCAACGACAATTACGTGGTGACCTTACCTGATCAAAAGGTTGTGTTGCGAATCCCTCGCATTCAAAACCAAGGTCTTTTTAACTATGAATTGGAATCAAAAGTATTAAATGAAATCAAACCTTTAAACCTTGAACCAAATCTTATATATTATAACAAATTAACCGGTGTAAAATGTAGTGAATACATAGAAAATAGTGAAACCTTCAATATTTCATATATTGAACGCAGTGCCATCTTGATTCGAAAGCTGCATGATTCGAACATTCAAACCGGTGTAAACTTCAATATCAAAGATAAATTTCATATGTATAAAGAAAGGGTGCAGCATCCCTTATTTGATACTGATTTTGCACATCACGTCATTGATAACTTAAAAGTTGAGAATGTACGGCTTTGTCACAATGACATTGTTGCGGGAAACCTCTTGTTTTCAGATACAAAGGATTACCTTATTGATTTTGAGTATGCGGCGGATAATGACCCTTTCTTTGATATCATGAGTTTCATTACTGAAAATGACATCACGAATCCACAACTTAGAAATACATTCTATTGGGCTTACTTTGAGAGAAACCCCACTGCACAAGAATTGGATCGGTTACATAAGTTTGAAATTGTGCACCATGTGTTGTGGTGTGAATGGGCAATGATGATGTATGAACTGCACCATCATCAAATCTATATAGACATTGCATCGCTAAAATATAAACGTCTGATGGAATGTACAAAAAAGGCAGAGTTTTAATCCTCTACCTTTCTATTAAGTCTTTAAAATATAAATTCATCTGAGAGAGCGAGTCTACCAAGACTTGCTTTTCTTCATTTGATAGCTTCAAAACGAGTTGGTCGACCATTTCTTCATGAAAGATCTCATGAACTTCCAAAACAGATTTGGTTTTATCCGTTAGTTTTAAACGATAGATACGGCGATCGTTTTCATCTTGGATGCGGTATACAAACCCCTTATTGGTCAAACGATTGATATTAACCGTTAAGGTTCCTTGGGTGATGCGCAACTTTTTAGCGACTTCACTCATGGTCTTACCTTCACTCTTATCAATCGCCTCTAAAGTATGGACTTCGCTCATAGAGAGCTTAACCCCACGCTTTTTAAGGAAATATTCTTCTAAGGTCAATATTTGATTAAACATATCAACCAGAAGATCATTTAAAACATCACGAATACTTTTGTCCATATTACTTTTCTAAAGCTTTTTGTGCTTTACCTACTAAGTTAGTAAAACCTTTTGGATCGTGAATTGCGATTTCAGATAACATCTTACGGTTAATCTCAATGTTTGCAAGTCTCAAACCATGCATTAATTGGCTATATGAAATATCGTTCAAACGTGCTGCAGCATTAATACGGGTAATCCATAATTTACGCATTTCACGTTTAAGGTTTTTACGATCACGGTAAGCATAACGTTGTGAACGCATTACCTGTTCGTTTGCAGTACGATATAAAATATGTTTTGAACCAAAATATCCTTTGGCTAATTTTAGTGTTTTTTTACGGCGAGCACGACTCGCTACTGAACTTTTTACTCTTGGCATATCGATTTACTCCTTTTATTAATCGTTTAATAAGTGTTTAATACGTTTGTAGTCGCTTGGATGTACCAAAGTTGACTGACGTAGATTACGTTTTTGTTTTTGTGATTTATGCGCAGCAAAGTGCGATACATATGCGTGTTGACGCTTCAATTTACCAGTACCTGTTCTTTTAACACGTTTTGCTAAGGTACGTTTTGTTTTCATTTTAGGCATACAAAGGCCCCTCCTTCTTCATTATTTTTTAGTGGGTGAAATAGTTACCGACATGGTGTTTCCTTCCAATTTCGGTCTCTTTTCAGCAGTTCCAAGATCACTCGTCTCTTCAATGAATCGGTTCATAGTCTTTTTACCAACTTCTACACGAGTCATCATACGGCCTCTAAATCTCATGTCCATTTTTACTTTGTGTCCTTGTTCCAAGAATTTACGAGCATGACGCAATTTTGTGTTAAAGTCATGTTCCTCAATTACTGGTGATAAACGCAAAGCTTTAACTTGCGTGACATGTTGATTCTTTTTCGCTTCGCGTGTTTTCTTTTGTAGTTCGTAACGATGACGACCATAATCCAAAATCTTCGCAACTGGCGGGTTTGCGTTTGGGGATACAACCACTAAATCGAGTTGCACTTCTGCTGCTTTTGCTAAAGCTTCATTGCGCGTCAAAATTCCGAGTTGTTCACCATTCGAACCAATCACTAAAAGTTCCTTAGAGCGAATGCGATCATTAACCAAGTCTCCTTGAGTTTTTTTATTACTGATAAAGTTCACCTCCTACGTGATATCAAACAATAAAAAAGTGTACTCTATTAAAATAGAACACACAAGCCTTACTTATTAAATGATTAATAGGTTTAAGCATGAACCCATAACTTAAGTTATCAGGTGAGAAGTGTGCTTCTACTTTCTTATTGCTTAAATATAATATCACAACA
>DEQB01000033.1:0-6886 GCA_002359085.1 Erysipelothrix sp. UBA3377
GCATAGAAGGGATGCCAAGCGCTTCTGCGCGCTCTTTAGTTTTGTGGATTAAAGCTTGATGACCCAAATGAATCCCATCGAAAAAACCGATACAAGCAACCGATCGATTTTGTCTAAGGTTTATTTGCGCAATTTGTGTAATCATTGTTTTCTTCATTACCATAATCCCCTTACGCTTTTAAATTCATCATCTTTTATACGCTCGTATACCGCAAAATAATCTCCTGTATCTACAAGAACTTGATTGTGTGGTGTATCAAAAAAGAGACGATGACCATTTTTAACTTTAAATTCTAAACTTGGATCTACAATCCTCTCTAAAACTATGGCATCTTTAGTAGGGATGGGCTCTAATGTATCAGGAAGATCATCAATATCCAGTGCCCCATCTAAATTAAAGCGACCAATCGATGTTCTATTTAAGCTTGACATCGTCCCAAGTTCTCCCAGAGCCTCAGCAATATCTTCACAAAGTGTTCGAATATAAGTGCCATTTGATACATGTGCTTCAAAAGTGAAAGTATCTTCATCCACTGACAATAGCTTGATACTATAGATTTCGATATCTGTATATTGCGTTTCGATCTCTATGCCTTCACGGTGGTATTCGTACAACTTCTTACCATCTACTTTTTTAGCCGATACCATGGGGACCCTTTGCGACTTTTCTCCTACAAAGCTTTGAAGCACTGTTTCTAACTTTGTTTTATCAATGGTTTGGGGTGTTTTTCTTTCTAAGGTTTCACCCCAAATATCACCGGTATCTGTTTTCAGTCCAAGTTTACAAGTACCAATATAGACTTTGTCTTCAGCTTCAATGTAATTTAAAGCTTTCGTGGCTTTACCAACCGCTACTAAAAGTAGACCAGTCGCTTGTGGGTCTAGGGTACCACTGTGTCCGAGTTTACATCGATATTTAAATCGTAATTGACGAATGACGTCAAAAGAAGTCATGTTTTGTTTTTTATTTATGCATATTATGCCATCCATAAGCTTCCTCTTTCATCAGGTGAAAAAGAGAATTCATAAAGAATTCTCTTAATTATTTTCTTTAATCTTGTTTAAGATTTCATCAATACGTGAGCCTTTTTCTGAAGACTCATCGAGTTTGATTGTAATTTCAGGAATGCGTCGTGTTGTGATTGATTTTGAAACCACAGTACGTAATAATCCTTTTGATTTTTCTAAAACTGCCAATCCTTTTTCTTTGTCTTCTTCATTTAAGAAACTGACAAAAACTGTAGCATAAGATAAATCATCACTGACTTCAACATCTGTAACGTTTACAAATTTTAAAGCGGGATCATTTAATTGTGTTGTAATTGTTTTAGCAACTTGACGTTTAATAATTGATTCTAATCTATCTTTTCTGACACTCATAAGATTACTCCTGTTCTACTTCTTCTTCTCCATATGATTCAATAATGTCGCCTTCTTTAATATCGTTGAAGTTTGCGATCGTAATACCACATTCGAATCCTTGATTTACAGTTCTTGCATCATCTTGGAAACGCTTGAGTGAAGACATCTTACCTTCATAAATTACGATACCATCACGAATCAGACGGACATCTGTATTTGCGACCATTTTACCATCTGTAACCATACATCCAGCAATGGTTCCAATTTTTGAAACTTTATAAAGTTGACGTACTTCAGCTTGACCATAAATGACTTCTTCAAATACTGGCGCCATCATACCCTTCATTGCAGATTCTAAGGCTTCAATAGCGTGGTAAATCACGTTATATAATCGAATATCAATTTTCTTTTCTTCCGCGAAGTTTCTTACTGCAGCTGTTGGACGGATGTTAAATCCGACAATGATTGCATTGGATGCACTTGCGAGTAAGACATCACTTTCTGTGATGGTCCCTGCAGTTGAGCGAATAACATTAATACGAATTTCTTCGCCACTTAATTTTTCAAGACTTGCTTTTAGGGCTTCTGCAGATCCTTGAACATCAGTCTTAATGACTAAGTTAATGTCTTGCATATTTCCTTCAGCAATTTGTTTTGAAAGGTCATCTAAGTTTAATGCACTTGAGTGACTTCGGTCAGCTTCGATACGTGCATCTTTACGTTTCTCAGCCATATTACGGGCTTCTTTTTCGTCATTATAAGCTTTAAAAATATCTCCTGCTACAGGAACATCTTGTAAACCAATAATTTCAACCGGCATGGATGGTGTCGCTTCTTTAACTTCATTACCATTACTGTCAGTCATTCTTCTGATTTTACCAAATGATGTACCTACAACTACAGGATCCCCTGTACGAAGTGTACCGTTTTGTACCAATAAGGTAGCAACAGGTCCACGTCCTTTATCAAGTTTCGCTTCAATAACCGAACCGAAAGCTTCACGTTTTGGGTTCGCTTTTAATTCTTCAAGTTCTGCTGCCAAGATAATGGTTTCGAGTAATTCATCGATTCCTTCACCTGTTTTCGCAGAAATCTTCGTAAAGACAGTATCGCCACCCCATTCTTCGGGAGTAATACCAGCGTCAGATAATTCAGAATAGATACGATCAAGATTCGCATCCACTCTATCAATTTTATTCACCGCAATAATCGTCGGAACATTGGCAGCTTTTGCGTGGTCAATGGCCTCGCGTGTTTGAGGCATAACCCCATCATCTGCAGCAACCACTACAACTACTAAGTCAGTTACTTGTGCACCACGGGCACGCATTGCTGTAAAAGCCTCGTGACCTGGTGTATCTAAAAACGTCAATACTTTGTTATGGCGTTTAATTTGATAAGCACCAATATGTTGTGTAATACCACCAAACTCATCCCCAGCTACATCCGCTTTACGAATCGTATCCAATAGTGTCGTTTTACCGTGGTCAACGTGTCCCATAATTGTAATAATGGGTGCACGTTCTACGAGATCTTTTTCATCGTCCTCTTCGAATATTTCAAGAGCCAATTCATCGACTGGTTCGACTTGTGTCGCTTCGACATTATACTCCATACAAATAAGTTCGACTGTATCACTATCTAGGGATGTGTTGATATTTACAACCGTTCCCATCATAAACAGTAACTTAATAATTTCACTGGAATTACGTTCCAGTTTATCAGCCAATTCACTTACAATAATCCCCTCGACATACTCAATTGCCGTAACCGTTGGTTTGGCTTTTGGTTTGGGTTGAGGAGCACTCTTTTTTTGTTGATTTCTTCTTCTACTCACTATTTAATTCACCTCTACTTTTTTAATATGATTTTAACAACTTGCTAAAACCAACATCGGTGATACCAACCGCTACACGATTGAATTTACCGATTGCATTTGACAAATCCTCCTTTGTTAAAGACTCAATATAAGGAACATTGAATCTCTCACATTTCTTCATCATATCATTCTTTGTTCTTTCAGATGCATTGGTCGCGATTAGTACCAAATGTATTTTTCGCTTCTCAATCTGAAAGATTAATTCTTCACCACTGACACATTTTCCTGCTCTTTGAGCCAGTCCCAGTGATTGTTGTAACTTATTTTCCATCTACAAGCTCCAATAATGCATCATATACTGCATTTGGAATCTCTGTTTTTAAGGCTCTGCTTAAAAGTTTTGAATCCTTCGCTTTTAATATAACTTGTTTATCTTTCACAAGATATGCGCCACGTCCATTTTTTCTTCCCGTTAAATCCAAAACAACTTCATTTTCAGGCGTAAGTACTACGCGCACCAACTCATTTTTTGGATATTGAGTCTGGGTGACGATACATTTACGCATGGGTATTTTCCTAGACATTTTGTATCACCTACTTCAAATACTATTCGTAATACTCTTCAAATTCATCAAAGTCAATATCTTCATCATACCACTCTGACTCATCTTGTTCAGCACGTGCCTCAATCTCTTTTAGATCCTCTTCTGAGTATTCAGGTAGAATCTCATATTCTAGATTTTCTAACAATTCAGCAGTCGAAACTGGTTCTTCATGCTTATCTTGACGACGTCTTCTACGTGTATATCCTTCATCTTCTTTAGAACGACTTGCATCCGCAATTTCTTCAAATTTGGATACAAAATCATCATTTCTTGGTTTCAATAATGGACGTTTTCTACGTGCGGGTTCAACCACTGGAGCAGCTTCTTCTACTGTTTCTTTGACAGGTTCTTCAACCACTTCTTTGACAGTTTCTTGAACAACTTCTTCTACAGGTGCTGTATCTACGGTTTCAACTTCATCTTCTACAGTTTCAACAACTTCTAAGACAGGTTCTACATCCTTAACAGCTTCTAAGCGTAACTTCGCTTCATATTCAGCCATCAACGCAATATAATCGATACCCATTTCATGGGCTTCTGTAACGGATTTGATGTCAATGCGTTCTTTGGTTAAGCGAACAGCCAGACGTGCGTTTTTACCGCGTTTACCGATTGCTAATGACAGTTGATCATCATCTACAACCACCATCAAACCATTACCGTTTGGATTTT
Source organism: Erysipelothrix sp. UBA3377 (assembly GCA_002359085.1). Classification (GTDB taxonomy): domain Bacteria; phylum Bacillota_I; class Bacilli_A; order Erysipelotrichales; family Erysipelotrichaceae; genus Erysipelothrix. Next base: position 4,459 of record DEQB01000033.1, read on the forward strand.
CAAATACAGCATTGACTTCTGCGGGACTCAGTGCATTGTTGACGAGTTCGACCATGTTGTCGCTCCATTCGAAAATATCGATGTTCTCACCTTTTAATTCGTTTTTAACGGCATTGATACGTGAACCTTGGTGTCCAATAAATGCACCAATTGGATCAATATCAGGATCATTGGTAAATACCGCAACTTTTGTACGATCTCCCGCTTCACGCGCCATTGCTTTAATTTCAACAAGGTTGCTTCCAAATTCAGGAACTTCTCGTTCAAATAAACGACGTACTAAAGTATCCGTGGAACGCGATGCTAAGATTTGTGCACCTTTGCTCTCTTTGTTTACTTCAGTAATCACAACTTTAATCGTTTGTCCTTCTGAATAATACTCATTGGGCATTTGAGCACTTTTTGGCATAATTGCCAATGCCTTACCCAAATCAAGCACCATATATTTTTCTTCAACTGTTTCAATTTTAGCCATGACCATTTCGTCCAATTGACGATAATACTCATTATAGACCGAAAGTTTTTCTGCTTCACGAATCTTTTGTTTGATTACGTTTTTCGCAAGTGTAACTGCTGCACGGCCCAGTGCTTCCACAGGTTTTTCAATACGGTAAGTATCTCCTACCTTTAGATCTCCTGCATTTTCTTCTAATTCGTCGATGCCGACTTCTAATTCGTCATCTTCTACATTTTCAACAACTGCAAAACAGTGATAGAGTTTAATTTCTCCAGTATCTTGATTGATATCGACTTCAACCAGTGCATCTGATACACCGATTTCACGACGATACGCTTTAACCAAGGATTCTTCCAAAGCCTCAGCTACAAATTCTTGAGATATATTTCTCTTGTCTCCCAATTCTTGAACTGCTTCAACAATAACTTTTAAATTCATGTATATTTCCTTAAATCTTAACTGCTAAACGCATAAGATCAATATTGTTCCTTTCTACTTCTAAGATTCTGTGAGTGTGTTTGAAACGGTATTGTACTTTCAGGATATCCTCAGTAACATCCATTAATTCACCCTCAACATGATCAAACCCTTGTGAGGGATTGATAAACTTTACGTGTACATATGCGCCAATTACAGTATCAATTAAATCAAGGCTAATTACTTTCTCAGCACCTTCTGAACTCACATCCAAAGATACTTCATAATCAATCGCTTCTGCAAAAGCATTCGCTGCCTTTGAACTCGTCTCCAAATCAATGGGTTCTAAGTTATCTTTATTCGCAATAATGACTTCATAAAGATCGTTCCCAACCGACTTCATTGACACAATATTAAGTGACATTTCATCTGCGATGGGTTCTAAGATTTCTAGATAATTTTTCATAATCCCTCCTCTAACATAAAGCAAAGAGTGGTACAACCACTCCTTTCTTGCTCTTATCTAAAGTTATTATACATATTATAGCCTCAAAAATCAAGGCTTAACGCATGATCTCAACAGTTAAGAAATTCTCAACTTTAAACGTAACGACCAAATCTTGTTTTAAGCTTGGTAGGCATTAATATTTCTGGATATCTATTGCTTAATACAGCTTGTGCATTACTCATAAATGTCTCTGAAACTAACCTTGAGAAATGTTTATCAATAAACTCAAAAGTCTCACCCGTATTCATGCTTCGACTTTCCATATTATGGGCATCGGATGCAATCAAATGAACCAAATTGTGTTTAATCAGTGCTTTAATTAAATGCTTATCTTTACCACGTAAGAATGTTTTACAGTTAACTTGCATTAATACACCATTTTCAACTAAAGAAACAAGCTCCTGAGAATCATCAATTAAATACTGATATCGCTCAATATGCGCCAATATTACCTTATAACCTCTACCCAAGAGTGTAAGTATTTGTGAGTTCAAACTCGCCGGCATACTTCTTGTAGACAATTCAATCAAAAGATAGTCAGTACCCTCAATACACAATGCATCCAAATCTTGGGTCAACAATGCACTGGAGAAGTATACTTCAGCCCCCTTTAGAAGGTTAATGTCTAAATTGTAGAAATTTACTGCTTCTTGGAGTTCTAAAAAGTTGGCATTTCTTTTGGTTATGAAAAGATCATAATCATCTGTAATCGGATTAAAATGTGAGGTCAAAACCAAGGTTTTAATACCTTGATCAATCGCACTTTTGATCATTTGAATTGAATCTTCCAACGTTTGTGCCCCATCATCCATTCCAAAGAGTACGTGATTATGTAAATCAATCATTTGAATTCCCATAACCGTATGTATAAGTACTATCTGATCCACTGGTCTCATAGTTATTAAATACAATCCCCAACACCTTTTGATCCGGTCCTTGAAGTTGTTTTACAACATCTTTCACCAAATTGCGATCCGTAAATTTATGTCGAACCACGAATAAAGTTCCATCTGATACTCTAGAAATAATTTTCGCATCAGAAACCA
>DEQB01000033.1:6985-7157 GCA_002359085.1 Erysipelothrix sp. UBA3377
GCATCAATAACTCCGAAGGATTCGGTGGAATTGGACCTGACAAAATAACATTAATCTCTAAAGGCTTATATTGATAAATAACTTCATTAATATCAACCTGTCCAGAAAGCACCGATGAGAATCCAACACCCATATTTCTAACGTTAATATAACGGTGAATACTTGGCGCTCT
>DEQB01000033.1:7223-8336 GCA_002359085.1 Erysipelothrix sp. UBA3377
TTAATAGAAATCGATGATTTACCTTCATTGGGAATAGAAGATGTCACTGAAATCACTTTAATTTCTCCTGAGAAAGTCATGAAATCAAGATTGGTTCTCAATGAGTTATAAGATTCATTAAACGCAAAGGGAGCATTATCTCCAATAATTTCAGGAGCAGTTTTAATGACTTCTTTTTGTTTTTTACGGAACATGTTATTTTCCCCCTTTTCTTACACTTTGGACATTTGGAATAACGCCAATAACTGGAATTCCCAATACTTTTTCAATTTCTTGTTGAGTCTTGAATGTTTTATCCAACATAAATCTCACAAATACATACCCTGTACTCAACATCATCCCCAACATAAAGGCAACCAATACATTCATTACGACATTGGGTGAAACGGGTGACTGAGGAATCTGTGGATATGAGATAACACGTGCTGATCCCGCTTCAACAACATCAACGATGATGTCGGGTGCAACATTTAAGATTTCCTGATTCAATGCCTGAGCCAATTCAGGGTCAATATTCTTAACGGATATACGAATAACTTGCGTGTTATCTACTGACGACACAGTAATCATTTCAGCAAGTTGTTGGGGTGCTAAATCCAACCCCAGTACCTCTACTACAGGTTCTGTAACAGCGTCACTTTTAATAATAATACTATAGACTGAAGCCAAGTTGCGTGCTGTATTAATTTCATCACTCGTAATCGCATTGGCCGCATCATCCTTACGGTTGTTGATAATCATCGTCGCATTACTTTGGTAAACTGGTTGAATCGCAACTTTTGTAAATAAAAAGCTTCCCAAACCCAAAATAACACTGAATAATAAAATATAAATAATATAAGGCTTTATGATAGCGAATAATTCACTAAGACTAATTTCCTCTTCTGTATTGGATTGATATCCCAAATCATTCATAATCGATCCCTCTTCTCTCTTAATTGGTATATTGTAATTAAAATCTTTATTCATTGTCTGATTAATCTTCATTTGTTGGTGGGTCCACTACTGGAGGTGTCTCATCGCCACCGTTGTCCCCACCGTTATTACCTCCGGTATTGCCTCCAGTACTTCCACCTGTGTTGCCACCAGGATTACCGCCAGTATTACCGCCAG
>DEQB01000033.1:8431-9885 GCA_002359085.1 Erysipelothrix sp. UBA3377
CCACCTGTGTTGCCACCAGTATTACCGCCTGTGTTAACAGGTTCAGGATCATAGACAACTACATCCATGGGCCATGTTGCTTCATTACCAGCATCGTCCTTGGCCTTGATTTGAACAGTATAGGTCCCTGCTCTACTCCAATTAATGTCACCTTCGAAAGTAGGTTCTATTTCAACCCCCTCTTTCAGTGAGTTGTCTTTTATAAGAACATAATCCTTCAAGTCAATTGGAGCATCCACTGCAGTTCTGGGATACTGTAAAATCACAATGATTGGTAGTTCTTCATCCGTTACAAAGAAACTAAACTGACGTGTCAGTTTAGCATTGTTTAAAGAAACAACAATCGTTCCAGTTTGTTCGCCACCTTCAGAAACGTCCATTTCAAATGATTCAACAGTGTCATAACGACTGGTTGTGGCATCGACGACATCCTCTAAATAAACTGTTGTATCAAAAGATTCGTCAATGTTTAAAGGAAACATGAGTTCGTCATTCACTACAAGCATCGGTGTATCGATGCGATCATAATTTATCACATTTTCTTTATCGTTAATCAATACGAAAACACTTGCGATACCTAAAATTAGGACAAGTGCTATCATACTAAATAATAGTGTTCTTTTTTTTCTCAATCTTACACCCCCAGATAACTAGAAAATTTGTATTCTAAACTCAATTTATATTATACACAATAATTAATGTTTATCCATCAGATAACACATTAATTTAAAACAGTGACATTTGATTTGACTCTTGTAGGTGTGATGTAACACCCAAATCATCTAATTTTTTAATCAATGAACTACTAATTGATGAACGCATGATTAAATCTTGTTTCGAGATAATTTCACGTTCTTCTCTTGCGATAATGATGGATTCAGCAACCGTATCTCCCAAACCATCAATCACATTGAAGGGTGGGATGATTGCTTTATTATCATTTGGATCAAGGATAAACTCAGTCGCTGCTGAAAGATCAAGATTAATGGGTTTAATTGTATAACCACGTGACATCATTTCTAAAGTTACTTCCAAAGTATCAACCAAAGATACTTCCTTAGAGGTTACTTCATGTTTCGTATTAAAATTCTGTAATCTCGTTTGAATGTCTTGGATACGTTTTTGGACTGCTGTCATGGATGAAGTCATCGTTTCAATTTCATAAGCGTTCACTCTCAAAGTAAAGTAGACTGCATAATGACTTAAGGGACGGTGTACTTTAAACCAAGCAACACGAAGCGCCATCATAACATACGCAACGGCATGGGCTTTAGGGAACATATACTTAATTTTCTTACAAGAATCAATATACCAACTTGGGATATTAAAAGATTTCATATCCTTTTCCCATTCTTGTCTTAAGCCCTTCCCTTTACGAACGGATTCCATGATATCAAATGAAAGTTTCGGTTTAAGACCATGTTGCATTAAATAAACCATGATATCATCACGAC
>DEQB01000047.1 GCA_002359085.1 Erysipelothrix sp. UBA3377
AGATAATCAATATGGCGATGCGTTACACAGATAACTGTTTTATCCAAACTCAGAATCGTATCGTAGATAATCTCCGCATTATCATCATCCAGACTGGCACTGGGCTCATCCACAAAAATGATATCCGCATCCGCATATAACTCTCTTGCGATTGAAATTCTTTGACGTTGTCCCCCTGATATATTTGAACCATTTTGTTTGAGTTGGTGGTTTTCTTTATCATCCAATGTCATAACCCAGTCCATTAAAGCACTTTGGTTTAAGACACGCTCAAATTTATCTTTATCATACGGTTGATTTAAAATAATGTTATATAGGATACTATCATCGAACATAAAGTGACTTTGTCTGATATACGATGACGCATTTAAAAATGATTTGTGTTCAAGACTATGTAGCTCATGATCACCCAATCTAATGGAACCTTCATACCCACTTAAGTTTTGACTCAAACAATTCAAGAAAGTAGTCTTACCACTTCCAGATGGACCATGAATCAAAATCTTATCCTTTGACTTGATGACCAAACTCAGATTATCAATGATTTGTTTGGTATCGTAAGAGAAACTTAAATTATGGATGTCATAATGCGTATGTTCAACATGTGATTGAGCCGTATGATTGGGCTCAGGTATCGCTACCAATCCATTGTAAATGTCTACCGATGACTTCAATCTGTTCACAAACGAGAATCCAGAGATGATGGACCAAACCACATTACCACTGGTATTTAAAACCACAATTAAAGCAGGAACCCCAATATCACCTTTTGCTAAAAGGTAGGTCGCAAATCCAATCATTGCGACTTGATAAATCATCGCTATACCTTCACTAATGGCTTCTTGGTTTTTATTCATCGCATAATAATCCGATTTAACACTTTCAAGTGTTTCAATATCTTGTTCAAAATGTTTTAAGAACCGTTGTTCCACATTGAAGTGTTTCAATGTTTTACTCCCTTGCACAAGGTTACTGACACCCTGATTGAATGCCTTGTTTTGGATTTGAGTTTGCTTGCGCTTTTCTCGTACGGGTTTTTCAAATAACTTGGTTACAAGATACAAGACAATTGCTGTAACTAATGATCCAAGCGCTATTACCCAGGAAATATATCCAAGAACCGCCAAAGCGATCAGAGAACTGAATAAACTATAAGAAATATTTAAAATTGATAAAAAGAAGTCTTTTTCAAATAGATTGATATCTGATATCAGTTGAGACTGATAATCCTCTCTTGATTTCTCTTTGAAGCTCTCAGAATCCATATTCATGATTCTGTCATAAGCCATCATTCTAACCTCTTTAAGAATATCTGTCATAAACCCAATTCTTAAAAACCTGGAAATGATTTGTAGGATAACGGGTAGTAACATCAGTCCCAAAGTCAGCAAACCAATTTGGATCAGTTCACGTGTAGAATCCATGGTAAAAATTTTGAATGCATTGGAAAAACCCAACGTAAACAACATACTGGATCCAGAGGTAATTACAGCACCCAATGCATACAGAATGAGTGATTTTTTATTTTGAGATAGTAGTTTTTTAAGTGACATACACATCTACCTTTCGTCTATGTATGTATCATAGCGAAACGTCTGTTATAATCAATTTAATAACGGTAAGTGGTCATTTTATCAAAATAAGATGACATTATTTACTTAAAATATAAGCCCGTGCATCAGAGATAAAGTACAGTGATCCTGTGATTACTGTCGTCCCTTCACCACGCATTTCAATGCCCTTATCAATGGCTTCTTTAAAGTCTTCAATGATTACAACATCAAAGTCTTCGGCCAGTTCAGTCGCTTTCGCTGCACGATTGAATTCAAATTCAGTAATGATTACGGTATCCACTTTTTCAAGTAACATTTCAATCATTTCATGATGGTCTTTATCAGCCAATGCACTGAATACAACCGTCCAGGGTTTGGGTAATCTTTCAAGGGTTTCAATCATGCGCTTCATACCGATGCGATTGTGCGCACCATCCACATAGACGCCTTCCATTAACGGTTCAAATCTACCGGCCCAGTGTGTTGACTCCACAGCCGTTTTAATGGCTCTATTTGAAGCAAACAAATCCAACGACTTAACAATTGCGATCGCCAAGGCACAGTTTTCAATTTGATAAATACCTTGGTTTCTAAGATTGATTTCAACGTCTCCTACCTTAAAATCAAACATCCCCGTATATTCAGGAATTTCTACACATTTAAAGGGCGCATTCAGGTTGGTGGCAGTATCCATAAACACGTCTAAAACTTCTTGTTTCTTTTCCGTTGTTAAGATAGGTGCCCCTTCCTTAATGATGCCAGCTTTTTCAACCGCAATTTCACCCAAGGTATTTCCTAAAATAGCCATATGATCATAGTCTACATTTGTAATTGCGCTAACACGTGGTGTTATAACGTTTGTAGCATCCAGTCGACCCCCAAGGCCCACTTCAAAAATCACGAAGTTTACGCCTTCATCTATGAAATGGAGTATTGAAACCAAGACATCGATTTCAAACATACTCAGGTTGAATTTTTCCCATATTCTTTCTGTTTGATTGATATAAAATAACAAATGCGCATCTATAATTGGTTCATCATTGATACGAATGCGATCATTATGACTGATGAGATGGGGTGATGTGAATGTGCCCACCCTAAAGCCCGCTTCTTGTAAAATTGCGCGGGTAAAATTAGTGGTTGAACCTTTACCGTTGGTACCACCAATATGAATAAATTTTAGTCTGTCTTGTGGGTTGCCCAAAGCTTCCAATGCAGCTTTAAGGTGGTCAATCCCATACACTTGATTTCTTCTGGCTTCGACTACTTCTAAAGCCGCTTCTATAGTATTAAACATTACCTACTCCAATCAATGGGGTCTTGTCCCCAATTTAACAGTTGTTCATTTATCTTTGAGAAAGGTTTGGATCCAAAAAATCCACGATAGGAACTTAAGGGAGATGGATGGGGTGCTTGTAGGATTAAGTGATGGTCTTTGATCATCGCTTTTTTCTTTTGCGCCTCTTTTCCCCAAAGTAAAAATACCATTGGTTTTTCTCTTTCACTTAATGCATCAATGACGCGATCTGTGAACGTTTCCCACCCCTTATTTTGGTGTGCCAGTGGTGTTGATGCTTCTACCGTTAAAATCGTATTCAACAAAAATACGCCCTGTTTGGCCCAACCACTCAGATCTCCTGTGAGTTTGTGTACTCCCACATCATCTCCCAATTCTTTAAAAATATTGATAAGACTTTTGGGTAAAGCAATACTTGGGTGCACTGAAAAACTCAAACCCATGGCTTGTCCCGGTTGATGGTAAGGGTCCTGACCCAAAATTACCACTTTAACATCGTCAAATTCTGTCAGTTCAAAAGCTTTGAATATATCTTCTTTCTTTGGATATATGATGGCTTGTGAATCAGACAGATAATCCATCAACGCTTTGAAATAAGTTTGAGACGATTCATTTTCAATCAGTTGATTCCACTTCATCTTCCACAGCATCCTTTTCTATATGCCATTGTTCGGCAGCTTCTATGAATTGTGCTTGTGCCACTTCTTTTGTGATGTTCCCATCATATAAATCCATTAAGATTGGCATAAAATCCACATCATAGTATATATCTCTTGCCAATACTTTGGGATTTAAATCCAAAGCAATGACAGGGAGTGTTTTATTATAGTTGTACGCTAATATATTTTGTTTACTTTCAGCATCAATTTCGAGTTCATCAATGTAATTGCGATGGTAAATAAATGTTTTATGCGTATCGTCGTGATGTACTGCCTGAGGTAAGCGCAAAATGCGCAATACTTCTGCACTTGCGGATGGATAGGCAGTTTGACCATTGACCATATACCCATAGATTTCACTCAACGCATTGAGATGATTTCCATTAAAGGTAGGTAGGGGCGCTTGAACATAGACTGCTTCAGATTGTGCATCCAATAAGTCAAGATACATCCAATCACTGACCATGGTAAAGAGTGTTTGACCTTCATAAAGTGCCGTATCATATGCCCAGTTTAAAGAATCTGCACTACCCGTTTCATAATTTGACCATTGGCTTTTTGAGAAGGCTTCAATTAAATTCAGACCTTCTAAAAATTCAGCACTCGCAAATCCAGGGTCCATACCCTTCTTTGTGAAGTTTAGATTCCAATTACCCGATGTTAAAAAGGGATAGAATGAGTATTGATCAGTAAATGTGAAAGGAAACACATAATCCAGTGTCTCAAGAAGTGTATCTGACATCTCCATAATTTTTTCAAAACTATCGAAACTATCGGGAAGTCCATTGTGGTCTGCGTCGGTTAAATCGATATTTAAAGATTCAGCGAGTGTTTGGTTATACATAAAAGTCCAACCATCAATGTTATTGGGGATAAAGTAAGTACCCATGAGGTTGATCGCATCTTGTTGGAGTTTGGGGGTGCGTGTAAGGATTACTTCACTTACATCATCGCCCAAATCCTTCATACGGTCTAATACATAGGCTGCATTGTAGATGGATGTAATCACGATATCGTTTTCCAAAGGTTTTGTGAGTTCCATCAGTCCCAATGGGGATTGTACAGTATATTCAATGGCGCCTTGGTGTTCAGGGTGAAGGGTGTTCCACGTATCTAAAAGGTATTCACCCATCGCTTCTGATTCAACTTGGACTTTTAGAGAAATATTGGTTTCCAATTCAAAACTTTCTTCTTTTTCTATATAACAAATATCACCTTTGTTAATATCACATCTGTTTAGGTATAATAGATAGCCTCCGATTGTTGGAATACCCAGAACAACAATCAGTATTTTTATAATTTTTCTTTTCATAAATAATCACCACGCCTATATCATACCAAATAAACCTATCTTACACATTAAAG
>DEQB01000058.1 GCA_002359085.1 Erysipelothrix sp. UBA3377
AATACGTGTAGAAAACGATATCTTTTGATATAATGGTAAAGGTGAATTAGATGAAGAAAGAATATATTTCAAATAATAGAGAAGAAACAATCCAAATTGCGAAAAATTTTATGGATACAATTCAAACGGGATGCATTATAACGCTTGAAGGGGACTTGGGTGTTGGAAAAACAACCTTCACAAAGGGCTTTGGTTTGTCCTTAGGAATTGAAGATCCCATTGTATCTCCAACCTTTACGCTTTTAAGACAATATGAAGGCCGATTAAAGCTGAATCATATTGATGCTTATCGACTCGAGAATATGAATTCAGATACTTTGGGTCTTTACGACCTAATGGATGAGGATGCGGTGGTTGTGATTGAGTGGAGTAATTTTATTTCAGAAGATATCAGTGCAGATTATCACATTAAATTGGAACATTTAGAAGATGACAAACGGTTAATAACCATTATAAAGGAAGTGTAACATGGCAACATTGATTTTGGATACCTCTCATAAGCTGTTGGCGGTAGGAATTGTGAAAGACAATCAAGTTTTAGCGTCCTTACAGGAAGACATGAGACAAAAACAATCAGAAAAATTGTTTTATTTTATTGAGTCGGTTTTAAATAAAGCCAATATATCAAAAAAAGAGATTGATTCAATTGTATTAACAGATGGCCCTGGAAGTTATACGGGACTTCGTATTGCGATGACTTTCACCAAAGTTTTCGCGCTAACACAAGATATCAAAGTTTATACCATCAGTACATTCCTTTCTATCTCTGGAAAAAAAGATGGCTTTGTGATGCTGGATGCACGTAGTAAACGTGTTTTTGGGGCACATGTTAAAGATGGTGTTGTGTTGGATACAGATACCTATAATTTAAGTGATATTTCTGAAGCATGGGGCCCTTTTTATGGGGATACCTCATTAATTGGGTTAGAGAATCATTTTGGGGAAGTTGTTTTTAATATCAATGAACTTAAAGAATCTTGGAAAGTAGTCGAAAGCATTGATACACTTTCACCCAGGTATGCTTCATGATTGATTTGATGCGTATCGATGATGTAGCCGAAGTTTTTAAAATCAACAAACAGGTGCTTGAAAGTAATTGGGGTTTATTGTTGTATCGCCATGAACTCTTAGATTTGAATACCCGTGCTTATGTCTACAAGGAAAATGATAAAGTCGTTGGTTATATCATCGCTAAATATATCGGTGAAACATCTGACTTACTCCAAATTGCGGTACATAAGGATTATCAAAAAAAGAGAATCGGGTATGAATTGTTAAAATATACTTGGGATAATCTTGTGGATGAGGGTGTTGAAGAGATGATCTTAGAAGTCAATGCGAAACATACTTCAGTGGTATCTTTCTATGAATGGTTTGGTTTTGAAACTTTATATAGAAGAAAAAATTATTATGGACCCCGTAAAGACGCGCTCGTAATGAAAATGAAGGTGGTAGTATCATGATTATATGTGCGATAGAAACGAGTTGTGACGAAACCAGCGTTGCGATCATTGAAGATGATCAAGTATTGAGCAATGCGGTGAGTACACAAATAGAAATTCATAAAGAATATGGTGGTGTTTTCCCAGAAGTTGCATCACGTTTACATGTAGAAAATATAAATTTTGTGATTCAAGAAGCTTTTGAGAAAGCAGATAAAGCATTTGAAGACATAGACTATGTCGCGGTGACTCAGGGTCCTGGACTCATTGGTTCATTACATATTGGGATGATGGCCGCAAAGACTTTGGCTTTTAGCCTGGATGTACCGTTGGTTCCGGTACACCATATTATAGGTCATATTTATGCGAATAAACTCAGTGGAGAACTCACATTTCCACTCCTTGCACTGGTAGTGTCTGGAGGTCATACTGAACTGGTTTATATGGAAGAAGACTTCAAGTTTGAAGTTATTGGGCGCACTCAGGATGATGCGGTAGGTGAAGCCTACGATAAAGTAGCCCGTCAAATGGGATTATCCTATCCAGGTGGACCCATTATTGATAAACTTGCCAAACAAGGTGAAGCACAGTATGATTTACCCAGAGTAAAGATGGAGAACCCATTGGACTTTAGTTTTTCAGGCTTGAAATCCTCCGTGAGACAACTCATGCTTCGTGAAGAACGTAACAATCGTCCTTTGAATGTCGAAAATTTGGCGTATGCATTTCAAGAAAGAGCGACTGATGAATTGATAACACGTGTTCAATTGGCACTGGATAGTTATGATATACAAACACTTGTGTTAGCAGGAGGGGTAGCAGCGAATTCCCGTTTGCGTGAAAAAACCAACGCTTTAAAGTCAGCATATCCAAATTTGAACATACTCATTCCGCCTCTTTGGGCTTGTATGGATCAAGCAGCGATGATCGGTTTGGCAGCAAAACCATATATTGAGCGACAAATGTTCGGTAGTTGTGAAATATCGGCACTTTCTAACAAGCTAATCGAAACTTATTAAATATTTCACATTTATAAAAAAACCACTTTGTGATATGATTAATTAGGTGGTGATATGTGTGAGTGACAATAAACTAAATGTGCCTAGGGCAACAATGCAACGATACCCCGTATATTTGAAAGCTTTACGAAAGCTTCAGTCTATGGGTGTTGATAGAATTTTAAGTAGAGAATTATCATTGTTTGTTGATATTGAATCAACAACTATCCGTAGAGATTTCTCATTTGTAGGATCTTTAGGTAAACAAGGCTATGGTTACGATGTAGAAAATTTGATTGAAACATTTGATGAACTATTGGGTGTTAACTTTGACGAAAAAATTGTTTTGGTTGGAGCGGGTAATCTGGGGCGCGCAATTTTAAATTATAACCGCTGGAACCATGTGGTTGGTGAAATTGTATGTGCTTTTGATGCGGATCCAAAGAAACTGGGTGTCGTATCAGAAATCCCCATTTATCACATGAGCGAACTTGAGGAAAAACTTCCCGATGGCTGTCGTATTGCGATACTGACCGTATCTCATAACGTACAAGAAACCGTCGACCGTTTGGTTGAATTGGGAATTTCAGGATTTGTGGACTTCTCAGGAGAACACATTCAAATTCCAAGAGATGTCGCAATTAAATCGGTAGACGTCGTGGCTGCGATTCAGGAATTGATTTTCCAAGTAAATAACTTTGAATAAAATATAAGGAGCGAATTATGATTACATTTATGACGATTAGAGAGTGTTATGAAATTATAAACTATGGGACTGATGTTGAATTGGATTCCATTGAATATGTGCAATTACAGGGTTGGATTCGTACCAATCGTAAAGGTAAGAATGTGGGATTCATCGAATTGAATGATGGTACATATTTTAAAAATGCACAATTGGTTTATGAGGGTAGTCATGATCAGTTTGAAGAAATTGGTAAATATGGTGTTGGAACAGCATTGACCATCACAGGAGAATTTAAATTGACTCCAGATGGTAGACAGCCTTTTGAAATTATTCTAAAAGAAGTTATTTTAGAAGGGGCCAGTGATCCAGATTATCCATTACAAAAGAAGGCTCATAGCTATGAATATCTCAGAGAAATTGCGCACTTAAGACCGCGCACCAATTCTTTTATGGCTGTATTTAGAGTGCGTTCCGTACTTTCAATGGCGATTCATGAGTTTTTCCAAAACCAGGGATTTGTATATGTTCATACACCGATCATTACAGGTAATGACGCTGAAGGTGCGGGTGAATCTTTCACTGTAACCACACGTCGTGATGGTGATTATGATAAAGATTTCTTTGGCAAACATGCAAGTCTTACCGTTTCTGGACAACTTCATGGTGAAGC